>JAXJWL010000001.1:0-1672 GCA_036308065.1 Paludibacteraceae bacterium
CCAACGTTGAGTCATAGGACGGTTTTCTGTTTTTACCTCATTACCGTATGCACCAATGTGTTCAAAGTTTTTGGTACGATAGTAATATTGTTTGTCGAAACCGTTGAAGTTGAACAAGAATTGTTTGCCATCCATATCTTCTGCAGTGTGGTTTGGCACGATGTCGATAATCACGGCAATACCTTTGTCGTGGAATGCTTGAACTAGGTCGCGCATATCGTCGCGTTCTGAACCAAGTTCAGCTCCTTTCACGCGATAGCGAGATTCTACAGCCATAGCAAATGAAGTACGATAACCCCATTGATAGTTTTCGTGAGCGATACCTTGCTCAATCATATATGGGTCGTCTTTGAATGATTCGTACCAGTCGTCTGTTGGGAAGTGTAGGTATTCTTGTACTGGCATTAAGTGAACCACGTTGATGCCAAGGTCTACAAGATAGTCGAAACCTACTTTTTCGCCATTTTTGTTTTTAAGACCTGGAGTAATCATACCACGGATAGTACCTTTTAAACTATCTGGCAATGGTAGATTGTCGGTGAAGTCTTGTACGTGTACTTCGTATGAAATCACGTCTTCCATTTTAGGAATACCACCTTTTAGAGGAGTAGCTGCTTTGGTGCGGTGCCAGATACGGCATTTACCAAATGTATCGTCGCTTACACGAGCGTATGGGTCGTTGATATGAACAGGTTTGGTTTCGTAGAAGAAGTTACCTGGGTCGGTAGAACCATGTACTGTGAAGTCGTAGTACACACCGTGTAGGTCTTCGTTGATAATTGTTTCCCAAACACCATCATTGTCCACTTTCATGTCGAAAGTTTGATATGCCTCTGTGTCGTTTGCACCTTTGTAAAGGTATAGTTTAACTAACTCTGCACGAGGAGCGAATACACGAATTGAAGTAACGCCATTGTCAATATTCGCACCCAATTCTTTGGTAGAATATACTTCACGGAACCAACCTTCGTATGAACAAGCTGCTCTAAGTTTTTGTGAAGGAATTTCTAGGTAGTAAACACGACGAATGTCAAGGTCTTTTTCTGGAACGATAAGTGTAGTGGTAGATTCGTTTGGAAGAACTCCTACTACTTTGATTTCGTTGCCTTGAGCATCTTTAATGATGTAGTCTGCAGGGTTGAATGAACGTTTTACACCAGAAATGTTAGCCCAAATAAGGTTGCTTTTTCTGATTTCTGCAGTAAGACCTGCTACAACGCGGTCCATTTCGTAGATAAGGTTGCCACCTTTCACGTTTGGAGATTGGTCTGTTGGGTCTAACCATTGACCTTCGTTGTTGATGCGGAATTTGAAACCAGTGTTTGGTTTAATCACGCTTTCGTCAACGTTGTCGAAAGTAAGCATCCATTGTTCGCCTACTTTTTTAAGTTCCCACTCTCCTACCTCGGTAGAAGCATCCCAGCCACGGAAATCTCCAGTCACGAATACACGTTCTGGACGTACGCCATAGATGTTTTCGTCGAAGATAAAGGTTACTTTATCACTAAAGATAGCGTAACCTCTTTTAGCTTGGTCGCCAGTGTAAGATTGAGCAAACACGCTCACTAGCGAAACCATTGCCAAAAAGACAATTAAACTGATTTTTTTCATAAATTGATTATTGTATTTAATGATAATATTCACAAAATACAAATTTAAGTATTTTGATTGA
>JAXJWL010000002.1:0-5153 GCA_036308065.1 Paludibacteraceae bacterium
TACCAAAGACAATGTTCAAGAAAAACTTATTTCACATAACTGTGACGAAAAACTTATCACAGAGTTTTTGGCTTGCTTGTCTGACTGTGAATTTGCAAGATTCTCTCCTGTGGTGGACGAAAGTCTTTCGATGGAAAATATTTATTCTAGAGCTGCAGAACTTATAGGTGAACTTGATAATACTTTAAGATAATATGAAAAACAAGATATATAGTTTATTTATAGCACTTATAGTTTGCTTAAATGTGCAAGCTGTAGGAGAATTCAACTTAGACAAAGCTGATGTTGCATATACAGCGGGGGAGTTTAATAATGCTTTAGAAATCTACAATTCTGCATTAGAAAAAGGCTACGAGTCTGCAGATTTGTATTACAATGTGGCAAATTGCTACTTTAGAAAAGGCGAACTTGCTGCTTCCATTTTAAACTACGAACGTGCCTTAAAGTTGGACCCTTCTCACGATGATGCAAAGCACAATCTTGAGTTTGCACAGACTCGCACAGTAGATAAAATTGATTCTTTGGGTACTGTATTTTTGGTAGATTGGTGGAATGCTATTGCAAATATTACTTCTGCCGATGCTTGGGCATGGATAACAATTTCTTTGTTTGTAGTACTGCTAGTTGCACTTTCTCTATACATCTTCGTTAGAAAAATGTGGGTTAGAAAAGTAGGATTTTCAGTGGCAATAGTGGCACTATTCTTTACTATTATCTCTATTTTGTGTGCTTATACACGTTACGAAGTGGAAACTTCAAAATCTGAGGCAATAGTTTTCTCTCAAACAGTAACAATAAAAAGTTCTCCAGATAGCAGTGGCAACGACCTATTTATCCTGCACGAAGGCACCAAAGTAAAGATTAAATCTACACTTGGCGAATGGGTGGAAATAAGTACATTGGATGGAAATTCAGGTTGGATGCCTGCTAGTGCAATAGAAGTGATTTAATGGATTTTTTTAATGCAATAATAGAGTGGGATAGAGAGTTGTTGGTAAATATCAACTCTCTAAATGCTCCATTTTGGGATAAAATAATGTGGTGGATTTCAGACCGTTTTGTCTGGATTCCACTTTATCTTTCTATAATATTTTTCCTTGTTAAAACAAAAGGTAAGGATGCGATGATAGCTGCGCTTGCAGTAGGTTTGTGCGTTTTAATTGCCGACCAAGTGGCATCTGGCTTTTGTAAACCATTTTTTGAGAGATTGAGACCTACTCACGACCCTCAGCTTAAAGATATTCTTCACATAGTAAACGACTACAGAAGTTCTCTATATGGTTTCTGCTCTTCTCACGCTTCAAATACCTTTGGCATAGCCACACTTACTTGTCTTCTTTTTAGAAACAAATGGTATTCTGCTCTTATATTCTCTTGGGCAGCGCTCAACTGCTATTCTAGAATGTATCTTGGGGTACACTTCCCACTAGACATCATTTGTGGTGCTTTGGTAGGTGTTGCAGCAGGGTATATTTCATACTTCTTATACAAATACACCGTGTGCAAGTTTCACTACTTCAAAGCCGACAAAGGAGTAATGGGAAACAAACAAGTGCTGTGCATAGCAGTAGTGTATGTGCTGACATTTGGTTTTATTCTACTGTAGGGACACTGCGTGCAGTGTCCGTAAATCGGTCACTGAGCTTGTCGAAGTGCCCGATACGAGTTTGTCATACAGTCGCTCTCTGAACCCTTATTTATAAAGCAAGAATATCGTAGGCCTCTTCGCTAAATCTGGCAAGGTCGCTTTACGCCATTGAGCTACGGTTAAGGTCTTAATATATTCCGTTTCGAGTGTTATATCGCAGGCAATGCAAAGTTTTGTGTTGTTTTGGCAATTCTTAAGAATATCTTCCACAAGTTTCATGTTTCTATATGGAGTTTCTATGAATATCTGAGTTTGATGCTCAGAGTAGATTCTTTGCTCCATTTTTTTGAACATCTTGTTTCTTTCTGCCGCGTCAATAGGCAAATATCCTAGAAATGCAAAACTCTGGCCATTGAACCCAGAACCCATAAGAGAAAGAAGTATAGAAGAAGGTCCTACAAGTGGTTTCACTGTGTAACCTTTGCTTTGAGCGATGCCCACCACATCTGCACCCGGGTCTGCAATTGCAGGACAACCAGCCTCAGAAATCACCCCCATACTATGTCCTTCTGCCATTGGTTTTAGAAAAGTAGAAATTTGTTCTGCTTTAGTATGCCCATTAAGTTCAAAGAAAACAAGTTCATCTATATTAATGTTTCTATCAACTTTTTTTAGAAAACGACGTGCAGTACGTATATTCTCCACTATAAAGTATTTAAGTGAAGTAACAATACTTGCATTCGCCGCAGGCAAAACATTGTTTAGATCTGTATCACCCAATGTACATGGGATTAAATATAATATCGGTGTCATTAAATCAGTCTTTTGTTGATTTCTAAAATTAGCACTATTGCTAGTGGTATAAGCGCATGGTTTGTGAAACTCCAAAATATTAAAGCGTAAAGTATAAATAATACTGCAAGTAGCACAAGTGCAGCGTTTATTATCTTAAAGAATACACTCTTGTTCTTTATAATCAATCCTACAAATGGAATTGCAATAAGTGGGTTGAAAATGCAGAAATTCATATTCCATGTGGTGAATGGATGTTCGGAAAAGAATACCAAAAATGTAACTAAAAGTCCAACTAGAGTGTAGGTGAAAAATATAGTTCCGCTGTAAATATTGCTTGCGATGCGGAGACCTTTTCCAAATCTTTTACCCAAAACTAGATTGCATATTGAAAGTACTAGCAAGATGCAAGCCATCACAAATGGTGTGAAAATTTTTTTTTCTACTGTAGTGTTTTCTGGAGCAATATGTATTTCTTCTCTTGTTTTTGGCTTGATTTCTTCTCCGTCTCTATTTATTATGCAATTGTTTAGTGCAGCGTCTAGATATTCAGGTAAAAACTGTGCTTCTTCTGGAGTCATCAGGGTGTTGTAGGCTTTACCGCCAAGGCAAATATCAAACGAGAACATATACCAAGGATAGTTTTCTGCATATTTGCCAATGATTTCTCTGAATGTGTATTCAGAAGGTTGTATACTTTCATATTTGCCAGAGTAGGCAAAATTTACTATATCCCTTATTTTTGTTGCGCAGTTGTTGTATGCAAAATTGTATCTATATTCTCTGTTTTTAGGTAATACGTCGTGTGCTAAAATTCTAATAAGACGTTCTTTTTCAGCGTCGGTTAAGTCCAAAACTGTAGCTTTCACTCCGCTTCCGCGCAACGCATACGAATATATAAAGTTGCCGTAAGTTTCCGCTCCGCACATATAGTCTGTTTCGCCTTTCACAAACCTGTAAACGAAACTTTCTTGATTAAAGTCAAACAAACCGTAGTTTACTACTGCGTCGAAGTTTATATTTGGATTGTATATCCTCACTGCAGTGTGTCCGAAAATAGAATATATTTGGTCGCCCGGCGAACAAGTAAGCACAGAAATCTCAGTATTGCTTATGTCTTTTGTCCAAGCCTTGTATATTTTATTGTTTTTTGTTGTAGCAAAACAGTTTGCCACACAAAAAATAAATAGTAATATTAATAGTTTATGTTTCATTTTACAAAATTTCCGCTACGGTGAAATTGCTTCCACCAACAAAAATAAAGTCATTTTCACTAGCATCACGTTTTGCAGCCTCAAGTGCCTCCGCTACAGAAGGGTAGGCATTGCCTTTAAGTCCAAATTCAGATGCTTTTGCTTTTAGTTCTTCTGCAGGAAGTGCTCTTGGTATCTGAGCATTGCAAAAATAGTAAATAGCATCTTTAGGTAGGAGTTTTAGCATAGAAGTAATATCCTTGTCTCCAACCATACCAATTACAAGACGCTTTGCAGATGCTTTAATATCAGCTATTTGTGAAACTATATATTGCATGCCTGCCACATTGTGACCAGTGTCTGCAATTGTAAGTGGTTCAGAAGAAAGTTTTTGCCAGCGACCCATAAGCGAGGTAAACTCTACCACATTCTTTAGACCTTCTACAATATTTTCTTCCTTAATGTCAAATTCTTTTTTTAACAATTCTGCCGCAGCAAGAATAGTTTTTTTATTCTTATCTTGACAATATCCTTTTAGTTCAAATTCATAGTCTGAAGCAGCATTGTCTTCTGCAAAAACAACTTTCTCTGTCTTATCAGTAAAAATTGGGCGAAGTTCATTTGGCATTTCACCCACCACAGCAGGAATACCTTTTTTAATAATACCAGCCTTTTCAAATGCAATTTTTTCAAGAGTGTTGCCAAGCAAGTTTACATGGTCGAAACTCACATTTGTTACCACAGAAAGCACAGGAGATATTATATTTGTGCTATCAAGTCGTCCGCCAAGACCTGTTTCTATTACTGCTACATCTACATTTTCGTGTTTGAAGTATGTAAATGCCATCAGGGTAGTAATCTCAAAAAATGAAGGATTTAGTTTCCCAATAATCTCATCTGCTTCACGCACAAAATCTATCACATATTGCTCAGATATTGGTTTGCCGTTTACGCGAATGCGTTCCGAAAAATCTTTTAAGTGAGGCGAAGTGTAAAGGCCTACTTTGTAGCCAGCCGATTGTAAAATTGCAGCCAATGTATGCGACACAGAGCCTTTGCCATTTGTTCCCGCCACATGAATAGTGTGAAAGTTACACTGAGGATTACCCAGGTGCTCGCAAAACTCCGAAATACGCTCAAGGCCAGGCTTATAAGCATCGGCACCTACCTGCTGAAAACTTGTGAACGAATTGAAAAGGAAATCTATGGTTTGGTTGTAGTTCATACAATTACAATCATTCTAAAACACTATTAATCTACAAGATGATTTTTACGACGGGTACGATATGCTGAGTAATAGAGAACACACAGCAGCGTGAGCAACCACGATAGACGGCCAATCCAATCGCCATAACGGACATACATAGTCTGCTCGTCGCGTAGCTCAACATCGGCATTCAATACTCCACGCTCCTCCCAGTCCAATCGCTGCATGACATTGCCTCGCGACGAGATAAATCCAGACACACCTGTATTGGCACTTCGGGCAATAGCTCGGCGAGTCTCAATCGCACGCAGACGACAATAATCGAACAATCGACGATGACCTG
The DNA here is from genome assembly GCA_036308065.1 of Paludibacteraceae bacterium. Classification (GTDB taxonomy): domain Bacteria; phylum Bacteroidota; class Bacteroidia; order Bacteroidales; family Paludibacteraceae; genus Enterocola. Next base: position 5,124 of record JAXJWL010000002.1, read on the forward strand.
GAGTATCACCCCACCAACCATCGTTCGACA
>JAXJWL010000003.1:0-1905 GCA_036308065.1 Paludibacteraceae bacterium
ATGCACATACAAATGGTTAATCGTTGGCAACGGCCAAATTCGTTCATAACACACTAACTGAGATTTAATGAAAGAACTATTATCAGACTTATTTAATCTGCCACTGCAAGACCCTGTTTTAATATTTTCAGTGGTCTTAGGTATTATTTTATTTGCGCCAATTATATTCGACAAAATTAGAATTCCACATATTGTGGGCATGATTTTAGCCGGTATGATTTTAGGCCCTAACGGTATCAATTTATTGAGTCACGATAGTAGTTTTGAACTTTTTGGTCAGGTAGGTATCCTTTATATCATGTTTGTGGCAGGCATAGACATGGATATGAACGACTTTAAGCAAAACAAAAATAAAAGTATAGTCTTTGGGATATTAACCTTTATTATTCCTATGATTATAGGTACAGTAACTGGTTATTATCTAATAAAAGAAATCATTCTTACATCATCTGGCACTGCAGAAGGCATCACATGGCTAAGCGGAGATGCGGCAAACAACGTAACATTGATAAAATATTGCGCACTTTCTGCTGTGGTTTTAGCCAGTATGTATGCCTCAAACACCCTTATTGCATACCCTATCATTAGTCGTTATGGTGTTGCAAAACAAAGGTCTGTAAATATTACTGTGGGTGGCACTATGATTACTACTATACTATCTCTGCTTGTACTTGCTATTATCCTAGAGGTGGTAAGACAAGGTAGTATAGACTATATGTTTTGGGTAAAACTTACCATAAGTTTAGGAATATATTCTTTTATTCTTTTCTATTTGTATCCACTTGTAGGCAGATGGTTTTTCAAAAGATTTGACGACAATATAGTGCAATATATTTTTGTGCTAGCCATGGTGTTCCTTTCTTCTTTCTTGGCAAAAATGGCAGGAGTGGAATACATTATTGGTGCATTTTTAGCAGGTGTTACCCTAAATAGACTTGTGCCTCGCAGGTCGCCACTTATGAATAGAATAGACTTTGTGGGCAATGCTATTTTCATTCCATTCTTCCTTATTAGTGTGGGTATGGTAGTAAACTTTAAGGTAATTTTCGACGGTTATCTTACTATTGTTACCGCTATTGTAATGTCTTTGGTAGCAACATTTGCCAAATACCTTGCAGCAAAACTTACTCAAAAGGTATATAAAATGGAGCCAGAAGAGGGAACGATGATATTTGGTTTAAGCAATGCGCAAGCAGCTGCCACCCTTGCTGCAGTAACTATTGCATATAATTTAGTAATAGGCACTACTACAGAAGGTTCTGAAATTAGGTTACTATCTGAAGAAATTCTTAATGGTACTATCGTAATGATTTTAGTTACTTGTACCATCAGTTCTATTTTCACAGAAAAAGCAGCTAAAAAACTAGCCCTTAAAACCGATTTAGAGACTTCTGAAAACAATTACAACCCAGAAAATCGTATTCTTATACCTGTTGCAAATCCAGAGACTCTAGACAGCCTTATGGAACTTGCTCTACTTATAAAAGAGAAAAAAGACAATCAACCTGTTTATGCTCTAAAAGTAGTAGACGATTTCCAAGACCCTGAACAGGTAACACAAGGCAGAAAACTTCTAGATAGAGCTGCAAACATTGGAGCAGGAGCAGATGTGAAGGTAAAACGTATTTCTCGCTACGATTTAAACATTTCTAGCGGTATCTGCAATGTGGTGAAAGAAAAGAATATCTCCGACGTGGTATTAGGTTTGCACAGAAAAAGCACTGTGTCAGACTCTTTCTTTGGCAATATGACAGACTCGCTTCTTGGAGGTGTAAACCGCATGATTTACATCTACAAATCTGTGCAACCAATGTCAACTATTAAAAGACTTGTGGTGGCAACTCCTCCAAAATGCGAATTTGAGTCTGGCTTCAACAAATGGTGCAACCGTGTATTTACCCTAGC
>JAXJWL010000004.1:0-4009 GCA_036308065.1 Paludibacteraceae bacterium
ATTTATAAAGAAACCATATTCTTCAATTTGTGCACCTACTTCTCCTACTACTTGTGCGTCAAGTTTCCAAGCAGCGCCTTCTTGTAAAGGGTCATTTAGAAGTTTTACTTGAATTGGGAATTCTTGTTTGCAGTAGCCTGTGTATTCAGAAAGGTCTACTTTTAAATGCCAATCTTTATCTTTATCATCTGTTAATTTCGCTAAATTTTGTAGTGAATTTAGTTTAATATTAACAGTTTGATCTTCTGTCTTTTCTTTATTATCCCAACTATTATCTGTATCTTTTTTAAGTTTTACCCAAACATATGTGTCGAAACCACGAGGTATTTGTGCATAATATATATTATTATCTCCATCGCACGCTATTGCAGAAACCCAACGAGTTGCGTCACCTTTGTAGTAATACAGAGCAACACGACCATTATTCCAATCCTTACCGTTTATATCTAGATATACAGTTACCGCTTTCTTAACTTCACCTTCAATGTGAACCTTATTTTCGGTTGGGTTAAAGTAGAAATCGTATGTACCTGTTTCTAGAATGATATTATTATCTTTTACATAATATGGTACTGTTGTAGAATACTTTACATTATTGCAGAATGCATCATCTTCCCAACATAAGTCTTTGGTTACAATCTGAACAGCATCTCTTTCTGCATTGATTTCTACACCTAATGCCATCCATTCACTGCCGTTGTCAGGATTTTTAACTAACTCTATACCATTTTTCCAATCGGTGTTTACACCCATTAGAAGGTATTTTGGTTCATGGAATGTTGCCTCTACAGAAATTTTCTTTGTTGCAGAAGGATTGAACTTTACTGTTATATCAGAGCACACTGTAGTAGTTATTTTTATATTGTCGTCACTTGTATTTATGTACGAAATATAACTTGACTTAGGAGTACTATTCGCTTCGTTAAAATGAGAAGAATGTGCATAAGTTGTTTCCCAACTACCATTGGTAATTTTAAACTGATAGTCTCCTTTAGGAAGGTTTGTAAAAGTAATTTGGTTGTTTACTAACATATTTTCACATACTCCAGGTTCCCAACCACTTCCATTACACCAAATATTACTTGTTCCTTCACCAGTGATGAAATATTTATTATAACCACTCCATGTTCCTGTTGCCTTGTTTTCTGAACCAGTAGGTGCATCATTCGGCAAGGTATATAGATCTTTACAACCATCATATACAAGATCTTCCGTTTGAGACCATTTATTACCCCAATTATTTGTTTGGTTCCCTGGATTCATACGACAGAAAATCACATAATTAAAACTTATAGTTTTATTATTATATTTTGGAGCCTCAACCATATAAACATCATTTCCTAGGCTGCTCATAGAGGCCCATTCTTTATTAGATTCATTCCCTTTAGAATCTTTGTAGAAAAAATAAGCAGCAAACCTTGCATTTGACTGTGTCCAATTGCTATTAGGCTTTAAATATAATTTTGTTCCTGATGTAAAGTCCGCAGCTCCTGCAGTAAAAGTTGTTAGGCAGAAAAAGAATACTGCTAAAACACTTAATATTTTATATAATTTTGCTTTCATAATCTTCTACCTCCTATTAATAAATAGCCCATAAATATTTAAGTTCGCCAGCTTCACCATACACGTCGTGAATGTGCATATAGTAAACACCCACTTCGTAGTCTGAAATATCTAAGGTAAACTTAGATGGAGCATCGTCGAAATTATTATAGAAAACACGTTTATTCAAATCAAATTTTTCACCACCCAAATAACCATCTTCTGTAAACACGCCCACAGCAGCCATACGACCATTGGTTTGTAGTGTAAACTGAGATTGCTTTTCATATATCTTTTCAAATTTGATGATAGAAAAGACTGCGTCGTCTTGACAACCTGTACCAACTTTGTATGACACAAACTTGGTGAAATAGGTATTACTATAAATTGTGCCGCTACATCCATCATTGTGTTTTACACTGACAGAGAAACGTATATTTTGATCATCTTTAATATCAGTTTTTAAGAATGAAATCCAACCTAATTTATCTAGTTCTGTATAATACCAACCATCTTCACCTTTCGACATGGCTTGTGTTGTGATACCTACGACATCAGTAATAAAACCTTTTTCTGTGGTAGCGTATAGTTTAACTTCATTTAATTGTTGAGTACCAAGTGGTTTAAATCTTACTACTACGTATGGATCTTTCTTTGCTTGATCATGATATGCAGTATAAAACTCTAAATCGTATGGCATTAAGAAGACACCACCATTTTTAGCTGTACATCCTAAACCTGTAGAACCACTTGTGGTATTTTCCATTCCACAAATACTACCTACCTTAGTTGTAACTGTTGCTGTTGCTTTTGCTTGGTTATTGTATTCATCAGACAGTTTAAGTGTAAATTCATACTCAGTAGAGTGTTCCAAACCACCCAAATCGTAGACATTAGCTTTAGGATTTGCTAACTCTATAGTTTGTAGAGTACTATCATCTCCTTCTACTTGATATTGAAGTATTGCATTTGTAGGATCAAAACCTGGGTCTGCCCATTCAAGTTTCACTGTATGTTGTGTGACGTGAGTTACATTTAAGTCAAAAATAATATCGCAATATTGAGTTTTCAATGTTCCATCTGAGTTTAACTCAAATATACCCACAGCTTTTACTTCACCCATACCATCCACTTTACGTTTGGTTTCCAATCTAAATGGTTGAGTGTAATCTATAGAATTAAATTTGAATGTGAATTTATTATTTGTAATAGACTGACATTCAACTTTTTCATCACCATTTGTCAATGTGAAAGATTTAGCTTGAGTATCGAAACCATCGTCGTATCCTAAGATAGTAAGTGTAACAGTATTGCTAGAAGCGCTTGCTTCTGGGAAAGTTAAACACACTACTGGTTCTGGTTCGTAATACACAACTGGAGTAGTAGCAATATATTTACCATTTTCGTCGTATGCACGCACTTGAAACTCGTGAAAAATTTTATCGCCTGTTTCAGGATCGATACCAGACTCTAAGTGATTGACAGTAGCAGATGTTTCTTTTGTAGTTTCAAACACTTTGTCGTGTTTCACCCCAAATACTGTGTACAAATAATCACCTTCTGCTGCATATGGTTGCCAATTTAAAGTAACTGATTGCGATTTTTTATCTGTAAGAGCAGGATTTTGCCAATTTAGACCGTATGTGTAAGTATACCATGTAGCACATTCAAGAGTTGTTGCTGGTTTAAAGTTTTCTCCTTCTTGTTGTATATACACGAAATAACTTAAATCTTCACCTGAAGTTAATGTTCTTTTAAACTCTATAGCAAACGCATAAGTAATATCACCTTCTAAATCCAAACCATAGATTGAACTTGTGTAAAGAGTTTCCGCTGTAGGATCCTTTTTCTCTGGAACGGTTGGCACTTGACCTTCTGGATAGTCTTTATATTCACATGGATCTGTAGCTAGAATTGTTCTAAGAAGAATTTCATTAGGCCCTTCATCAGCATTTTTTTCGTAGCGATAAACTCGGAAAACGTCATTTCTTTCCACCTTTGAATACTTCCAACTTAGTGCAATAACGTTGTCTGCAGTTTGCTCATACTTAACATCTGTGAAGGTTGTATTTACCTCACAAGCAGCTTGTGCCACGAAGCACATTGAGCAAAAAATAAGTGATAAAAAAAGTAAAATCTTTCGCATATTTATTTTGTTTTATTTTATTCTAGTTTAGCGTGCAAATGTAACATTTTTGTAACACATATGCAAACGATTGAATATATTTCTTAAAAATTGTTGCAAGATGTACGTAAAAAGGACGCATGAACCTTTTTATAGAATCATGCGTCCTTGCAATAACTATTATCTAATGATAAGATTTTCAGTGGTGATGATGATGAGGCTTGTGGAGCTTTTTCTCAATCCACTTTCCTTCTAACTCCCAACTATTCAGGAGCCAACCTCCGCAGTTTGGGCAAAACTCTGTAACTCCACAGTCGCGGCACATATCGAAGCGTCTGCCAC
>JAXJWL010000005.1:0-7600 GCA_036308065.1 Paludibacteraceae bacterium
ACTTTTTTCATAACAATAAATTTACAACTTCATTAATACAGAATAAATCTATTTTTACCAATCGTTCCTATATAACTAAAAAAGACTTCAGAAATTCTGAAGTCTTTGTGTTGTCGGGATACCAGGATTCGAACCTGGGACCCCCTGCTCCCAAAGCAGGTGCGCTAACCGGACTGCGCTACATCCCGTGTTTCTCTCAATTGCGATGCAAAGATAGCACACATTTTTGAATCCACCAAATATTTTCAAAGAAATTTTCAAAAAAAGTGCATTTTTTTTGAAAAAAGCTATTTTACGTACACTTCTAGCAGTTTTACCTTGTCATTTTCAGGTATCAAAGCTACTGGAAGGTCGCACGCAGGAAACAAAATTGTTTCACCTTTGCTTATTTTTCCATTAAATTTTCTTTGAGAAGTAAACACTGCACTACCCTCTACACACATAAATGCCACAAAAGAGTCCAATCCTTTGTAGTCAAACTTCACAAATGTGTCTGCAGTGAGCAAATTTATAGTAAAATAACCACATTCTTTTAGCTGAATAGACTTACAAGTTCTATTCCTATTATATATGGTCTTATAATTTCTATAAATTTTGTAATCTATAGACTCCAACGCCTTATCTAAATGCAACTCACGTGGGTTTCCATTTTTATCTACACGATTGTAGTCGAACAAACGATATGTAGCATCGGAAGTTTGTTGTATCTCCGCAATAAGAAGTCCTGCACCAATAGCATGTACACGACCAGCAGGCAAGAAAAACGCATCTCCTGCCACCACTTCTTCTTTATTTAGAAGTCCACACACATCACCACTCTCCACAGCAGTGCGCAATTCCTCTGGAGTGCAGTTCTTTTTAAGCCCTGCATACAGCGAACTACCCTCTTCTGCATCTATCACATACCAAAACTCTGTTTTACCATTGCTTTGGCGATGCTTACGAGCCATCTCGTCGTCGGGATGCACTTGCACCGACAAATCGTCGTGAGCGTCTATAAATTTAAAAAGCAAAGGAAACTGATTACCATACCTTTGGTAAACAGTCTCCCCTACAAAAATTTCTTTATATTTCTGTATAAGTTCAGTTAAAGATGTTCCTTTTAAATATCCATCTGCTACCACAGAGACATTGCCTTCTACACCAGACACTTCCCAACTCTCACCTAAATTTTCACCATTGGGTTGCATACCTTTAAGGGCAAGGATTTTATCTCCGCCCCAAATAGTGTTTTTGTAAATAGGCTCAAATCGTAATGGATATAAAGGAGCTTTAACCATATTATTTAATCATATCAAATCCTGTATATGGAACCAACGCCGCTGGAATACGAATTCCTTCTGGTGTTTGGTTATTTTCAAGAAGCGCAGCCAAAATACGTGGAAGAGCAAGTGCACTACCATTTAATGTATGGCAAAGTTGTGTTTTCTTGTCTGCACCTTTGTATCTACATTTTAAGCGGTTTGCTTGATAGCTTTCAAAGTTTGATACAGAACTTACTTCCAACCAACGTTTTTGTGCTTCTGAATACACTTCAAAGTCGAATGTAATAGCAGAAGTGAAACTCATATCACCACCGCAAAGGCGAAGGATTCTATATGGAAGTTCCAATTTCTTAACCAAGTTTTCTACATGGTCAATCATTTCCTTCAAGCTTTCGTATGAATGTTCTGGAGTATCAATACGCACGATTTCTATTTTAGAAAACTCGTGTAGACGATTTAAACCACGCACATCTTTACCGTATGAACCAGCCTCTCTACGGAAACATTGTGTATAAGCACAGTTTTTAATAGGAAGTTGATTTTCGTTTAAGATAACGTCGCGATAGATATTTGTTACAGGCACCTCAGCAGTTGGAATTAAATACAAATCGTCTGCTGTAGCGTGATACATTTGACCTTCTTTATCAGGAAGTTGGCCTGTACCATAACCAGAAGCAGCATTTACCACTGTAGGAGGCATAATTTCTTCATAACCTGCATTGCGCGCTTCATCAAGGAAGAAATTGATAAGAGCGCGTTGAAGTCTAGCACCTTTACCTTTATATACAGGGAAACCAGCACCTGTTATTTTCACACCTAGTTCAAAGTCGATTAAATCATATTTTTTTGCAAGTTCCCAGTGTGGAAGAGCATCTGCTGGCAGGTCTTCTAAATTGCCACCTGTTTTTTCAATCACATTATCTTCTGCTGTGCGACCTTCTGGCACTTCATTGTTTGGAAGGTTTGGAATTGTAAGAAGAATGTCTGTAATTTCTTTTTCAATAGCTTCTTGTTTTTCAGAAAGCGCTTTACTTTCTTCTTTAATTTGAGCTATTTGTGCTTTCAAAGCATTAGCTTCTTCCGCTTTGCCTTGTTTAAAGCAATCTCCCACTTGTTTAGAAAGTTGATTAACTTGAGATAAAGCATTGTCTGCAGCACCTTGGGTTGCTTTTCTTTCTTTATCTAAAGCTACTACTTTTTCTATAACTTCTTTTCCATCAAAATGTTTCTTAGCTAGTCTAAGAATTACATCTTCTGTGTTCTCTGTGATGTATTTTAATGTTAACATATCCTTTAATTTTTACACAAATGCAAATTTATAAATAAAATTAGGGGATACCAAATTTTTTATTGGTTATCCCCTAAAATTATGAGTTTTTTTATTACGTATCGTAATTAAGCTTCTACTGCTTGTACTGAAACGAATGATTTGTTGTCTCTTTTTTTGCGGAACACAACAACACCATCGATTAAAGCGAATAGAGTGTGGTCTTTACCAATACCTACGTTTTCACCTGGATTGTGAACTGTACCACGTTGTCTTACGATAATGTTACCTGCTTTTGCAAATTGACCACCATAGATTTTTACACCAAGTCGTTTGCTTTCTGATTCACGGCCGTTCTTTGAACTACCGACACCTTTCTTATGTGCCATCTTTTTAGTCTCCTTTCTTTAATTAAGCGATAACATCTTTAATTACTAACTCTGTGAAGCTTTGACGGTGTCCGTTTTTAACGCGGTAACCTTTTCTTCTTTTCTTTTTGAAAACGATTACTTTTTCGCCTTTAACGTGAGACACTACTTCAGCTACTACTTTAGCGCCTTCTACTACAGGAGCGCCAACTTTGATTTGTCCGTCAGCATCAACTAAAAGAACTTGTGTAAATTCAACACTTGCACCACGTTCTTCGTTTAGACGGTGAACATACAATTTTTGGTCTTTTGTAACCTTGAATTGTTGTCCAGCGATTTCAACAATTGCGTACATAATTATAATTAATTTATAAAATACCTTCCTAAGGTGCGTAGCACTATGCCAACGACTTAAAACATACCTTTCGGAAATACGGGCACAAAGATACAACTATTTTTTTACTCCACCAAGAAAAATTCCTATGTTTTTTATTGATTATTAGACCATTTATCCCCCTACTAAAAAAAACTTTTTACAAAAAAAATAGAGACTGATATTTCTATCAGCCTCTACTTTAAAATTTTTATTCAGTAATCTTTGCGATTATTTTACCATAATCTTCAATGTAGCGTCTTCTACTGTTACTAAATAGATACCAGCATTTGCTACAGAGATTGCAGTATTTGTGCCTGAGTAGATAACACGTCCGTCTAGAGAGCGAACTGTGATTTCTCTACCTTCTGCATTATCCACATAGATAACACGGTTGTATGCGTAAACATCTACATTTAGAGCATAAACATCTTCTACACCAACAGTAGGAGCTGAAGATGTGCTACCATCCATTTGATATATAGTTGCATTTTTACATATCAAATCTTCTGTTTGATTTACGCCTTTAGTACCACCTTGACCATCATTAAAGATAATATTCCATTGTTCAGGATCACCAATAGTCTTGTCAAAACTATATTTGAAATAACCATTACCTAAGTTTTCGCAAGGTTTTCCTGGCCATTCACCACATATTCTATTATCATCGCTATCACCTGCTCCAAACCAAACATAGCAGTAAGCAGAAGACCAGCCACTAGGAGCTTTGAAGAATACGCATTGTTCACCTGGTTCTACAGAAGGAGCATCTGGAGTTGGGGTTGGAGTTGGGGTTGGTGTTGGAGTAATTGTTCCTGCACCCTCACCTGCTTCGCAATCACCTTCTGCAATGGTTTTAACCACAGTACCAGCACTATTATACATAGCGCTCATTTTCAACCCTTTTAAGTCTCCTGTTTTTTGATTATCACCACCTGCGTTGAATATAAAGTTATATCCTGTTAAATCCACATTCAAGGTTAACTTATAGTTTCCATTACCTAAATTGGTCATTGCAGTACCAGGCCATCCACCTACAGCTTCACCACTGCCATCTTTCCAAATATAACAATTAATAGATTTTGCCCAATCACTTGGTTTTTGGAAGAAGATAGCATATTCACCTTTAGCAACACATGGGTCAATAGCAATTTCTGGTTCACTAGATCCACCAGTTCCACCAGTTCCACCACCATTGTTGCCAGATTCTTCGTCTTCAGAACCATCGTATCCTGGTTGACTTGGATTTACAGAAGCACTTCCGTAAAGATATTTACCATCTTTACCTACTTTTCCAGGAGCTTTAGTTTTATCAGTATCCAATACATATGCTCTCAAGTTACCTTTGCCAGAGCAAGAAACTGATAAAGAACCATTGGTTACATTTTTAACATCACCTGTTACAACATCTGTATATTTGCCATTTGGAATATTAGAGAATGTTGCACCACCACTGATACAAACTAACACGAAAGAGTCTGTTTTATCATCAGTATAACGACGTTTGAATGCAAATGAACCATTACAACCATCGGTACTATATTGACCTTTACGTAGAGCAGGTACTGCCATACGAATTTGGTTCAAGCGTTGGAAGTGAAGTGCTAATGGGTGATTCAAAGTTGCGTTAGCATTACCAGATGCACTATATTCTGCAAAGTCTGTTGTAGTAATATCACCTTTGATGTAACCACCATAATAAGCACGACCTGTAGCAGATAGAGGACCATTAGGACCTTTGTCAATAGGAGCACCCTTCATAAATTGGATTTCTGAACCATAGTAGATACAAGGAATACCACGGAATGTAAACATCAATGAAGAGTTTTCTGCCCAAACATCTTCATCTTGGTTGAAACGTACGCTTTCTGGCGCACCATCAGGAGCATAGTCATGAGAATCTACATACACTACGTTATAAGTAGCGTCGTTGTAATGTTTATCTCCAGATTTAACACCAAATGCTTCTGCTGCAGTTCTAAAGTTCCAGTGCATTGGGAAGTCTATCACACTAAAGTTATTCCATTTTGAATAATCTGGCTTGTGATAATTATTTCCAGTTAAGAAAGCATTGTTAGAATTAGGTAAATTACTTTCACCAGCATAATCTGTAGCTGATTTTTCTACAGAATTCATGTTTGTATGATTACCAAGCTCACCTTCCATTACTACAATGTTGTTCCAAGATGTTTCGCTGGTATCCCAAGCATAATCCTTAGTTTCTTTCCAAGTATAGAAATAAGGAGAAGCATATTGAGTGTTACGATATGTTACGTTACGTTCACGAGCACAAACCTCACCATACATAAGGAAAGGTCCACCGTTACGTTTAGCCTTGTATTGTTCTGCTAACGCAGTAAATTGAGGCAAGAATGCTTTATTAAAGGTTAAACGAGAAATGTGACCAGATGTATCAATACGGAAGCCATCCACACCCATTGCAATGAATTTACCATAGCATTCTACTAAATAATTAGTCACAGCTGGGTTTTCTGTATTTAAGTCCACGCAGTCACCTGCAATTTGACCATGCCAACGCGTATGATTATCCCAGTTGAAGTGAGCATAGTGGTGCCAATAATTGTTTACATCATTGTTTTGACCTAATGTATTCTTCATCTGTGTTAGACGAGAATCATATTGTGCACCTGGTTTAATAGACAAATAATTATCAGGTAATTTTCCGCCATCCTTTTTAGTATAAGGAATCATACAAGCATTGATATCTGCTTGTTTAGAAATGGTGGTATCGCGGGTAAACAACTTGCACAAATTAGCTTCACCGAAGTTACCTGTGTGATTAAGAACAATATCTAGGATAATTTTCATACCCTTTGCGTGAGCAGCATTGATAAGTTCTTGGAAACCAACACCTTTAGACTCATAGCGGTGGTCTACCTTGCTAAAGTCGTGAGCGTGATAACCGTGATAGTCATAACCTGATGCATTTTCTACAATAGGAGTAATCCACACTGCAGTAAAGCCCATAGCTTTAATGTAGTCTAATTTTTCAATTAAACCTTTGAAGTCTCCACGCCAAGGTGGGTCACCCGCATTGGCAGCTTGGTTATCCCAACATTGTACGTTGTTTGATTCATCTCCGTCGAAGAAACGAGTCGTCATTACAAAGTAAATAGACTCATCGCGGAAATCCGAGCGAGTTGCCTTATAGACATCGCCGTAGTTACTTGCTAAAACAGCTATTGCATTACCAAATAGCAGCATCAGAAGTAACAAAACATTCTGCATTTTTTTCATAAATTAATGTTTAAAGTTAATGAGTCCCCAAAAGTATTTAAGTTTTGCTAAAATTAAAAGAAGAAAACAAGTTTTAATATTAAAAATTAACAAAAAAAAAGAAAAATGAAGTTTAAATGTTAAAAAATTAACAAAAAAAAAGAAAATGAAGTTTAAATGTTAAAAAATTAACAAAAAAAAAGAAAATGAAGTTTAAATGTTAAAATTGAATATCTATAGCGATGTTAAAAAATATCTTTATTTAAATAAGGTATTAACGAAAGTTTTTACTACTTTTGCACTAAATTTGAAAATAAAATGGCAAAAAAGACAAATAACAACAATATTCTATTGAAAATCAAAGACTTTTTCTCAAATGAAAAGGTCCGCATCATCATAGGATTGCTCGTTGTATTTTGCGCTTTTTACCTTTTTTCTTCACTAATTTCGTTTATTATCGACGGTGACAAGGACTACAACCTACTAAAACACACCTTCGACGAAGCAAGCAAAGATACTAAAACATACGAAAACTGGTTTGGATATGTGGGCACCAAAATGGCAAACACTATAATAAACCATTGGTTTGGCATTGCTACATTGTTTTGGTCATGGTTTTTGCTTAGAGCAGGTCTTCAACTTATTCACCCGCTAGGCGGATACAATTTACCTAAAAAACTTATCAACCTATTTTTTATAACTATTTGGGGGTCTGTTGCTACAGCATTTATTCTCCCTACCCTAAGTTATATTCCATACATACAAATAGGTGGTAATCATGGCAACGAGATAGTTTCATACCTATCAAAACTTATAGGTAATATAGGTCTTGGCGCTATCATTTTCTTTACCCTGCTTATTTTCCTTATCGACCCTGCTATTAGTTGGACCAAACGCATCAGTGCTATCATTGCTAGACAAAACCAAAAACGCAGAGAACGCATAGAAGACGAAAAAGCTCAAGAAGAAATCGAATTTAATGTTGTTGACATAGAGGAAAAAACTTCTCCAGAGATAGAACCTACTCAAGAAAACGAGGTTCAACTAATCGAAGAAGATGATGATGAAGAAGAAGAAATTGTAGAGCCTG
>JAXJWL010000006.1:0-2869 GCA_036308065.1 Paludibacteraceae bacterium
ACGCTTAGTTCTGCTCTCACTTGCACAGCAATTCCTAACTCCTAACTATTATCTCTAACCCGTCGTAGGTGAGGTGTTGGCCGAAGGGTAGTTCTTTGGTGACTACTTCATGGCGGCCGAGGCTGTGGCAGATGTGGGTGAAGTATGTGGTTTTTGGGTGAATTTTAGCGGCAAATTCTTGGGCTTGCTCAAGGCTAAAATGTGAAAAATGTGGTGTTTTTCGCAGAGCATCTACGATAAGAATTTCTAGCCCTTTTAGTTTTTCTAGTTCTTCTTCTTGGATGCTAGAAATGTCGGTGATATAGGCAAAATTTCCTATTCTATAGCCCAAAATAGGTAGGGCAGCGTGCATGTATCTAATAGGAATGATTTCTATATCGTCTAGTAGAAATGGTTTTTCTGTGATTTCGTGCAGGGTAAGTTTTGGAATGCCAGGGTATTTTACTTCTGCAAAGCAATATGGAAATGTGCGGCGCACAGAGGCACAAACATTGTTTTCTGCGTAGATATGCACGTCGCCAAATGGGCGTAGGTCTCCAAGGCCAAATGTGTGGTCGTAGTGCTCGTGAGTGAGCAGAATATAGTCTATTTTGTCTATATTGTTTTGTAAAACTTGGCTTCTAAAGTCTGGTCCACAGTCTATTAGGATATTCTTTCCCTTAGTTTCTACAAAAATAGAAGCTCTCATTCTCTTGTCTTTTGGGTCTGTAGAAAGACAAGTGTCACATTTGCATGTTACTTCTGGTACTCCGCCAGATGTGCCTGATCCTAAAACGGTAATGCGCATAATTCCTCTGGTATATTCATTCTTATTCTCCACATGTCTTCGTAGAGATTGTTGCATCTGTTTCCTATATTTTTTACCCAACCAAGATTTACTCCATCGTATTTTACCAAAACATATCCGATAGGGGCATCTGTAAGTGTAATGCTTTCGCATTTTAAAAACTTAAGTGCGTTGAGTCTATCTAGTTCTGCACTTGCCCAACTATTTGTGTTAATATCTTTACATAGAGCAAGTTGTGTATCTGGAATAAATTGTGTTTTCTTTTTGTTCTCAACCTTTTCGCCTAGTTTAACACCCATTTTTAGTACTCTAAGTTTGCTTGCAAAATGCAAGATTTCTGCTTCAAAAAGGCGAGGAATGGCAATGATTTCTGAACCTTTTTCAATGATTGACCAATTTTCAGCATTAAGTAGCAGCTCTTGGTATTGGTTATATTTGCTAGGTTTTGACTTTAAATTTTTAAAATTTGGAGCAGATGAGGTTTTTCTCATTGAGGCAATAAAAAATCCTTCGCTCATATCGGTATGGAAATAAAAATGCTTGCTTTCAATAAGTTCTGCACCCAATTCTTCGCACACCCATTGCACGTTTTCTTCGTTTTCTTTACGGTTGAACGTACATGTGCTGTAGATGAAAATGCCGTCTTCTTTAAGCGCATCCCACACGTCGGAAACAATTTCGCGTTGGCGCTCTGCGCAATGTTCAACAGCCTCTAGTGACCAATCTTTTACAGCCTGCTCATCTTTTCTAAACATACCTTCGCCAGAGCAGGGTAGGTCTGCCACAATTATGTCGGCAAAAGCACCTAGCTTTCCAAAGTCTTTGGCGCTATTGTTGCAAACCATTACTTCGCTGCGACCCCATTTACACATGTTTTCGTGTAGGATATTTGCTCTAGCAGGCATAGCCTCGTTGCAAATAAGCAAACTGTCTTTGCTGATGAGGTTGGCAAGGTGAGTAGATCTACCTCCTGGAGCGGCACAAAGATCTACTACGATTTGATTGCTTTTAATGTGCTCAGCGATTACTTTTTCTAAATACATAGAGCCTGCTTCTTGCACATAATACGCTCCAGCATGGAATCTTGGATCTAGTGTGAAAACAGGACGAGAATCCAAATAATAACCTGATTTACAATGCGGTACCACATTACTAGACGGACAAAGTGCTACCTTGTCGTTTATTCTTACACTAGTGGGAATCTCTTTGTTTAGAGCCTCGAAAAACGCTTCCCACTCATCAGGTAAAATCTCTTTTATTATGTTTTTAAAGTCTTCGATAATATTTTTAATTTTTTTTACAAAAGTAATGATTTTTTTGTATATCTTTACAAGATATTTAGAATCTTATACTATTAATCATAGGATTTATGTCTAATAAAGCATTAAATTTTATTACACAGTTAACACGAGATTTAGTAAATCTGCTAGTTTCGTTCTTTTTGGTTATTTGGATAGCTCCACTTCATACTCAAGAACCTATTGAGAAATATTTTCTGCCATACCTAGGTTTCACTTTTGCTTGGATATTGGTAGCAATTATTATGGGAAGATATAGTGTTCCAATTAAAGACCAAGGTTATATTCCTTCTGTAAACAAAGCGTTCAACACTACAGTGCTTGTTTATGCCATTACATTTTCTATTATCTATTTTACCCAAGTTAATTATTCAGTATTGGTATTTCTGATAATTAGTTTGTGTATTTTTGGATGTATTTTCATTGTTCAGAGTTTGTATTTTGCAATTCTTTATGCTTCAGACCCAGAAGATGACGTTACTCCAGTGGAAAAACGTGAACCAAAGTCTTTGGTTACTAAGCCAGAAGTTATTTCTGAGGATGCTTATAAAAGCAGAAAAGAGGCAATGGTGAAATGGATGGGCGAGCGTGCTTTTGAGTTTATGGAAGAAAAAGTAGGTATTAACATGAATACCACAAAAGTGCTTGCTACTACAGAACTTTTCAATATTGAAGAAACTACTCCTTATAAATACGATACTATTATTAATGTTAGAAGCCTAAATAACATTAGAGGTATCAACAAAATGTTTTCTGCTATAAATGAAAAACTTCCAGATAATGG
>JAXJWL010000007.1:0-6442 GCA_036308065.1 Paludibacteraceae bacterium
ATGAGGTGCTGTCTATAGAAAATTCAGCATCTTGCAAACGCACGTGTGGCATAAGCAGGTCTGTCTTCAAAAGTGTGCCTCTTTCTGAGTTGGCTGCTATAAGCTTGGTAGAAAAACTTCCTACAGAATAAACTGTGTTTGGGTGTGCATTATAGAGTATGTTCTCCGCTCCTAGTTCTGCTCCTGCTATGATGATTTTGTCGGTAAATGCGCCCTTTTTTGAGTGGAGTTTAAAGTCGTTTACAGCAATGTTGAACTGCGCAGAATCGTGTTTATATGTTACATTTACTCTATCAAGCTCTATGTTTTGCCAACGGATTTCTGGCATGGCGGTGGAAGTGGTATCTTCTTCTGCAGATGCAGGGAACACATCCCAGTTGTTTCTACCGTCGATAGTTTGAGCATTTACAAGTAAGCCTTTTGCGTGAGCATGGTCGATATTTACCTTGTTTTCATTAAGAAACGCCATTACATCCACTGCCAAATCGAGCGTATCCACTGCAAGAAGCGTATCGCGCACCTCTGGGATATGGGTGTAAATAACCAAATCGTGAAGTTTTACACCCACGTTTGGCCAAGTAGACAATTTGTAGTCCAACTCCCCTACCTCAGCTTCCGCCTGCATATAGTCGGGTACGTATTCCAAGATTTTGTTGGTCACTTTTGGAATACAAACCACCTCCAATGCGATGAAAGGCAGTGAAAATAAAAACACTAAACAAGCTAGTGTAATGGCTAATATCTTAACTAAAGTTTTCATTCTTCTCTGGAACTAATTTGTATAGTTTGTCACCGCGGCGCACAAGTTCTGTGGTTTTAATAGAGAAAAGTTGACCTTTTTGAACTTGTTCAACTGGTTTAAGGTCGAAACGAAGTTCTTCAACTACGGCTTCGTATGCACCAGTTGTGTCGCCTGTGATAAGGATTTTCTCGCCCACTTTTAGGTCGTAGGTCTCCATTAAACACTCTGCCACACCAATATTTTTAAAGTAATTGGTAATTTTTCCGATATAAACTTTCTTTTCGGTTGCTGAAGAGCCATATCTATGAGACCATTCGCCAAGGCGTCTGCCAAGATAATATCCGTCCCAGAAACCACGGTTGAACACGCGTGCAAGGCTTTCGTCCCATTTTTCTATTTTCTCTTCTGTAAATGTGCCGTTTAGGTATGCGTCGATGGCTTCTTTGTAGCAAGTAACTACGTTTTTCACATATTCAGCACCACGTGCACGACCTTCTATCTTGAACACTCTCACACCTGCATCCATCATTTTGTTCATAAAATGAATGGTTTTAAGGTCTTTTGGAGACATAATGTAAGCGTTGTCTACATCTAGTTGCACATCGCCTTCTTTGTCGATCACAGTATATGCACGACGGCAAACTTGCATGCAAGAACCACGGTTGGCAGAGCGGTTGAACTCGTGTAGGCTCAAATAACATTTTCCTGAAACTGCCATACAAAGTGCTCCGTGACAGAACATTTCAATACGAACTAGTTCGCCATTTTTACCACGAATTTGCTCTGTTTGGATAGCATCGTAGATGTGTTTTACTTGGTCTAGATTTAGCTCACGAGCAAGCACCACCACATCGGCAAACTGCGCGTAAAATTTAAGTGCCTCTACATTGGCAATGTTTAGTTGAGTAGAAAGGTGCACCTCAACTCCTTGAGAACAAGCATATTGCATTGCCGCTACATCGGCTGCAATAATAGCAGAAACGCCTGCATCTTTTGCCACGTCTACTATCTGACGCATGTGTTCTAGGTCGTTGTCGTAAAGCACAGTGTTCACTGTTAAATATGTTTTCACACCTTTTTCGTTGCAACGAGCCACTATTTCACGTAAGTCATCCCCAGTAAAATTACTTGAAGAGTGACTTCTCATATTCAATTTCTCTATACCGAAATATACAGAATCTGCCCCTGCATTTAGCGCAGCAGCCAAACTTTCCCAAGACCCCACTGGAGCCATTATCTCAAAATCTGAACGTTTATGCATAATTTTTATATCTTTACTGATAACCTACAAAAGTAAGAAAAAATAGTATTTTTTCAAAAAAAAAGCAGTATCTTCGCAGATAAAGTTTCTATATTGGTGTTATGCAGATTGCGCATTTAAAATTCTCTGAGTATCCATTGTTTCTTGCTCCGATGGAGGATGTTACTAATCCAAATTTTCGTTTGCTTTGCAAAAGATTTGGGGCGGATATGGTATATACAGAGTTTATCTCTTCTGATGCGCTTATAAGACACGTAACCAAGACTGAGGCAAAACTACAGACCTCTGACGAGGAACGCCCTGTGGTAATGCAAATTTATGGCAAAGACCCTGCAGCAATGGCAGAGGCGGCTCAAATAGCAGAGAGTGCAAATCCTGATATTATAGACATCAACTTTGGTTGCCCTGTGAAAAAAGTGGCAGGCAAAGGTGCTGGTGCAGGGTTGCTAAGAGATGTGCCTCGTATGCTAGAAATCACCAAGGCAGTGAAAAATGCGGTGAAAACTCCTGTTACTGTGAAAACTCGCCTAGGCTGGGACGACAATTCTAAAATCATAGTAGATTTGGCAGAAGCACTTCAAGACTGTGGCATTTCTGCTTTAAGCATTCACGGTAGAACTCGTGCACAAATGTACACTGGCGAGGCAGATTGGACACTGATTGGCGAGGTAAAAAACAACCCTCGTATGACAATCCCTATCATTGGCAATGGCGATGTTTGCACACCAGAGAGAGCAAAAGAATGTTTTGATAGATACGGAGTAGATGCAGTGATGGTGGGTAGAGCTACAATTGGTCAACCATGGATTTTCAGAGAGATGAAGCACTATTTGCTTCACGGAGAACACGCTCCAGAAATGACTTTTAAAGAACAACTAAATATACTTCGTGAACACACGCTTCAAAGTGTAGATTGGCTAGACGAGCGCCGCGGCATACTTCATGTGAGAAGACATTTGGCTGCAAGTCCAATATTTAAAGGCATCTCACACTTCAAAGAAACTCGCATTGCAATGCTTCGTGCCACCACTGTGGAAGAACTATTTGAGATCTTCGACAAAATAGAAAGGGATATCTTTAATGGGTAAAAAGATATTAATAGTTACTGATAGTTTTCCTCCAAATTTTGCCCCACGCATTGGAACTCTTTCATGTAATTTGGAAAAAATTGGTTGGGATGTAACTATAATATCAGAAGATAGTGGTGAAGTACATTACAACTTAGCAAATCTTCCTAAAAAAGTTTTTAGACACAATTATCAATACAATTTGGGCACAGCCAAATACTACTTAAAAACTGCATTAAACCTTTTCACCGACCATAAAACTAAGTTCTTTTGGGAAAAGTTCTATAAAGAAATTAAGAACGAAAAGTTTGACCTAGTTTTATGCAGTACTTTTAATGAATTTCCACTAAATCTTGCCTATAAAATCTCTAAGAAACTAAATATTCCGTTAGTTTGCGATATTAGGGACTTGGTGGAACAATTTGGCAGTAAACTATATAGTAGAAATCAGATTTCAAACAACCCTATCAATAAGTTCTTCACAAATCTAATTAGAAAAAAAAGGATTTATAAAAGAAACGAGGTTTTGAAAAAAGCAGATGCTGTGACCACTGTGTCGCCATGGCACAAAGAATATCTAAGCCAGCTAAATAAAAATGTTCATCTTATATACAACGGCTATTCCGAGGAAATTTTCTTCCCGCAAGAAGTAAAATCTAGCACATTTGACATTATTTACACAGGTAGATTGTTGGACCCACATGCACAAAATCCAGAACTACTTTTCAAAGCAATCGAGCAACTGAAACTAGAAAACCTAAGACTAGTTTGGTATGTGGACAAGGCATCTAAAGAGATAATAAACAGAGAACTTGAAGGTTACCCTACTGCAAAAAGTGTCTCTCAAGTGAATGATTTAGTACCTGTGAGTGAAGTGCCAAACCTATTAAACAAGAGCAGTATTATCCTTGTTTTGACCAATAAATCTGATGAAAACGGGCCAAAAGGCATAATGACAACCAAGTTTTTTGAGGCTGTGGGAGTAGAAAAACCTGTGCTTTGCGTGAAAAGCGACGAAGGTTGCCTAGCGCAAGTAATAAACGACACAAATGCTGGACTTTCTGCAAAAACTGTGGAAGAAGTAAGAGATTTTATCACAGAAAAATACAGCGAATGGCAAAAAAATGGTTTTACTAGACAAAATGTAAGAAATAAGGACTATTTTTGCAGAGAAAATCAGGCAAACCAATTTATTGAAATATTCAACACCCTAATAAAATAATGCTATCTATCCTTATCCCAACATATAATTTCGACTGCTCAAAGCTGGTAGAAGAGCTTTACACACAGTGCACAAAGGCCAATATCACATTTGAGATTGTTGTGGGCAACGATGGTAGCACATTGAACCTAGACAAACTAAAGTCTATGCAGGGTAGCCTACAAAACTTTAAACTTCTAGATTATAAAGAAAACAGAGGGCGTTCTGCCATAAGAAATATTCTTATAAATGAGTCTAAATACGATAGATTGCTGTTTATAGATAGCGATATGCTCATTTGTAAAGAAGATTTTATCGAGACTTACCTTAAAGAAGATGCCCCAATGGTATCGGGTGGCATTGGCATTATAGACGACAACAACCCAGACTTTATCCTTCACAAAAAATACGAAAAAAACAGGTCTGAAAACATCGCTACCACCTCAAATCTCTATATAAAAAAGGAAATTCTAAATGAATTTAAGTTTATAGACGTGAAGAAATATGGATATGAAGACATTATATTTTCATACCAAGTTTCTAAAAAATATGAGGTAAAATTTATTCCAAACGCACTTATTCACTGCGGTGCAATACGCACAGAAGACTATATAAAAAGACTAGAAGACTCTACCGAAGTGCTAGTAGATTTATACAAAAACGACTTATACAAAGAGGACGTAATAGGTTGCTCAAAACTGCTAAGGGCTTACCTAAAAATCAAAAACTTTAGACTGCTTTTCCTATTTGGGTTTAATATTATAAAACCTTTTATAGTGAAACAACTAAAATCAAAAAATCCTAACTTATACCTAATGGATGTATATAAGCTAGGACTTCTATGTAAAAAGATTAAATCTTAATTTGCAAAAAACTCTGATACCGCAGAAAGGTATGTTTTAGATACTGGAATCTCGCATGGCATTTCTGTATCAAGTTCCAACAAAAGTCCGTCTTTTGCCTTCCTCAGAAGCTTCACATTTTTAGAGTTTACCATATAAAATCTATGGCATCTTATTAGATTAATATTGGCAATATTTTCCTCAATGTTTTTAAGTGTATTGCGAAGCAAATAGTTTACAATCTCCTTCTTGCTATTTAAATAGTAGATATAAACGTAGTTGTCGGCAGACTTTAGATAAAGCAAGTCTTCTGCACGAAGCGACAAGCGCAAAACGCCCTTTTCATCGGAAAAATTTACTAGTCCTTTCGTCTCTTCCGCTGGTGCCTCAGCAGACTCTGCTAACGCTTCTTTTAGTTCATTCTCCTTTTCTTTAAGCGAAAAATACAACCAAGATACTAGGTATGGGATAAATAGTACAGAAAGCACTGAAATAGAAGTACGCTCCAAAATTGTGACAAACGACCTTGTATTTGGCTCGTTGATGCTCCATGCTATAGTAGATAAAACAAGTATTATTGAGAGTATCTCCAACACTATCCAAGTGCAAAATGTTTTGAAGGTCTGAGGTTTGCGTTTGTTGGCTTTGTAGAATAAAACCCTACTTGTAATGAGCGTGATAAGCCCAAATATAATAAGCGAAATTATATAAAAAAGACTTTGGTTTGAATCTATAATAAAGCCCCTCAATACCACCTGAGGACGATATGCTAAAATTAATGCAACTGCCCCCAATAGCACAATAAAGAAGAAACGGACTATGTCCAACTTCTCTGTCATGAATTTTGGTACTTTTCTTTCCATAGATAAAATTTGACCACAAATATACGATTTTTACCACTATTTTATGTTATAAAAAATATTAATTCACCCCAAAATAAAGATTTTTACCCCTTTTATTTGCTTTTCGCCACAATCTGTGGGGCGGATAGACCATAAATTTTTTGCTAAAATATTGTGGTAGTAACTTTGCACTTCGTTTCACTTCGTGCCAATTCTTGTGCAAACGAGTGGAGAACCAAGCTTGCTTGAGTTATCCCGAGTGCAGCCAAGAATCATGAGGTGCGGAGCACCGAATAATTAGGAGTTAGGGGTTAAGGGACATTGCGTGCCCAGAGCGTAGCGAGTAATAATAAAAGCGTAGGGACATTGCGTGCAATGTCCGTAATAATATAAAAGAACAATAGATGAAAATTATTGCAACGGGTAGTGCGCTACCACATTTAGAACTTACAAACTATGATATATCCAAATATGTGGATACAAATGA
>JAXJWL010000008.1:0-2742 GCA_036308065.1 Paludibacteraceae bacterium
AAAGCAAATTTGCCAATATTGCCGTAACCGATAAGTGCTACTTTAATCATTGTTCAATTAAAATTGGTGATTAGATTTGGCGGCCACTGAACCTGTCGAAGTGCCCGCCAATAAAATTTAAATCGGGCATTTCGACAAACTCAATGACCGATTTAATTTTAATTATTTATTCAAATATTCATGCATTGATGCAGCGGCTTTGCGACCGTCACCCATAGCAAGGATAACTGTTGCACCACCACGTACGATGTCACCACCAGCGAAAATCATTGGAATAGCACTTTGCATTTCATCGTTTACAACGATAGTACCTTTGCGTGATACTTCAAGACCTTCGATTGAGCTAGGGATAAGTGGGTTTGGAGATACACCAACACTCACGATTACTGTGTCAACGTCGATAAGTTCGGTAGCACCTTCGATAGCAACTGGTTTTCTACGACCAGAAGCATCAGCTTCACCTAGTTCCATTTTTTGTAGTAACATTTGTTTAACACGACCTTTTTCGTCACCGATATATTCGATAGGGTTGTGAAGAGTGCGGAATTCAACGCCTTCTTCTTTAGCGTGTTTCACTTCTTCTACACGAGCAGGCATTTCTTCTTCGCTACGACGATAAACAATCATAGCAAGTTCAGCGCCAAGACGTTTTGCTGTACGAACAGAGTCCATAGCAGTGTTCCCACCACCGATTACAGCAACACGTTTACCTTTAAGAACTGGAGTGTCAAATTCGTCTTTTGCAGCGCTCATAAGGTTTACACGTGTTAGGTATTCGTTAGAAGACATGATACCGATAAGGTTTTCACCTTTGATATTCATGAAGTTTGGAAGACCAGCACCAGAAGCTACGAACATACCTTCAAAACCTTGTTCTTTGATGTCGTCGAAGCTAATAGTTTTACCTACGATGCAGTCTTTGATGAAAGTAACACCCATTTTTTCAAGGTTGTTAATTTCAACGTCAACGATTTTATTTGGAAGACGGAATTCTGGAATACCATATTTCAATACACCACCAATTTCGTGAAGTGCTTCAAATACAGTTACGTCGTAACCAAGTTTTGCCATGTCGCCAGCGAAAGAAAGACCAGCAGGACCTGAACCAACCACAGCAACTTTTTTACCGTTTTTAGCAGCGATTTCTGGCACTGCGATATTGCCGCTTTCACGTTCGTAGTCGGCAGCAAAACGTTCTAGGTAACCAATAGCAACTGGTTGTTTACCCATCTTGATATGCATACATTGGCTTTCGCATTGTTTTTCTTGAGGACAAACACGACCGCAAACAGCAGGAAGAGCAGAAGTTTGTTTAAGCACTTTAGCAGCAGCTAAAAATTCGCCACGTTCAATATTTTTAATGAAAGAAGGAATGTTGATGCTTACAGGACAACCTTGCATACAAGTTGGGTTTGGACAGTCTAAACAACGTTTTGCTTCAAGTAAAGCTTGTTCTTCTGTTAAACCTTGGTTTACTTCTTCTGAGTTATGTGAACGGTATTCACCGTCTAGTTCATTCATTTTAACGCGCGCAATCTCGGTGCGTTCTTTGTTTTTCATTGATTTGCGAAGCTCGTCACGCCAAGCTGCACTTCTATCAGTTAAATTTTCCATCTCTAAACAATTATTTTAAAGAGTTAATATATGCAGCCATAGCGGCTTGTTCTTGTTCGCGATATGCACCTAGACGCATCATCATTTCGTCGAAATTCACTTGGTGTGCATCAAATTCTGGACCGTCAACGCATACGAATTTTGTTTCGTCGCCCACAGTTACACGGCAAGCACCGCACATACCAGTACCGTCCACCATAATAGTGTTAAGAGATGCTACAGTAGGGATTTCGTATTTTTTAGTTAGTAAAGAAACGAATTTCATCATGATAGCAGGACCGATAGTCACACACATATCCACTTTTTCGCGGTTGATAACGCTTTCTACACCGTTGGTAACAAGACCTTGAGTACCGTAAGAACCGTCGTCTGTCATAATGATAACTTCATCAGAGAATTTTCTCATTTCTTCTTCAAGAATGATAAGGTCTTTTGTACGAGCAGCTAGCACAGAGATAACTTTGTTACCTGCTTTTTTAAGTGCTTCTACGATAGGAAGCATTGGAGCTGTACCTACACCACCACAAGCACAAACTACTGTACCGAAGTTTTCAATATGAGTAGCTTTACCTAGAGGACCTACTACGTCAGTTACTTCGTCACCTACATTTAGGTTGCAAAGTTTTGTAGAAGATACACCTATTTTTTGAACTACTAGAGTGATAGTTCCTTTTTCAATGTCTGAACCAGCTATGGTTAGAGGAATACGTTCGCCTTTTTCACCTACGCGTACTATCACGAAGTGACCAGCTCTGCGTGATTTAGCTATTAGAGGAGCTTCGATCTCTAATTTTACTACATTTTCTGAGAAATGCTCTTTACTGATTATTTTATTCATTTTATTTGTCTTTTTTGTAACCATTTTATGGGCTACAGAATGTTATTTTTATATGCGTAACAACCGATTAATCGAATTAACTCCGATTAATCGGTTAGTTTTTATTGTTTTGTTAGGTTTGTCTAAGATTAGATAATACCTTGAGCCATCATAGCTTTAGCAACTTTCATGAAGCCTGCGATGTTAGCACCTTTAACGTAGTTGATGTAACCATCTTCTTCAGTACCGTATTTTACGCAGTTTTCGTGGATGTTTGCCATAATGCTTTGAAGTTTAGCGTCAACTTCTTC
>JAXJWL010000009.1:0-3232 GCA_036308065.1 Paludibacteraceae bacterium
GTATTATCAAGTTCACCTATAAGTTCTGCAGCTCTAGAATAAATATTTTCCATAGAAAGAGTTTCGTCCACCACAGGAGAGAATCTTGCAAATTCACAGTCAGACAAGCAAGCCAAGAACTCTGTTATAAGTTTTTCGTCACAGTTATGTGAGGTAAGTTTTTCTTGAACATTGTCTTTGGTAAGTTCAGAAACTGGGATTGTAAGTTTATCGGCGATATAACCCCATAGAGCACGCATTGTTTCTTCGTAGAACTTAGATTTTTCACCAGAGCGCAGACATTTTTGAGCCTCTTTTAAGCGTTTTTTAGCCACTTTATTTGCTCGTTTTGTATTTCTCAATGCCACATTTGCATTTTCCTTAGCTTGTTTTTGAAGTAGCAGAAGCACAATAACAAAGATAAATAGTGGAGTCAATAAACAAATATACATGGTAGAAGAGAATGCAAAATGACTATTCTTTTTGCTCAATCCCTTTTCTATATTTGCATGGATAAAACGAATATCTGTTGCAAGTTGCTTAACATTTTCTTTGTTTACAGTAGAACTTACCACTGTGGTTGTAGCCTCGCTAGAAGCACTTCCATCAACTTTTACTTTATAAACAGGAGTAGTAAGAGTTTGATATGAACCTCTATTTATGTCGAAATAAACAAACTTCACAGCAGGAATCTCAAAGTTGCCACCAAAACGTGGAATAGCAACATATTCTATAGATTTGCTACCATTTTGACCAGTAGAAACAGGTTTTACCTTCACATCTTGTTTTGGGTCGTAAACATCAAAGTCTAATGGGAATTTCACCTCTGGTGTTTTCACTAGTTTAAGGTTGCCTGTACCAGAAATCTTAAGTTTCAAGGTAAGAGCATCGTTTACCTTAATGTTTTCAGACGAAATAGAAGAGTTTAAAGTATAAGCACCTACAGCGCCGTTGAATCCTGCAGGAGGAGCTGGAAGTTCTTTTACATTTATCTGAGCACCAGCAAATTTAAGACTTTTTCTCACGTCTTGATAAGATTGGAAGAAATCGTCGAAGATGCTTTGATGACGAGAAGATGGTGAAGTTCTCATGCGTAAAATCACCTCTACGTTGCCACCGTCAATATCAATTTTTCCAGCATGTTGAGGGAAAATGATACATTGTTTTAGCACAATTGTGTTGTAGTTGTAGCCATCTACATGCTCAACAACCCAAGATCTATTTGGGTCTAGTTCAATATCTTGAACAAAGAAGTCTTTAAATTCTGGAAATTTTGCGCCACCCACTTGCACCACATCCAAACGAGTGTAAAGTTTGTAGGTAACCTGAATTGCTTCTTGTTCGTAAACTCTAGTTTTAGTGAAATGTTGCTTAACGAAAATTTGTTCGTTGTTTATATTTTCTACAGTAGAATTATCTACAGGAAGTCCTTGTGAAGCAGACGAAGTAGTAGGTTGCTTATCGGCAGGAAGCACCTCTATCTTCACAGAGTTACTTGTATATTTATCACCACTTATCACAATAGAAGCAGGAGCAATGGTATATTTACCCGGTTCTCTACCTGCAAGCATATAAGTGTAGGTGATTTGTGTGCTACTTGTTGCTTTACCATTTACAATTTGGAAACTACTGCTATGTGAAGTAGAAGGGCCAAAAAGCACATCGAAATCTGAGATTTCTGGCACTCTTAGGTCTTTTCCCTCCTTATTTACGGTGTAAACAAGTTTAAACTGCTGCCCAGACACCACAGTAGCAGGAGCTTTACAAGTAAAACTTATCTCCTCTGCACTTAGTGCCAATGCAGAAATCCATAATAAAAATCCTATAAATAATTTTCTATTCATCTTTTTACCAATCTTTTTCTAAACTTCTTTGACCGCCTTTTCTGCGTTGCATTTCTTCTTGAAGTTGTTTTTCATCTTGTGAGAATGCCTCTAAGATTTGCTCAGCAGTCTCTTGCGACATTTCTTCACTATTTTGTTGTTGCTGTTGCTCTTGTTGTTTTTGTTCTTCTTGTTTTTCTTCTTGCTTATCTTGGTTTTGCTCTTGCTGCTTTTTGTCTTTGTTCTGATCTTTGTTTTGATCGTTTTGTTGCTGTTGCTGCTGTTGTTGCATTTGCAATTTCTTTTGAGCTAGAGCCAAGTTAAATCTTGTTTCATCGTCTTTAGGATTGTTTTTAAGTGCGTTTTTATATGCTTCCACACTCTTGCCATAATCCTCTGCTTTGTATAGAGAATTTCCTAAATTGTGATAAATAGAAGATAGTTTTTCTTTATCGTCGGTGAGTTTTGTTGCCTTTTCAAACTCTTCTGCTGCCTCTTTATATTTTTCTTGTTTATAAAGAGAATTACCCAAATTGTATGCCGATTCTGTAGAATATTGGTCTGCTTGAAGACCCTTTCTGTATTCTACCTCAGCATCTGTATATTTTTCGTCTTCGTAATTATTATTACCACTTCTGATAGAAGGGTTTGCCTTATAAGCAAACGCAGACGATACAAAAAGCAAAGTTAATAAAGAAATCGCGATTCTTAACATTATTAGAATAATTTTATGTTTTTAAATAACGGATTTTTTCTCTCAAGGAAAAAACATTCCACCACAAGAAGCACCAACACTATCCATGCAATGACAATATATTGTTCGTTATACTGTGTATAAACTTGTGATTCTATATCAGATTTAGACATTTTATCAAGTTCAGAAGAAAGCGCTCTCACTGCAGCAGAAGTATTATCTACCCTCACATACGCACCACCACCTGCTGCCGCAATTTCTTGACACATTGATTCGTTGAGCTTGGTTACCACCACATTGCCATCTCGGTCTTTTCTGAAACTTTGTGTTCCTGCAATTGGAATTGGCGCACCTTCAGGAGTACCCACACCCATTACTTGCACTGTGATGCCATTTTTAAACGCTTCCTGAGCCATTTTCACTGCATCATCTTCGTGGTTTTCACCATCTGTAATAATGATGATACTCTTTCCTGCCCCGTTGTCTTTGTTTGAGAACAACTGCATAGAGCGTTTAATTGCCATGCCAATTGCAGTACCTTGAACAGGCACCATACCCGGATTTATATTAGAAAGGAACATCTTGGCTGATGACACATCTGTGGTAAGTGGCATTTGTACATAGGCATCTCCCGCAAAAATCATAAGTGCCACTTTATCGTTGTGTAGGTTGTCTATTAAGGTATTCAAAACACGTTTGGCACGAGACATTCTGTCTGGTTTTAAGTCTTGCGACA
>JAXJWL010000010.1:0-2445 GCA_036308065.1 Paludibacteraceae bacterium
CAGACCCACGTTTTGTACCACTACGCCTACAGAAGCAGGAATTGCGCCGCTTTTCACTTCTCTGCCTGTTAGGGCTTGAATAAGGTGCTTCTCACTACCTTGAGGATACTTCATTTTTAGTGGAACTACCTCTATAATATGTACGAAATCGCTAAGTTTTTCTGCAGTTTCTCTTAGGGTGTTCACTGCGTCCATCTTGTTGCTTTCGATGCCAATATATGCTTTGTCTATGCCAAGAGCCTTCATTATTAGGCGTATGCCAATAATCACTTCGCCTGCTTTTTCTAGCATAAGTCTGTGATTGTGAGTAAGATATGGTTCACATTCCACTGCGTTGATTACTAGACTATCAATTTTGCAATCTGCAGGAGGGGTAAGTTTTACGTGAGTAGGGAAACAAGCGCCGCCAAGACCTACAATACCTGCGTCTGCAATTTTTTTGATACTTTCTTTAGGCTCTAGTGAGGTGTTTTTTTCTAGTTTGTCAGAAATCACTATACCATCTGCCCATTCGTCTTTCTCTTCTGCTTTAATGTAAATAGCTTGTTTTGAAAAGCCTTGAGTATCAGTATATTCTGCTATTTTGGTCACTGTACCAGTAACAGAACTATGCACAGGAGAAGATACAAAACCAGCAGCTTCTGCTATCATTTGACCAGTTTTTACTCTGTCACCTACAGCTACTATAGGTTTTGCAGGTGCTCCAATATGTTGCTCAAGAGGAAAAATTGCTTCCTTTGGCGCAGCCAACGTTACAATTGGCTTGTAAGCAGTAAGTTTATTGTCATTTGGGTGAATACCACCTAACTTAAATGTTTTCATCTTTCTTAATTACTGGGAAGTTTAACGCTTGTATTGCACCTGTAGGGCATGCTACCACACATTTTTTGCACAAACGGCAAAGGTTGTTGTCGATATAAGCAAGGTTGTTTTCGAGTGTAATTGCTCCAAATGGGCATTCTTTTACACATTTTCCGCAACCAATACATGCTGCGCTGCAGGCTTTGCGAGCTTTTGCTCCTTTATCTTTGTTGGCACAAGAAACATAGATTCTTCTGCTCTTTGGACCTTTAAATCTCAATTCTAAAATGCCTTTAGGACAAGCTTTTACACATGCACCGCAGGCAGTACATTTATCTTCATCTACTTCTGCAAGACCTGTTTCTGGGTTCACAGAAATGGCTCCGAATGAGCATGCTTTTGCACAATCTCCAAATCCTACGCAACCGAAAGAGCAGCCAGTTTCGCCGGCGAAAGTGGCAGTGGCAATGGCACAAGATTGCACACCGTTGTAGTGAGAGGTGCGAGGACGAACAGCGCAGGTGCCCGCACAGCGTAGCACTGCCACTTTAGGCTTGGTTTCTGCCACTGTTACTCCCAAAATTTGTGCAATGGCGTTCATAGCGTCGTTGCCGCCCACAGGACATCTTAAATCACCAAGTTCGGTGGCAGAAACACAAGCCGTTGCAAAGTTTTTGCAGCCGGCGAATCCACAACCACCGCAGTTTGCTCCAGGAAGCACACTCTCTATCTCCGAAATTTTTGGGTCTTCTTCCACATAGAACTTCTTAGCTACGAAATACAAAATCACCGCAGCTACAATGCCTATAGAGCCCAATACGATTAATGAAACTACAATTATATTCATTGAATTTTACTTATTTTAAATTCTAAACTTTTACTCAATATCTTGTTTATTGCCATCAGAAATACATAATAAACTGCCACAGCAACTAAACCAAGTAGGGCAGTGTGTACTTCTGGTAAATTTAACAGCGTTCCCACGCCCACACCTATAAATAATAATATAAGTGGTATAACGTACGCCCAAAGCACAGCTGTGAACACTTGGCGTTTTTGGGTAACAATTTGTACATCCTCGCCAACGCTGTAAGCTTCTGGGTTTGCATCAGAAACAGTAATTTCTTTTTCTTTGCATTCAGACAGTGTACAATATTTGTTGCTATCGCAACTAGCACAAGCTGACAATTGCAATACCTTCACAGTCACGGCGTTGCCGTTGATTTTGATAATATTTCCTTTATGCTCTTTCATTGCTCGCTATCGCCAACTCCTAACTTTGTATTTAGCGAATCGCGTACCACCTTAAAATCCTCCATTAGCGCAGCTGGGATAGGCGCTACAGATGGAGACTCCATTTTTAGTGGGTTGATAGGAGTGCCGTTTTTCCATACCCTGAAATCTAAGTGAGGACCAGTAGAAGCACCTGTGCTACCTACATAACCAATCACTTGTCCTTGTTTTACTCTGTCGCCTACTTTAAGCCCTTTTGCGTAAGCAGAAAGGTGCAGATAACCAGAGCTATACACGCTATTGTGCTTAATGTATACGGTATTACCACCGCCACCTTTCCATGCACGAAGTGTAACTTTACCATCACCGATAGACATTACAGGAGTGCCCTTTGGAGCAGCATAGTCGATG
>JAXJWL010000011.1:0-13521 GCA_036308065.1 Paludibacteraceae bacterium
ACGGAATAGCACTTTAAGCGCAAATTGTGTTGAAAGAAGTGGAAGAAATGCTCTTCTGTGGTGTTTTTTTATCACAATTAACTCAGCATCGCTATTTGTGATGTACTCAGAAATAGCAGTACTTGCGCTAGATTGTTCGTCGTAAACCAATGCTTTAGAAGATATTTTTACAGAAGGATATGCCTCTACAAGAGTGTTTACATATTGACCATCTGGTGCAATATTTTCGCTTTCTTTTACACTGTGGATTATCTCAAGTGACTTATTATCAATAGGAAAAATAGTAGACAAAAGGTCTATGTGCTCCAAGTCGTGCATAGATTTTAAGCTAGAAGCGTATGCTATTTTATTTAATGTGGTAACATCGTCGCTTGAAAAAGACTCTGGAATTGCTAGTACAGGTCTTTCGGTAATTCTCATTACTTCAGAGGTAACACTACCAATAAGGTCTTGGATTTTCTTTTCGTTGGTACGAGTACACATTATTATAAGAAATGCCTGTTGTTTTTCTGCATATTGTGCAATTTTAGTTTCAGGCACGCCTTTTTTCACAACGATTCGGTATGAAACCTTATTAGGAACAGGATTCAGTTTTTCAATGGTAGTTTTGATTTTTTCTGGGTCAAATTCGCTTTGACTTTCCTTTAAAACGTGTAGAAAAACAATTTCTTTACCTATTTTGTGTGCTAGGTTAAATCCCACTCTCACTGCCTTAAATGCAGTTTCAGACATGTCAAAAGGGATTATTATATTTCCAAAATCAGATTTCATTTTGTAAAATTTTAAATGCGTTATACAAAATTACATTAATTTCAACACAATACAAAAAATATTTTAAAAATTTGTATTTAAAATCACTCGCTGCGCTCGGTTGCACACCCTGTCGGGCGTGCCTTTGAGGGGGGGATTTGCTCTCCCCGCCTCGCCGTCGCTTCGCTCCTCTGAGACGGGGTTACAACCCAATTACACCCTGACGGGTGTTTATACAAGCTTTGCTTCTGCTCTCACTTAATCGCAAAATTCCTAATTCCTCATTCCTAATTCCTAATTATTATTTGTATCTTTGCAGTTCAAAAAAAATATTACGGCGATGACAGCAAATAAAGAACAAATAAAAGGAATTATTGACAGTTTCAATCTGCCAGATTTTAGTAAAGCTACCATTAGAGAAATCGTTGGTATCGGTAAAAAAATAGAAGCAGAAACAGGTATGCGTATGGCTCGCATGGAAATGGGTGTGCCAGGTGTACCAGCATCAGAAATTGGTGTAAATGCTGAAATAGAAGCACTTAAACGTGGTGTAGCATCAGTTTATCCTACTCTAGAAGGTGAAAAAGCACTTAAAGAGGAGTCTTCTCGTTTTATAAAAGCATTTATTGGTGTAGATGTGGCTCCAGAATGTTGTGTGCCTGCAGTGGGCTCTATGAATGGTGTGTTTGCAGCGTTTACAGTGTGTGGTCAATGTGACCCTAAAAAAGACACTGTTCTATTTATCGACCCAGGTTTCCCAGTGCAAAAAATGCAACTTCAAGTTTTAGGATATAAATCTGAAAGTTTCGACGTGTACGATTATCGTGGCGAAAAACTTCAGGCAAAACTAGAAAGTTACCTAGAAAAAGGAAATATTTGTGCTATTATTTACTCAAATCCAAACAACCCTTCTTGGGTGTGCCTAACAGAACAAGAACTTGAGATAATTGGCTCTGCTGCAACTAAATATGACGCTATTGTAATAGAAGACCTTGCATACTTTGCAATGGACTTCCGCAAAGACCTAAGCCATCCATTTGAGGCTCCATATCAGCCAACAGTGGCTCGCTATACCGACAATTATTTGCTTATGATTTCTGGTTCAAAAGCATTTAGTTATGCAGGTCAACGTATAGGTATTATTGCTATGTCTAACGGCATTTACAGAAGAAAATATGCAGGACTAAAAGCTCGTTATGGTGTAGATGAATTTGGTAATGTGCTTATTAGTAGAGTTTTATATTGTCTTTCTGCAGGTGTTACCCACTCTACTCAATATGCTATGGCAGCAATGCTAAAAGCAGCAAATGACGGTGAATTCAATTTCCTAGACAGTGTGAAAACATACGGTGAAAAAGCTGCTGTGCTTAAGAAATTCTTCCTAGAAAATGGTTTCCACTTGGTTTACGACAAGGACTTAGACGAAGACATTGCTGATGGTTTCTACTTCACAGTTGGTTATAAAGATATGACAGGCGTAGAACTTATGTATGAACTTTTCTTCTACGGAATTTCTGCCATTGCGCTAGACACCACAGGTAGTAAGCAACAAGGTCTACGTATTTGTACTTCTTTTGTCGACCCTGCAATGTATGACGAGATTGAAGAGAGAATTAAAGAGTTTCATAAAGACCACTAATTGCTAGAGCAGTTAGAAGTTTGGAGTTAAAATCTAACAAGCAATTTATAATCTAAAGGTTAATTTTGTTACAAATTTGTTACTAAAATTCCTTTAAAACTTATAAAATCTAAGGTTTTGAAAGATAAATCTTAGATTTTTAGTATTTTATGGTTAAAAAACATAGTTTTATACACATTATTAAATTAAAAAGTTGTACCTTTGTACTCCTTAAAAAAATAAAAAAATTATGGCAAAGATTAAAGGTGCTGTAGTAGTTAATACCGAACGTTGTAAAGGTTGTGAGCTATGTGTTGTAGCTTGCCCACTAAAAGTATTGACTATGTCTAAGCAAGTGAATTCAAAAGGTTATCGTTACGCAGAAATGGCTAACGAAGATGAATGCATCGGTTGTGCAAGCTGTGGTATTGTTTGCCCTGATGGTTGTATTTCAGTTTATAAAGTAAAACTCGCATAATTATGAATGAAGAAGTAAGATTAATGAAAGGCAACGAAGCTTTAGCAGAAGCTGCTATTCGTTGCGGATGCGATGGTTATTTTGGTTATCCTATTACTCCACAATCTGAAGTAATGGAAACTTTAATGGCGCTTAAACCTTGGGAAACTACTGGTATGGTGGTTCTTCAAGCAGAAAGTGAAACCGCTTCTATTAACATGGTATATGCTGGTGCAGGTTGTGGTAAA
Source organism: Paludibacteraceae bacterium (assembly GCA_036308065.1). Lineage (GTDB taxonomy): Bacteria > Bacteroidota > Bacteroidia > Bacteroidales > Paludibacteraceae > Enterocola. The sequence goes on from JAXJWL010000011.1 coordinate 3,074, forward strand.
AAAGTAATGACTTCTACCTCTAGCCCTGGTTTCAGCCTTATGCAAGAAGGTGTTTCTTATATAGCAGGTGCAGATATTCCTGCATTAGTGGTAAACGTGATGCGTGGTGGTCCAGGTCTTGGTACTATCCAACCTTCACAAGCAGACTATTTCCAAACTGTTAAAGGTGGTGGTCACGGCGACTATCGTCAAATCACATTAGCACCAAACAGTGTTCAAGAAATGGCAGACTTCGTGCCACTAGGTTTTGAACTTGCGTTTAAATACAATATTCTTACTGTGATTTTGGCTGACGGTCTTATCGGTCAAATGATGGAAAAAGTGGTTCTTCCTCCTTTCCAACCTCGCAGAACAGAAGAAGAAATTCGCAAAGAATGTCCATGGGCTTCTCTTGGTAAAACAGAAGATCGTGCACGCAACGTGATTACATCACTAGAACTTCAACCAGAACCAATGGAACGCAGAAACATTGCGCTTCAAGAAAAATATGCTACAATTGCAGAAAACGAAGTTCGTTTTGAAGAAATCGAAGCAGCAGATGCAGACTATCTATTCGTAGCATTTGGTTCTGCAGCTCGTATCTGCCAAAAAGCAGTGGAAATTGCTCGCGCACAAGGTATTAAAGTAGGTCTTCTACGTCCTATCACTTTATTCCCATTCCCAACTAAACGCATTCAAGAATCTCTATCTCACGTTAAAGGTATTCTTTCTGTAGAATACAACGCTGGTCAAATGATAGAAGATATTCGTTTAGCAGTGGAAGGAAAAGTTCCTGTAGAACACTTTGGTCGTATGGGTGGTATCGTTCCTACTCCAGATGAAGTAGTTGATGCCCTAAAAAGTAAAATTATAAAATAAACAGTCATGACAAAACAAGATATAATCAAACCAGAAAATTTGGTTTACTCAAAACCAAAACTTCTAAATGACAATACCATGCACTATTGTCCTGGTTGTAGTCACGGTGTGGTACATAAATTAATAGCAGAAGTGATTGAAGAAATGGGACTAACTGAAAACACTATCGGTGTGTCTCCTGTAGGTTGTGCCGTGTTTGCATACAACTACATTGATATCGACTGGCAAGAAGCTGCTCACGGTCGTGCACCAGCCATTGCAACTGCTATCAAACGTCTATTACCAAACAAATTAGTTTTCACATACCAAGGTGACGGCGACTTAGCTGCTATCGGTACTGCAGAAACTATTCACGCTGTAAACCGTGGTGACAATTTAGCAATGATTTTCATCAACAACGGTATTTATGGTATGACAGGTGGTCAAATGGCTCCTACTACCCTAGAAGGTATGAAAACTGCTACTTGCCCATATGGTCGTGATTTTGAATTAAACGGATATAACTTACCTATTTCTAACCTTTTAGCTCAACTAAGAGGTGCTCGTTATGTAACACGTCAAAGTGTGCATACTGCAGCTGCTGTACGCAAAACTAAAGCTGCTATTCGCAAAGCATTTGAAAATGCACTTTCTCCAGAGAAAAAAGGTGCATCTTTCGTAGAAGTAGTTTCTACCTGCAACTCTGGTTGGAAAATGTCTCCAGCTGCAGCAAATGATTGGATGGTAGAAAATATGTTTAAAGAATATCCATTAGGTGATTTGAAAAACGAATAAAAAGCAAAGATTATGACACAAGAAATTATCATAGCTGGATTTGGTGGACAAGGTGTCCTTTCTATGGGTAAGATTTTAGCTTACTCTGGCTTAATGCAAGACAAAGAAGTGAGCTGGTTGCCTGCTTACGGTCCAGAACAACGTGGTGGTACTGCTAACGTAACTGTTATTATAAGTGACGAAAAAATCTCTTCACCTATTCTTAACACATACGACACAGCTATCATCCTAAACCAACAATCTTTAGACAAATTTGAATCTAAAGTAAAACCTGGTGGTAACCTTATTTATGATCCATACGGTATCACTACCCCTCCTACTCGCACAGATATCAATATCTACAGCATCGATGCTATGGATACTGCACTTGCAATGGGAGCTGCAAAATCATTCAACATGATTATCCTAGGTGGTCTTTTGAAAATTTGTCCTATCGTAGAACTTGAATATGTGATGTTAGGTCTTAAAAAATCTCTTCCATCACGTCACCACCACCTTCTACCTCAAAATGAGGAGGCAATTAAGAAGGGTATGGAAATCATAGTAAAACAATAATTAGTTTTTACAATATAAAGTAATAGAGGTTGACTTTTTATAGGTCAACCTCTATTTCTTAGAAGTACAAATATAAAAAATAAATTATAGTGATTCCATTGCAAATAATAAATATTGAATGTTTTGAAAATTTGACAGTGCGATTATGCTTTTCTGATAATACAGAAAAAATAATTGACATAGGGGAATTTATTGTTAAACATCCTCACCCTCAATACAATAAATATCTAGAATGGAAACATTTTAAGAAAGCAACTATAGAAAATGGAAATATTGTTTGGGGTAAAAATTGGGATTTAATCTTCCCCATTGAACAACTTCACGAGGGGAAAATATAACAAAAAATCTCAGCAACGCTGAGATTTTTTTGTATCCAGATTTTGCGCCAATTTATTTAATTTTTTATCCATTGCTTTAATATCCTACTAGTCTCTCATTCCATTTTTTTAATCCTTCCCAATCTGGATCTCCTTTAACATAATACAACCATTGGTCTTGTAAGGTTTGGTCTACACCTTTATATTTATTGTCCATCACACTACGTATATCCCAATAATCAAAATCCTCCATTAGAACACCTAATGCATATTCTCTAGGTTGAGACAACATAAAGTTTCTTGCATAGTCATAAAATCTTATATCCCAATAATCCCTAATAATTCTTAGCGCAATTGCATTTGCCATAGACTCTTCTCTCCATTTCACAAATTCAGAATTATATCGAAGTTTAGTTACGTGTCGATTTAGGATACACAAATTATAATTATCCAATACAGCATGCGCTAGTTCGTGAATAAGAGTTATAGCAAATAACCATGTAAACTTTTTCTTATTCTTGTTTGCTAAATCATAAATTCTATCAACATATAATTCTATATAAGGATTACTTTCGTTATTTTGTCTTATATTTTGAAAATAAGCGCCTAATAAGTCAATACAATTTTCATCTTCTAAATCTCTATCCTTTTCGAGTGGCATTCCTTTATCTTTTAAATAAATAGGAATAGTGTGAATTAATGTTGCTATATTTTCATATCCATAAAGAATAGTCCTAATGTGGTTATCTATACGTTCAAGACAACTTTCAGGAAAATATTTTATAGAGCTATAACATTCTTCCTCTAACGGTCTAATTAGATTCAATACAAAAAACTGAATATCTAAATCTGAGATTTTTCTAATTAAATCTTCAGATACATTAATATTTCTTATTTTCATATTTAAGTTTTTTAGTTTATTTGAGAATCAAGTGTTATTTTACCTCTTCCCAGCCTTTTTTGATGTTGTCGGCGATTTCGGCAGATAGGATTTCGCGGATTTGTGTTTCGTCGGAGCTAAATGCCATGTCGCGTTTTATCATTTCCTTACGCGAGTTGCTAAAGTCGGTGTGATAAAACACATAAGCAGGATATTTGCCAGAGGCTTCTTTGTTTGTTTTCCAGATAAGGAATTTATGAATCATCACCTTAGAGCCAGACACTTTTTTGTATACCTTACGTTCTAGTAGTGTGCTAGGAGCTAAGTTTGCTGTTGAGCCTTCTGGTTCTTCAAAAGGACAAATATCGGTAAGTTGAGATATGCGTATGTCGGTTTCACTTGGTGTTTTGTCGGTACGTTCACGGTTGAATGTGATGCTTTGTGCAGACACACCAGGCACCATACCTTCCATAAGCCAACCTTGTTTTTCGTCGAAGGTAAGCAGAGGATTGGTTTTAATTTTGTCGTCGTTGCCACGTGATACTAGTTCTAAGAAAGACACCTCAAACACTATTTCTGGTGCTACCATTTGATATGCAATGCCACGAGAATCGGAAAGAATATACTGAGATTCTACATGTTTAGAAGAAAGGCGTTCTGCAATTTCTGCTCTTTGTTCATCCGACATACCATTAGACCCTGTGGCAAACATTTGGTACTTGCCGTCTTGATGACGCACAGCCATAAGCACATCGCGTATGCCACGTTCAGTGGTAGAATAGCCTATCACCACTGCATCTATGCTATGACGAGGTTTTACTTTGCTTACAATGTGGGTTTCGTTGTGTACTACCAAACCTTCTGCACCTTCGCCTTCTACCCATTCTTCGTAAATATTATACACTTCATCTATAGATGTGGCTGTTTTCATTTCTACAGGTTTGCAAAGACCACTGGTTTTTACCACCACTTGTCCTTTGTCATTTTTTACCTTCAAACTGAACATATCTTTCAGTTTTGCATACACATCTTTGTAGTGCTCTGCATGGAATGGTTCGCCATCTAGTTCCACTATATCAAAAGGAGCCAATGCTAGTTTGTCGCGAGTATCGTCGCTTGCCAATGCCATCTGCACATCACCACAACGTGGGCGACCGCCTTCTCTTGGCAGATACAATTCGGCAGCAATAATAGCAGATTTCACTCCAGCCTTGCCCATAAAGCCAACAAACATATCAAGACATTTAAGTTTGTCTGCTTTTTGTTTGCCACTTGAGTTTAGCATTACTGCCTCGCCATTGTTGTAGAAAAGACATTGTAGATGTCCATCTATTTTGCGTGTCACGCAATAGTCTTCGCCACAAATTCTAGATTTAATTTTAGCACCTTCTACAAGCATAAATTTAGATGCTATATTTTTCTTATAATCCATCGCCTTTTGGCGCATATCTTGTGTTATTTCCATTGTAAACCTTTTAAAATATTATTTAACTGGAATTTCTTTCAACTCTAAATTGGTTAGTCGCAAAATTAAAGCATAAGACTCGCCTTGTACACGACCTTCTAAAAATGCACGATAAGGTGTGCCACCATTACTCATAATCACAGGTTCGTTGCCTTTGGCACCACCACCCAACAACATCATTGCATTGGCGTCTGATAGTTTTTTTGCCATATCAAACAAAAAGTCAAATGTAAGACCATTTACGTGTTGCACTTGATAGCTTTTCTTAAACATAAACATACGCAACGCCTTGTCTTTTGGTATAAGTTTACCAGTCCAGCGTAGTGGAAGCCCATCCACCGCAATATTTGCACTCACTGTGGTATCTGGGCGCACTTCTTTTTCTGTGCCATCTGCCAAATACACATGCTCATTTAAAGAAACACCATAAGCCACCTTTTGGTCTTTGTTGATAAATACCTTTTTAAGACCTTCTAGTTTCATACCCATCAGTTCCATATCTACTTCTGGATTTTCTGCTATAAGCACATCAGACAATGTGTCTCCATATTTTGCAAGCAATGCCATATCCGTAGTAGGCATAGTTACTTTTAGTCTGCGTTCATTTTTACCTACACTTCCTGTAGATGTTTTATACACAGGTTTTTCTCTACGAAATGTGCTTCCAAATGCTACTTCTGCATCGCGCTTAGAGTCGTTTGATATATTGATTTTTCTCATACTATTTCAGATTTTTTAGAACATACTAAAGTCTAGGTCATCAATTTCTTCTTCTACCTCTTCCTCCATATCGTCAATCACAGTTTGCTCCGATAGTGTAACAAAAGGAAATTCTTGTTTATCACCTGCAAAAAGGAACAAACCGCCAGGTGTATTTAACAGATAACCATCGTTGTGGTTTGTGCCACCACGATAGCTAAACTCAAACTTATAAATTTTGTCGCCTACTGCTGCTGCAAGTTCTGCATTTACTAATTGATACACAGACTCCCAATCATTATCCAAAAACTCTTCTGCGGTCACTGTATTTTTAAGTTCTATTGGAGCATCAAAAGATGAAGGGTAATTTGGCATCACTTCACCATCTTCTGTGTATGGGGTCAACTCGCTTTTTTCTACCCAACGTCCTTCGTTGTCTACCATTCCTTGTTTATAACCACCAGATGGCACTAACATAGAGTCTTCTACAGACAAATAAGCAGTATCACACTCCTCGCCCGCCTTGTCGGTAGCCACAAGGTCACTCCAACCATATATTTTCTTTCTTTCCAATTTTACTGGTGCAGATGCATACTCCGCTCCAGAAATCATAAATTTTAGTTCTTTAGCCATATTAATTACTTGTTGTTTTCTTACTTCGAGAGGGTTATATTATAAGGTATGGAAATAATAGTAAAACAATAATTAGTTTTACAATATAAAGAATAAGAGATTGACTTTTTAGGTCAACCTCTATTTGTTTATTTCAGATTCATATTGAGTACAGCTTTTTGTACTTTGTTTCTTAGATCTTCAGTAGTTGCTTTTGGATTTACTTCAATGCCTAATTCTGCACATATTTCACGAAGCGCAGGTGCAGACTTAGGACAACGTTCATTGTTCTTATAAACTTCTGTTCTATTATCTTCTGTGCGGACTATACGCCAAATACCATATGATACATACCTACCTTTTGTTTTCTTTGGAGCAGAATCAAATGCTTTAAGGTTTGTAACAGCAGAAAGTGCCATAGTATTTTCAACCACTTCTCCCAATAGTTTGTCGTTGTTAATAATAGTAGCAATCTTATTCAACAATCCTGAAACTTGAAAAACGCGATTGCTAGTATGTGTTTCTTTTTGGCACATACGATATAGAATTTTTTCCCAATCTTCGTCAAACTCTTCTGTGGCATTGAGGCTATCTTGCTCTTCGGCAGTTAGTTTGCGCAATTTTAGTTTAGCAGCAATATTCTCATTCCATTGTTTAAAGTCTGGTTCTTCAGATAGCTGATTGTAAATATATGGATAGGCAATTTGCATACATACAAATGCAAAATTTAGGAGTTTATTTGTGCTTTCTGCGTTTTCTTCTTCCATCACCTCACTATTGATAATAGATATCAGCGATAAAGTATTGGTAAGACGTTTTAATGAACGTGGATTGCACCCTACCGACAACAAAGCAATTTCTGTAAAGTCTTCTGCCAATTTAGGATCATTTAATTCAACATCAGTAAGGTATTCAATTTTCTTCAATGCATCGACCAAAAAGGTATTGATGTTATACGATGCCACTGGCATTGAGAATGGTAGTTGAATAATCTTATCGAAAAACGCACGAAATTCGCGTTCATTTTTTTCGGTTAATTCACCAAACTTAGATTTTAGCCCTTTAATGACAACATCGTAGTCGATAGCTAAAATAAATATACAATTTTCTAAATCAAAGATATTTTTTAGTAATTCCAATATCTCTACAGCTACAGGTGGATCTATACGGTCAAGGTCGTCAATGTAAAAGGTAAAACCTTGTTTAGAAGGGTTGGCCGCTAGAGCTGCATCAATCAGTTTGTTTATTTCATTTTTTAATTGTAAAATATCCGACTCTGTACCTGCCCCATTGTCAAATAGCTCATCTACCAAATCACCGTCAATACCCACTGTATTTGCAGCAATTTTAGTACCTACAGTAGCCATTTTTTTGAAAATACCTCCAATCTTCTTTTTGCTTTCATCCCACTTATGAGCATTAGGGTTTAGAGCGCCTATCTGATTAATACACCCCTCTAAAATACTCATAATAGCTTGCTGTGGAGTTTTCATTAACGAATATTGCCAAGTGTTTACCCATACAGGGAAATAAATAGCATTTTCGCAATCACATAAGTCCCATCTCAATTGGTTCATCAGCGATGTTTTTCCACTTCCCCATTCTCCTTGTAGAGCAATAGTGATAGGAGTATTTGTAAGCTTAATAAATTTTGTTAATGCTTTTTGGTACTTGTTGATGCCAAATAAATCTTCCTCTGTATATTTACGAGGTATATCAATAACACTTGATTTCATAATGATAATTATGTATTAATTTTCTTATTCTATCCAAATATTATCCCAACAATCTTCGCAGGAGATACCATTTAATGGATTGTTAAAAATTTCATGTTTATCAGTTGCTTCTTCACCTTTACCTTCTAACCATTTTATTTTTAGCAAGGCTGGGGCTTCATATTTCAAATCTTTGGCTCTGTTATATCCATTTGTATAATGTCTTTGTGACTTGTGTGCCAACTTTATAAATTGCTCTCTTGATAAAATAAAATACCTAAAATTAGGTTTTCCATCTTTATCTTTAATGTATACAAATACATAAGCACCTTTAACATTTTCTTTTAAGTATTCCTCGTTTAGACATTGTTTAATATTAAATCCTATAGGAATATCTGTTTGTCTGCTAGTTTTAACTTGGATTAAGGCTATTTGGGGTTTCCAAGGACGCTCACTGCTCTCGCATGTTGCACTATTGATACATATAATATCTATAGATTTATAATTTTTTATACTACAGTTCGCATTAAATGCATCCCAACCATGTTGCATCAACATTGAAACTACATTATTCTCTCCTATTGCTCCCAAACGAGCCTTATCCATTTGTTCATTCATTTCTTTTTACTTTATGGTATACTATAAAATTACATAGCCGATAGCAACAACATTATAATAGGAACTTCGCCATCACAAGTCAAGATAATACTAGATGGATAAGGATTGCTTCCTTGATATAAATATCTGCCATCCCATGTATATAAGATGTCAGATGGATATGAATTACTTCCTTTGTACAAATGTCTGCCATCCCATGTATATAAGATGCCAGATGGATAAGGATTGCTTCCTTGATATAAATATCTGCCATCCCATGTATATAAGATGTCAGATGGATATGGATTACTTCCTTTGTACAAATATCTGCCATCCCATGTATATAAGATGCTAGATGGATATGGATTACTTCCTTGATAGATGTGTGTCATATTATTAAAATTTTAAAGTTTTTTGCCTACTCTTTTTAGGATTTTCGGCATCCTCCTTTCTACAATTATTTCTTTTTTGATTTCTTTACTGGCGCAATTTCCACTATAAGTGAATGAAGTCGTCCTGGTAATCGTTTGATATAATAATCTTTTTTCTTAGCAGGAACGTTTATCGCTTTTAAAGAAGTACAACCCTCAAAGGCATTATCATAGATTTCCTTTACGCCTGCAGGTAATGTTATACTCTCAAGTGCTGTACAAGATTCAAAAGTATGTTCCTCTATCATCTTTATTTTTCCATTTATTACTACACTCTTAAGAGAACTACAACCACGAAAGGCTCCGTACCATAACTCTGTTACACCTTCTGGAATTACTACACTTGTTAGAGATGTACAATCTTCAAAGGCATCGCTATTTATCATTGTTACACTTGAAGGTATTTCAATGCTTTTTAGAGAGGTACAACCACTAAAGGCACTGCTTCCTATTACTGTTACACTTGAAGGAATAATAGTTGAATTACATCCTTGAATAAGTAGATTATATCCATACTTTGTATTTATTATAGCATTACAACCCTCTCTAGAATCATAAACACTATTACCCTCTTCTACAACTATACTTGTTAGAGAGGCACAACCAGAAAAGGCATAAGGACCTATCTCTGTTAGACCTTCTGGGATTACAATACTTGTTAGAGAGGTACAACCATCAAAGGCTAGGCTCCTTATCTCTGTTACACTTGAAGGAATAATAGTTGAATTACCTCCTCTTATAAGTTTATTAGTTGCTGTCTCTATAATTGCATTACAACCTTCTCTAGAATCATAAACACTATTACCTTCTTCTACTACTATACTTGTTAGAGAGGAACAACCATCAAAGGCATTGCCACTTATCTCTGTTACACTTGAAGGTATCACAACACTTGTTAGAGAGGAACAATCCTTAAAGGCCTCGTAATCTATCACTGTTAAACTCTGAGGAAATTCAATGCTTTTTAGAGAGGTACAACCCCTAAAGGCTTTGTCTCCTATCTTTGTTACACTTTCGGGAATTACTACACTTGTTAGAGAGGTACAATTTTGAAAGACTCTGTAACCTATCGCTGTTACACCTTCTGGAATTACGATACTTGTTAGAGAGGTACAACCATAAAAGGCTCCGATCGATATCTCTGTTACACTTGAAGGAATAATAGTTGAATTACATCCTTGTATAAGTTTATTAGTTGCTGTTTCTATAATTGCATTACAACCTTCTCTAGAATCATAAACACTATTGCCTTCTTCTACAACTATACTTGTTAGAGAGGTACAACCCCTAAAGGCATCGCGTCCTATCACTGTTACAATAGAAGGAATCACTATACTTGTTAGAGAGGTACAACCATCAAAGGCATCCCATTCTATCTTTGTTACACCTTCTGGAATTACTACACTTGTTAGAGAGGTACACCCCTCAAAGGCATTTTCTCCTATCTCAGTTACACTAGAAGGTATAATAGTTGAATTACATCCTTGAATAAGTTTATTAGTTGCTGTTTCTATAATTGCATTACATCCCTCTCTTGAATCATAC
>JAXJWL010000012.1:0-1830 GCA_036308065.1 Paludibacteraceae bacterium
GATATAAATGAAGTACTCTCTAAGGGCTTTAGTTTGAAGGATATAGGTATTTTGGTACGCGACAAAAAGAAAGGTGTAGTAGTATCTAAATATCTGTTGGAGAAGGGGATAAATGTGATTTCTTCTGAAAGTTTGTTGGTATCTTCTTCAAACGACGTTAGACTTCTAGTTTATCTTCTAAAGGTATTGTCAAACAAAAATGAAGAGATAAATAATTTCATATTAGAAAGTTTAAGGCCATCAACCCCAAGCGTAGAACCTAACGCCAACTGCGTAGAACCTAAAGCCAACGGCGGAGAAAACAACGCCAAAACGCCAAACAAAGATGATAAGTCTAGTATAATCACAGAAGAAATACGCAAGGCTTCAAAACTTCCTTTGTTTGAGCAAATAGAGAAGTTTATTCAGATATTGAAACTTAACAAAAGAAAAGAATCTATCGTTTATATTCAGGCGTTTCAAGATTTGGTCTTCGACTACAACCAAAAACATTCATCAGATGTGGAAGGATTCTTGTCTTGGTGGGAATTGGAAGGAAAAAATATTTCTATCGAAGGTGGAAGTGGAGTAAATGCCGTAAATATTCTTACCATACACAAATCTAAAGGTTTGGATTTCCCTGTGGTGTTTGTGCCATTTTGTGAGTGGCCTTTAAGTGTAAACAACGAGGTGAAATGGTTTAGAAATAAAACTACAGGGTTTACAAATTATTTGCCACTTCTTCCAATAAAGGTAACTAAAGATTTGGATAAAACCAGTTTTGCAGAGGAGTACAACGAAGAAATGCGATATAAAAAGATAGACAATTTGAATCTTATTTATGTTGCGCTTACTCGTCCTCGCAGTGCACTTTATGTATATTCTGCTCCTGGCAACAATCACGAGGTGTACAAATGGGTATCTAGTGTGTTGAGTAATTTTCCATGCAACAATTCTTTAGAAGAAGAGGAAATAATGGAATATTCTTTTGGAAAATTGGCGTATCTAAATGTGGAGAAAAAGCCTGTAGAGGCTGTGCCTTGCGACTGCGATTATGCTTCTGTAGATTATAATGCCAAAGATTCTAAAGTGAATTTAAGGTTTCAAACAGAATCTTCTTTGCGTCAGCGTGAGGGTAGTGTACTTCACGGTATTTTGCAATTTGTAAAGACAAAAGAAGATATCTCACGAGCAATAAATAGGGCTGTGCGTATGGGACTTATCTCTAGCAGGGAGAGTGGTGATAAAGAAACAGAGTTAAAAGATCTTGTAAAAAATCCACTTGTTTCAGAATGGTTTGATGGCACTTATCCTGTGGTTTGGAATGAGAGAACAATTATCTCCGATAAAAATTATCGCCCAGACCGTATCATGGAAAAAGACGGCGAACTACTTGTGGTAGATTACAAATTTGGTGAGAAAAACAACAAGTATTACGCACAACTAAGAAACTACGTTAAACTACTAAAACAGATGAATAAGTGGTCTAATGTGCGCGGTTGCCTATATTTCCATGAAACCAAGTCTCTGCAGTGGGTTTAGAGGGAAACTAAATCTCTGCAATGGGTTTAATAATGTGAGCAAAAAAGGTTTAATCAAACAAATTTGCTACAGAAAGGTATCTTTCGCCTGTGTCTGGCAGGATGCAAACAATGTTTTTGCCTGCAAACTCAGCACGTTGGGCTAGTCTTGCTGCTACACAAGCTGCGGCGCCAGAGGAGATTCCCACAAGGATACCTTCTTCGTGTGCAAGTGAGCGAGCGGTTTGCATAGCATCGTCGCCAGAAACAGTTATTATCTCATCTACCACAGTTGAGTTGTAGATTGCTGGCACAAAACCTGCTCCTATAC
>JAXJWL010000013.1:0-10081 GCA_036308065.1 Paludibacteraceae bacterium
AATGAACTTTTTAGCGGTTACAATTTTGATTTAACCGAAGGTCAAATTAAAGAGAACGTAAAAACTCTTATCGACAACCTATACGAAAACACAGATCGCCCAAGTAATATCAAAGACCTTTTTGGTCATATTGAAATTACTTCACTTAGCACCACAGACAACGAAGAAAAAATCGTTAGCCTAGTAGAAAAAATTAATGCACTAGATGAAAACTTCCCAGAGATGGGAAAACCAGCTACTATCTGCGTTTATCCAGCTTGGGTAGAAACAGTGAAGAACACTCTAACAGAAGATGTGAATATAACCACTGTAATTGGCTTCCCTTCTTCACAAACTTTCATCGAGGCAAAAGTTGCTGAAACAGGCCTTTCACTTATGGCTGGTGCAAATGAAATAGATATGGTTATTTCTGTGGGTAAATTCCTACAAGGTAACTATGAAGAAGTGTTTGAAGAAATAGAAGAAATCAAACTTTCTTGCCACGGAGCAAAACTAAAAGTGATTCTTGAAGCAGGCTTATACCCTACTCCACAAGACCTATACAAAGCATGTATTCTTGCCATGGAAGCAGGTGCAGATTATATCAAAACCTCTACAGGCAAAGACGCTGTAGCTTCACTATACAACGCATACGTAATGTGCAGAGCAATACATGACTTCAACGAAAAAACTGGCGTTAAAGTTGGTTTTAAAGCCGCTGGTGGTATTGTTAGCTGCCAAGATGCACTTTTATACCTAACAATAGTAAAAGGCGTTCTAGGCGAAGATTGGGTAAACACTACAGACTTCCGCATTGGTGCAAGCCGCCTTGCAAACAACATCCTATCTGCAGTAACAAAAGAAGAAGTAAAATACTTCTAAAACTCAACAAAAAGTATAATTCTGCGTTGCGCAAAATTATTTCTTTTAATAAACAAAGCTGGTTCACACAAAACACGAACCAGCTTATTTTTTATAAAGAAATACTACAATTTATATACGCAAAATAACTCCTACCCTTCCCTTCAACCTTTGGAATTATCATCTTAAAATTTGGAGCAATATTTATTTTATCATTCAACTTAAACTGCATTCCAAACACAGCAGACTGCTCATCTGAGTAGATATTCCAATTATTTTTCGAGTGTATATCGTCAAACCGAATATATAAATCTGCAAACTCAATTACCTTTACAGACGCAAATGCAGAATATCCATAATAATCTCTCCCGTAAATACAACATGAGTTAAGCACATGATTCAACTCCACTCCTAAAGCAAATTTATCACACTTATAACCCATAAAAAAAGCCATATTTACCGTAGTAAATTTAGAAGTCTCACCACTATCATTTAAGCCTCCATAAAACCTTAAATGCAATCCACAGATGGGCATAAAATTTACACCAAACCTATAATTTATTCTCTCATCACCCTCTATTGGCATAACAATAGCATCGGCAGAAACCCAATCCGCAAATTTATACGACGCAGAAAAACCTTTGGTTTCTGTGTAACCAAAAAGCGTCTTCATAACATTACTATGATTCCAAAACTCTTCTTGAACATTGAAAATCGACGTAGAAAAGACACCTGTTTTCAGCATTAGATTTTCTAAATATTCTATATCGTTGGCCTTCTTTTCGTCGGCGTATATAGGAATACAAACAAAAGTAAGTATATCCATTATGAGTAATTTTACATTCATATTCATTAAATTTTTTTCGTAAAACTACCCCACTGACGTTTCATAAATATTTCAAAAAAATGGTACTTTAGTTAAATGTTTGTTATAACTATGTTACATTTTATTAAATCAGATACAAGCAAAAAACAATCTGATTACATTTGAGCAAAAATCAAATATTAAATTATGGAAACAAAAAAGATATTAGTAGTAGATGATGAAGAAACACTCTGCGAAATTTTACAATACAATTTAGAAAATGAGGGGTACGATGTAGATATTGCCTATAGCGCAGAAGAAGCACTTAAACTCCCACTCGAAACATATTCACTTATTATACTTGATATAATGCTCTGCGAAATTAGTGGCATAAAACTAGCAAGAATGCTAAAATCTAACGTGAAAACAGCCGACATACATATTATATTTTGTAGTGCTAAAGACTCAGAAGACGATATGATAATGGGACTAGAAATAGGTGCCGACGACTATATAGTGAAGCCCTATTCAGTACGAAATGTCCTAGCTCGAGTAAAGAGTGTTTTACGTAGAAATCACATACAAAGCGAAGTGTTACCTTCCATAGCAAAACCAAACTTAATGCAAGTAAATGGACTTAAATTGGACCTAGAATTTAAGCGTTGCCTGATAAACGAAAATGAAGTAAAAATGACGAGAAAGGAGTTTGAACTTTTAGTTTTTCTCATTACTCACAGAGGCAAAATTTGCTCACGCGAAGAGATTTTAAGCAAAGTTTGGAAAGATGAAGTAGTAATACTCGACAGAACAATTGATGTAAACATAAGACGCCTCCGCTCCAAAATTGGCACCTACGGCGAAAACATTGTCACCCGCTGCGGCTACGGCTATGGCTTCAAAGAATAAAGTATCTCATTAAATGAAAAACGACTCGAACATGTCCAAGATTCGAGTCGTTTTATTTGTTTTACAATCCAAATTCTTGTCGCATCGCCATTACCATTTGCTGTATTGCAATCACATACCCTGGAACTGCAATAGAACTTCCATCTGTACACGGTACCTTAACCAACATAATGTTAGTTGATTTCATATCTTGCAAGCGATTATGCATGTATTGTACTTTTCTCTCAATAGAATTCACATAATTTCCCACCTGTAACTTTATCGAAGTAGGAAGGTATGGCAAAGATTCATATGGTTCTACAGTTTTAACTATAGACACAATTAACTCATTAATAGAAACTGCTGTCGTTATCAAATCCTTTTGTACAGAAGCATCACTTAAACTATCAAAAAATCCCATATCTTATATCATTTAGAATTAAACAAATATTGCACAATATATAACATTTATAAAAGATAATAATTACTTATATTTAGATAATACACAATGGTAATCAAACATTGTAGAAGTAGAATGCACCTTGTCTATTATCATATCCGTTTGAAATTTTGTTAATCTATAACCATCTTTTACTGCCTCAACCATCTTATCAGCTATGACAATTGCAGACACAACATTTAATCGTCTATGCATTTCTGCACCATTAGTATAAACATTAAAAAATTCATTTTTAGGATTTTGAAACTTACAATAAGGTCCATCACACATCTCAACCATTTCCATCATCAATGAATTTACTTTTGCATTAAAAGTAGTCCATGAATTTGAAGTAGAATCAAAACTATAGTCTGTCAAATATTTAATTAGTTCAATATATTTATCTTTAAATATATCAGCATTTTTACTTGTAGACTTAAACGATGAAATAAAATCAAATAAACCCATATTTTCTTCTAATATTTGTACTTAAATTATACAATTGTTGATATATAACATCTTGAACATATTTAGGACTAGCATTAGGGTCAAATAGTTCAACACCATACTTATGATATATTTTACGAGAGATTTTTTGTAAAGAACCTACAAAACATGCACTTTTCATAAAACTATTTGACATAACTAAAGGTTCTGAAGTAATTTGAATTAACTCCTTTTCTATATCATTCTCAAATTCATGATATACATCTGCAACTGTTATTTTTCCCATTTATCTTCTAGTTAAATAATTATTTAGATCTATAAGATATTTATCTACAGTATTTAAATACTGCATCAATGTGCAAGAACCTCCACTATGAGTATTTACTGTAATATCAAAAGGTTTTAATGAATTACTGCGAATAAGATTAGTAATTGTTGTTTTTTGTCTATTAAAAAAATCTATCGATGCCATGATTTTTCCAGAATCATCTCTTTCTATAGCCCTAGAAGAGTATTTATATCTATTAATAATATCATCTGTGGCTAACCAACATTGATTTAACATTGCAACAGCAGACTTAACATCTTGTTTTGCAATAAAATTTCCTAGCAATCCCATTTTTCTGATTTTTTATATTAGTTATTTGTTTGTAAAAAATTAATCGCATCATCTACACTCATTGTTGGCAAATCACAAGCTTCTGTAATCAATTGCCACAACTCCATTTCTCTGTTATCAATATTACCATCAGAGGCTATTAAGAATCCCAAATAAGCAGCTACATAATACTTGTCAGTATATGAAAATGTTTTAACTATTTCGATAGCCTTTAACAAATCAAATTTTTCTGATTCTTCAATAATAGATTCAACATCATCAACATTACCAACTTCATTCAAGACTTGAGAAAAAAGTATAAACTTCTCAACTTCTTCTATTTTTCCATCTACTTCAATCATGAGCATTGCCAAATGGGTTACCGCCTTTAATTCATCTTTTGAAAATTTCATAATCATTTTTTTATTAGGTTAACAATATGAGATAGTATGATTTTCTCATAAAAAATCAATAAAATTGCTACACTACAACATAAGTATACAAAAAAAACGTGGACCCGACTGTTGTCGTTCCACGCTTTCGAGGCCTTCGCATTGCCTAAACATCATTAGAACAGACAACGCAAAGCCCACGCCGATATAAGTTAGCATACTATACACCCATGTATAGATATGCCATATACATACCCATATCCCGTAAGCATTTATCGTTGCTATATCCTGAACGATGTTTTTAGAAAGTTGCGAAGTTTCGAAAACGTCAGAACATGCGTAATAAACGCTTATTAAATAAATTTTTTTATCCCACACCGCACAGCATCACTATGCATAATCTCGGCGTGAAACTTATATATTGCAAATGTATAAATTATATTTTATATTTCCTTTATTTATACTAAAAAACATAACAAAATCAATCCTTAAGACACCCTATCGGAATCACATAAACCCCATCTTTTCTTTTATAAGCATAATCTCCCACACCTATTACAACAGCCATAAATGATGGAGCTGACATTCTTTCTGTGTCTATATTATTAGCTAGACTAATTAAACTATTAGCACCTTCGTCTATATTTTTATCTCCTCCCAATTTCACCTCTATCAAAGCATAAGTTCCATTACGTCTATGAAGCACAGCATCACATTCTAGTCCATTACTATCTCTATAATGGTAAAGTTTACCATCTAAAGCTTCTGCATAAACGCGTAAATCTCGCACTACCATATCCTCAAAGAAGAAACCAAATGATTTGATGTCCTTTATTAGGTCGCTTGAACCAAGACCAAGCGATGCTGTTCCTATACTTGGGTCAACAAAATGGCGAGTATCTGTAGTTCTAATTGCCGCTTTACTACGAATATTTGGATTCCATGCTTCTAAATCCTCTATAACATATAGTTTTTTTAATGCTTTTATATAATCTGCAATAGTATCCTCATCAAGAGTACTTAAATCATTAGAAAGTAAATCTTTTCTAATTGTAGAATAAGGTATTTGTTGTGAAATATTTCTTGCGTAGGAACGCAATATTTGTCTTGCTCGTTCAGGACTTCGTTTAGTATTATCTACACGCTGAATGTCTTTATTTACCACAGAATCTACATAATCAAAAGCTTGGTCTAATGCTAATTCTTTGTCGATTATAGTCGCCCACGGCCATCCACCACGGCATGTTAAGTAAGCAATATCCTCTATCTTGAGTTGATTCTTTGTTACCTCAAAAGGTTTTCCAGCAAATAAATCTCCTAAACTCACTGTTCCACTAGATTCCTCCGATTCATAAAGACTCATAGGACGCATTTTTATAAAAGCAAATCTTCCTGTACCGCTATGAATAGTTTCCTCTGCGTCTGGTAATACGGAAGAACCTGTTAAAATAAATTGAGAAGGTTCTCCACGTCTATCAACTTCACTACGTATAGAATCCCATAAAGATGGAAGGGTTTGCCATTCATCAACTAATCGTGGGGTACTACCTTCCAATAATGTTTTAGGACTAATTTCTATAAGTTGTTTACTTTGTTGAAGCACAGCTGAGTCTCCTAAATCTAGTAAACTTTTTGCTAACTGCTTAGCTGTTGTAGTTTTACCACACCATTTAGGACCTTCAATTAAGACTGCGCCTTTTCCTAAAACCTTACGTTTTAGAATCCTATCAAATATACGTTTCTTATAATTTCTCATAATCACTACATCTACAAAGCAAAAGTAATGATTATAAATCAATTAAGCAAACTTTTTTATGATTTTCGGTGAATTGTGACGATTTCATTCGGTAAGTTGAGACTAATTCGTTCGGTGAATTGTGACGATTTTGTTCGGTAAGTTGAGAAAAAAAAGGCTGGTCCGCAGAAAAACGAACCAGCCTTTTGTTATATTGATTGAAGTTGAATAAAAAGATGTAATTCAAGGCTTGCGTAGCCTGAGAAACCGGAGTTTACTAAACGTAAATGAGGATTTCGAAGGCAAGCGTAACGCAGAAGTACGCTTTTTATTCAGCTTCACTTTTATACATTGAAGCGGAAATGCATTATATCCCCATCCTGTACAACATACTCCTTACCCTCAACACTCATTTTGCCAGCTTCTTTACAAGCAGCTTCAGAGCCTAGAGCGATGAAGTCTTCGTATTTAATTACTTCGGCACGGATGAAACCTTTTTCAAAGTCGGTATGGATTACACCAGCACATTGAGGAGCTTTCCAACCACGGTGGAATGTCCAAGCACGCACTTCTTGCACACCAGCAGTGATATAAGTTTGCAGGTCTAGAAGTTTGTAAGCAGCCTTGATAAGACGAGATACACCAGACTCTTTCAAGCCAACTTCTTCAAGGAACATTTGGCGTTCTTCGTATGTTTCAAGTTCGGCAATATCAGCTTCGGTAGCAGCAGCTACGATTAGGATTTCTGCATTTTCGTCTTTCACAGCCTCACGCACAGCATCTACGTATGCATTGCCATTTACAGCAGAAGCCTCGTCAACATTACAAACATACATTACAGGTTTGTCGGTAAGAAGACAAAGGTCGCGCACAAGTTTGCGTTGTTCTTTATCAAGTTCTACAGTACGAGCAGACTTACCTTGTTCAAGAGCCTCTTTATACATAGCATAAATAGTGTAAAGAGCCTTAGCATTTTTGTCGCCTGCATTAGCTTGTTTATATACTTTTTGTATGCGAGCATCAATAGTTTCAAGGTCTTTAAGTTGAAGCTCCATATCAATAATTTCTTTGTCACGAACAGGGTCAACACTACCATCAACGTGAGTAACATTTTCATTGTCGAAACAACGTAAAACGTGAAGGATAGCATCTGTTTCACGAATGTTTGCAAGGAATTTATTTCCCAAACCTTCACCTTTACTTGCACCTTTTACAAGACCTGCAATATCCACAATTTCCACTGTGGTAGGAACTATACGTTGAGGATTTATATGTTTTGCCAATTCATTAAGTCTTTCATCTGGCACAGTAATTACACCCACGTTTGGTTCGATAGTACAGAAAGGGAAGTTTGCAGCTTGTGCCTTAGCATTAGATAAACAATTAAAAAGAGTAGATTTTCCCACGTTAGGAAGGCCTACTATACCGCATTGTAACGCCATAATTATAAATTTTATTAATTTAGTGGCAAAAGTACTAAAAAATAACTACTTTTGCCGAATTATTGCGAATATATTTACATGAATAAGACTTCTAAAATAATACTTGGCGTATCAATCGCGCTTATTTTGATACTTGGTGCATTTATTTTTATGCAATTTTCTAAAATTTCTGAAGCTGAAAATCAGTTGGTAGAACTCACCCAAGTAATGGAATTTGAAAAACAACAATCCATAGAAGAATACGAAAAACTTGCTATGGAGTATGAAGAATTCTATATTGAAACAAGCAACGATTCTCTGCTAAAACTTTTTGATGAAGAAAAACAAAAAGTTCAACAACTCCTACAAGAACTTAAAACTGTGAAAGCAACTAATGCACGCAGAATCAAGGAATTACAAAAAGAACTTGGCACTGTACGTGGCGTTCTTAAATCTTATATTTACAAAGTAGATTCGCTAAACACAGTAAACGACAACCTTAAAAAAGAAAATGTTAAGGTAAAAAAACAAATAGCAGAAGCGCAAGAAATAAAACGTCAACTAGAAGAAAAGACCAACGAGCTTGATGCTAAAATAAACCTAGCATCTATACTTGAGGCAGACGATATTCAGATTAAAACCCTAAATAAAAAAGGTAAGGTAACAAAATCGCTAAAAAGAATTACCAATATAGAAATCTGTTTTCAAGTATTAAGGAATATCACTGCAGAAAGAGGTTATAAGACCGTATATATTCGCATTGCCGATGCAAATGGAGAAGTTCTTACCACAGAATCAAATACCTTTGAATTTGAAGGCAAACAACTTATCTATTCAGCCAAAAAAGAAATAGAATACAATGGCGAAGACACCCCTGTTTGTATGTATTATAAGGTAACAAATCCACTACAAACTGGTTCATACTCTATTGCTATTTTTGCTGAAGGCAACTTAATTGGTACTACAGGTATAGTTTTAAAATAACATGAGCAGTATTTATGTGCATATTCCATTTTGTAAAAGAAGATGCACATATTGTAACTTCTTCTCTACCACCACATTAGAAAAGCAAGACCAATATATCAGCGCCTTGCTCAAAGAAATAGAACTTAGAAAAAACTATATCACAAATCCAAAAACCATTTACCTTGGTGGTGGCACTCCTTCTACCTTATCCCACACACATTTTGATAAAATTTTTACTGCGCTCGAAAAGAATTTTAATCTTTCAGCTGTAGAAGAAGTGACTATAGAATGCAATCCAGACGACCTAAACAAAGACTATATAAGTGGACTTAAAAACCTACCTATCAATAGGTTGAGTATGGGTATTCAAACCTTCAACGAAGACGAAATAAAGATTTTAGGTAGACGCCACACTGCTGCAGAAGCTATAAAAGCAGTAGAAAACGTATATAATAGCGGTATAGAAAATATAAGCATAGACCTAATGTACGCTTTGCCAAATCAGACTCTGCACACTTGGCAAGAAAACCTAAACATAGCACTAAATCTGCCTATTTCGCATATTTCTGCATATCATCTAAGCTACGAAGAAGATACCCCACTCTACAAACTTAGAAATCTAGCATTCGACGAAGAAAAAAGTCTAGAATTTTTTGAAGTTTTAAGTGAAAAAACAGCAGAAAAAGGCTTTGAGCACTACGAAATTTCAAACTGGGCAAAAGACGGAAAATACTCCAAACACAACAGTGCCTACTGGCAAAACGAATCATATCTAGGCATTGGAGCAGGAGCGCATTCATACAATCTAAAGGAAAGAAGATGGAATTTTTCTTCACTAAACGACTATATAAATGGTGTTTTCACCTGCGCAGAAAGTGCAGAAAACATCAAAAATCTAGACTACTCTGATTTCTCTGGAAACGAAATTCTTACCTCAGAAGACAAATACAACGACCTAATTATCACCCAACTAAGAACAAAATGGGGTCTTGATATGAGTCTTATCGAACCAAAATATCTAAAACACTTCTACGCCGAAGCAGAAAAGTTTGTAAAAGAAAATCACCTAAAAATTACAGACGAAAAAAGAGCTATCCTCACTCACTCCGGCATATTTATTTCGGATTACATAATGCGAGAAATTATGATATAATTCTTATCTTTGCAACGAGAATAAAGCTACATTTTTTATTATGAACCTTACATATTTTGTTCCCCATACAAAATATGTGCTAAATGTAAGTTTTATTTTTATGACAGAAACAGAAAAAACGTACCGCATTGCCATTAGTTTATTTAAAAAAATAAACTTTTGTCACATTCAAGAAATCTTCAATTACCTAGATTCAGTAGAAGACTTTTTTCATCTCGACAAAGCTATACTTAGCGAAATTCCAAATGTAAATTCACCATTTTTAGAAGAGTATAAAACTCAACTACCTATTTGTCTGGAAAAAGCCAAAAGAGAACTTGAATACATAGAAAAAAATAATATTCAAATTCATTTTTTCACAGACGAAACCTTTCCAAAACGTCTTTTAGAATGTCCAGAC
>JAXJWL010000014.1:0-1187 GCA_036308065.1 Paludibacteraceae bacterium
AGTTAACAGCCACAGCATCGAAGTTATTGTTTACATAGTCTTCGATTTTACCTTGGTTATAAACTGCGTAGTCACCCCATTTGTTGTAGTCTGAAGTACCAAATTGGTCACGTAGTGCACAGAATGCGGCGTAAGATACTAACCAATATTTGTTTTCTTCAAAATATTTAATGTAGTCTGGGTTGTTTAGGAAGTTTTCTTTTTCTTGGTAATAAAGTGCGTTTGCGTATGCATATTTATAACCAATAATATCCATAAATTCTACTAGTGGAGAAGCATTTAGCGCAGCTTGTTTTTCTGCGTATTGTCTCATTAGTTCGTTGTCGTCAGACAATTTGCCCATTTTTGGCAAACATAGGAACAATGGGTTTAGACCAAATGCAGAAATAGCTGCGTATGGAAGCACGTCTGCGATGGTGTGTGTACCATTGGTGTCGTTTAGTGGTAGGAATTGGATAAGTTTTAAACCTACTTTTGCTGCCCAATCTACAAGCATTGGAATATCTGCAAAGTCACCCACACCGAAGCTATTTCTAGTACGGATAGAGAACACTGGAATACCTACACCTGCACCGTGGAATTGTTGGTTGTAGAAGTTTGCAAAACCGTCTGATACGATAGTGGTAGATTTACCTGGGTTGATTGGAGCATAACGGTCTGGACCATTTTCGAAATAACGGAATGTTTTGTCTTCTAGGTCGTAGATAGCATATTTGTAGCTAACACCTGTTGCTTCTTCTTTAGATAAATCTAATTTTACAGACCACCATGGACCGTCTTGGTTGTTAAGCACAACAGCTTTAGAAGTATCCCATTTTCCTAATGCTTTTACGTTACCTACTACGCAAAGACCTTCACCTTTTTTAATAAGTGGAGCTTTTACACGTAGAATGTGTGTGTATTTTACTTTATTAGGAGTTTTAACTGGAAGATAATTTTCTTTGAATAATACTTCTTGGAAAGGTGCTGTCATGAACACGTTTTCTACTGCACCTGGGTTGTTCCAAGTATCAACTAAGAAAATTTCTTGTTGTGTTTTTGGGTCAACTTTTATTACTCTATCTGTACCCCATTCAAAGTTATCTAAACCATTAGAGTCTTTTAAAAGATAACGATAAGTAAATTCAAATGGCTCTTGAGCATCTACCTCTATGGTATATGACCAATTTTCTTTCCATTGGAAGTTC
>JAXJWL010000015.1:0-1403 GCA_036308065.1 Paludibacteraceae bacterium
TTATCAAGTAATACTTTTTCTTCTGCAGGTTCAGATGCTAAAGCAATCGCAGCAAGTGAGTCCATCACTAAGTTAATCCACAAAAATTGCGTTACTGTAAATGGCATTGTTACACCAATTAGTGGACTAAATATTGCAATAAGACAAGCTGAAATATTGATAGAAAGTTGTAAATAAAGGAAGTTTTGAATGTTTTTGTATAGTGAACGTCCCCATTTTACCCCTGTTACGATAGATGGGAATGCGTCGTCTAGTAGGACAATGTCTGCAGCTTCTTTTGCAACTGATGTGCCTGTGCCCATAGCGATGCCCACGTCTGCGTGATTTAAACTAGGAGAGTCGTTTACACCGTCGCCTGTCATGGCGCATACGTAGTTTTTAGATTGCATCCATTGCAAAATATCGAGTTTGTTGCTTGGTGTGCAACGAGTAATAACATTTGGATATGCACGACCATTTTGTGGTTTTTTGATGGCTTCGGTGAAGTCTTTTGCCTCAATAGCCCATATATTTGTGAAACCTGCTTGACGTGCAATTTCGCTGCCTGTTTTAATGTTGTCGCCTGTCATCATTACTACGTCGATGCCTGCGGTATAGCATTTTTCAATGGCGATAGGCACGTCTGGACGAACAGGGTCTTCGATAAACCAAGTGCCTATGTATGTGCAGTTTGCAAGTGATTTGCCTGCTTCAAGCTCTTCTTTTATTTTATTGAAATCGGTAGAATTGATTACTGCTGCAGAAATGGCACGGCGTCCACGTTCTTGTTGGGTAGCCACTTCGGCAAGGTATTCGTTTACTCCTATTATTTTAGAAATCACTTCTGGAGCACCCTTGATAACCATGATTTCTTTTCCTGTTTTCTCGCTTTTTGCATGGGTCAACATATATTTCCATGCACTTGAAAATGGGATGCGATTTAGGATATTGTATTCGCTACGGATGTCTGTAGTACCTTGTAAACCAATAGATTTTAAGATAGCAGACTCGGTAGGGTTGCCTAAAACAAGTGTTTCGTTTGAGAAATTTGCGGTAGAGTTTATTGCACCTATTATATTAAATTGGTCTTCGTCTTCTTTTTTAACGCTTTTTTCTACCACAGTCATACAGTTTTGGGTAAGAGTACCTGTTTTGTCGGTAAAAATTACGTTTACTGCGCCAATGGTTTCGCAAGCGTGCATTTTCTTCACTAGGTTGTTTTCTTTTGCCATAGTTTTCATAGAAAATGCAAGTGCCATGGTAACTGAAAGTGGTAAACCCTCTGGTACTGCGACAATTACAATTACTACAGCGCCCATTAGGAATTCGATTTCTGTGAGAAGAAGTTCAAGATTCCATGCAAATTCTGCTCCTCTTAACCAATGAAGAACGTTGAACATCACAAACATAAGGCCTGCTACAAA
>JAXJWL010000016.1:0-1702 GCA_036308065.1 Paludibacteraceae bacterium
GTTTTATGTAACCCAAACCTACATCTTGCAGAGTTTTAAGTTTTGGAAGCAGTTTTGGCACATTTTCAAAAAACTCAACTGCCTGATTTATAGTCATATCTAGCACATCGGCAATAGATATACCCTTAAACTTTACTTGTAGGGTTTCTCTATTGTAACGCTTGCCGTGACAGTCTTTACATGGCACATAAACGTCGGACATAAAGCCCATTTCAAGACGTTCAAAACCATTACCTTGACAAGTTTCGCAACGTCCGCCTTTCACATTGAAAGAAAAACGACCTGCTTTGTAGGCACGTGCTTTACTTTCTGGAAGTGCCACAAAAAGGTTTCTAATATCAGAGAAAATACCTGTGTAGGTGGCTGGGTTGGAACGTGGAGTTCTACCTATAGGAGATTGGTCTACGTCTATTACCTTGTCTATATTTTCTAGTCCCTCAATAGACTTGTAGTCAAGAGGTTCTGCAAGCGAACGATAAAAATATTTGCTCAGAATTGGGTATAAAGTACCGTTTACAAGAGAAGATTTTCCACTTCCAGACACACCTGTGACGCAAACAAATTTACCTAATGGAAATTCTACAGTTACATCCTTCAAGTTGTGTCCTGTGGCACCTATTAGTTTAATAAACTTGCCATTGCCAGGTCGACGAACTTCTGGCACCTCGATTTGCAGTTTTTTATTTAAATAACAAGCACTTAAGGTATCTTTTTTGAGCATCTCTTCTATAGTGCCTTGAAACACTACCTCACCTCCCAAGCGTCCTGCTTTTGGACCCATATCCACAATGTAGTCGCTACTACGCATCATATCCTCATCGTGCTCCACCACTACTACAGTATTGCCCATATCTCTAAGTTTTTTTAGAGATTCTATTAGTTTTACGTTGTCGCGAGGGTGCAAACCAATACTTGGTTCGTCTAGAATATAAAGCACATTTATAAGTTGAGAACCTATTTGTGTGGCAAGTCTAATACGTTGACTCTCACCGCCAGAAAGACTATCTGACGAACGATTTAGCGACAAATAGTGCAAACCCACATCCATAAGAAACGACAATCTCACCCTAATTTCTTTTACAATTTCTGTGGCAATCTTCTTTTGGGTACAGTCAAGTTTTTCGTCTATATTTTGGAAAAATGCGTATAAATCGCCAATATCCATAGAAGAAAGTTCTGCAATATTGTAGGCTCCTATTTTGTAGTGAAGTGCTTCTATATTCAATCTAGTGCCTTTACACTCAGGGCAAACCACTGTTTTTGAGAAGTTTTCTGCCCAACGCTCAGAAGAAGCATCTGCCTCCGCCATAAGTTTGATATACTCAACCAATCCGTCGAATGTGCTAGCATAATCGCTAAGACCCGACACTGTGCTTTTTGTAAGAAGATTGTCGTCAGACCCATTCACTATTTTTTGAATAAGCTCTTCTGGCAAATCTTTTATCGGAGTTTTTAAATCGCAATCGTACAACGCACACAAAGCCTCAAGTTGCATAAACACACTCACAGCTTTGTATTTTCCAAGTGGTTCAATACCACCTTCTGCAATGCTAAGTTCTTTGTTTGGGAAAAGTTTGTCGTTGTCTATTTGACTCACATATCCCAAACCCATACAGTGTGGACAATAACCTTTTGGTGAGTTGAAGGAAAAATTGTGCGGAGCAGGCTCAGAATACGCAATTCCGCTCTCTGGGCACATCAA
>JAXJWL010000017.1:0-2279 GCA_036308065.1 Paludibacteraceae bacterium
GATTATATCCCTCAGTTTATTCGTCGTAAACATGGCGAGGAAAAGATTGAGTACGATATAGACATTATGGAAAAGTATCTTAAAGATACTTACGGTATTACTGTTTATCAAGAACAGGTGATGCTTCTTTCTCGTCTTCTTGCTGGGTTTACACGTGGTCAGTCCGACTCTCTTCGTAAAGCCATGGGTAAAAAGATTATGGCTATCCTAGAAGAACTAAAAGGAAAATTCTTGGAGGGTGGTAAGAAAAATGGTCATGACGAAAAGGTTTTAGAAAAGATTTGGGGCGACTGGGAAAAATTTGCATCATACGCGTTCAACAAATCTCACGCCACATGTTATTCTTGGGTAGCATATCAAACAGCATATCTTAAAGCCCACTATCCATCAGAGTTTATGGCGGCACTTCTTACTCAAAATAAAGATGATATTACCAAGGTAACAACCTTTATGGCAGAGTGTAAGAAGATGGGTATCAAGGTGTTTGGTCCAGATGTAAACAAGAGTGAACTTCACTTTAGTGCCGACAAAGATGGTAATATTCGCTTTGGTCTAGGAGGTATAAAAGGGGTAGGCGAAGGTGCTGTTGAGTGCATTATAAACGAAAGAAAACAAAATGGCGAGTATAAAACAGCGTTCGACTTCTTTGAAAGAATAAACCAAAGTCAATGCAACCGTAAAGTGATGGAAAACCTTGTGCTTAGCGGTGCGTTAGATGATTTAGAGGGCATAACACGTGAACAATATTTTGCTCCTGTAGATAAAGATAATAAAAGTACTTTCCTTGAAGTATTAACTCGCTTTGCTACCAAATATCAAATGGACAAAATGAACCAAACCATGTCTTTGTTTGGAGATATGGAAGAGGTGCAAGTGCAACGTCCTGTGCCTCCAAAGGTGGAAAAATGGTCTGTGATAGAAAAACTTAACAAGGAAAAAGACCTTATTGGTATTTACCTTTCTGCACACCCTCTAGATGAGTACAAGGTGCTTATGAGAGTGTTGTGTAATGCAAACCTACAAGAACTTACAGATTTGAATACTTTCTCGCAACGAGTTTCACTTGGTGGTACTGTGGCAGTGGCAGGTATTGTGAAGTCTTATATGATAGGAACAAACAAATATAACAAGCCATTTGCTAGGTTTGAAATAGAAGATTATTCTGGTACTCATACATTCCATTTGGGTGGTGATGCATTTAAAAATTATGCAAATCTTTTGGTAGAAAATGCTTATCTAATGGTATATGCAGTGCTAGACTATCACTGGAAAGCAAAAAGCGAAAGAGCAAAAAGAAAAAGAGGAACCCTACCAGATATGACGGTAGATATAGATGAACTAGATGTATCGGTAAATAAAATTGAGCTTCTAGAAAATCTAAAAGGAGCTTCAATGAGCAAGTTTACCATCAAGATACCATTATCTATGGTGACCCCAGATTTAACAGAAGAAATTTCGCAATATATTGCCGTTTCTTCTTCCGAAAATGATAAAGATTTAGTAGATTTGTATGTTGAAACTTATGATGTAGATTCGGGTTTTCAAATAGAGGCAAAATCTACAGCGTCAATACGTGCTTGCAATGAATTGTTGGCTATTTTAGATGCTTATTCGCAAGAGCCAGACGAGGATGAAGACGAAGAAGAAGCTTCTCAAGAAGAGGGTGACGACGACGACAATCCTAAAATGGTGGATGACAAAAAGGCAAAATCAGAGAAAATATATTATTCAATTAACTAAATAAATAAAATATTATGGCAAAAGAATTTACAGAAGCAAACTTTGAAGAGCTATTAAGTTCAAACAAAGTTGTTGTAGCAGATTTTTGGGCTACATGGTGTGGTCCTTGTAAAGCAATGGGTCCTTCTATCGACGAACTTGCTGTTCAATACGAAGGTCAAGCTTTAATTGGTAAAGTTGATATTGAAGAAAACGACGACTTAACTGTGAAATATGGTATTCGTTCAGTTCCAACTACTATCTTCTTTAAAGATGGTATGATGGTTGATAAACTAGTTGGTCTTCAAAGTAAACAAGTACTAGAAGCAAAAATCAAAGAATTATTATAAGAACTTTATTGAAGTTTTATGTAGGGACAATGCTCAGCAACCATGCGTGCATTGTCCTTATTTTTTTGTCTAGGTAACCTGTCTTTATTATTTCCTAAAATCCGCAACTATCATCCAATACACGATTAAGGGTAGATTTATGAGTCGTTAGTAGCAGCTTTCAGTAAAAAGCAACAGCACAACATCAATATGTAGCCACCATCCCCTTAC
>JAXJWL010000018.1:0-3891 GCA_036308065.1 Paludibacteraceae bacterium
ATTTCTTTTTCTTCCAAGGTCAGATTATGTGGATAATCTGCAAATAAGTGGTAGATTTTCTTCTTATCAAAAGTGAATTCATGCTCCCCTACTGTCTCTACATTATCCACCCAATATATTTTGTCATCTTCGTTATTTTTATAAAATCTCTTAAATTTCGTCATAATTCCTCCTTTTTTCTGCAAATTTACAACAACCCTGTAGCAAAAAATGCTACACCTTACCCTATTTTTGCAGAAAATTCATTTTTTTTGAATTTTACTACTATGAAAGAAGAAAAGGAAGGAATTTATTGGGAAGTAATATTAACATTTTATCAACTAATTAGCAAACCTCATTCATTCGAGGTAATAAAAATAGAACTGTTTGACATTCAATCAAACAGTTCTACTTCGGCATCTAGTCACCCTAACTCACATGGAGGTTTAATCACTAGCGTTGCAAATATATTACAAAATATTGAGAAATCATACGATAAGGGAAAATTTTTGCGGGGTAATATAGTAGGAAGAAGTGACAATTTTTCTGCTTTTGCAAAATGAATTAATACATCAGCATCTAATATTATCTTCACATTTTCCATCGTAAATGAGTCTTAAGAGTTCAAGATAGTGGCCTTCTGAGATTTTTTCTTCATTATACAATTGACGTGCTTCCAACCCATAATCACTTATCATCACATTATTGTTGCCCGAATTATACAAAGACAAATCAAAACCCCTGTAATAAGCTTCTTGTTTCACCTTTATTTGCATTAGTTTCTGTTCATTTTCTTGGGTTATTAGCTTTAACTCCTTTAGTCTGAAGACCAATGTGGAATGCGAAACACCATAGAGTTGCCCTAGTGTAAGGCAAGTTTCAATACTAATGTTTTTTGAGGCTAACTCACTAGCAGGAATTTTACTTATTATCCCTTGGCGAGGCATTAATAGTGCACAAGCAAACATATCAGCATTTCTTTCCGACACATTTACTTCCCTATCTGTTCTATTGTAGTGAGGATAAATATCTTCCTCAAATTCTAGATGATAAATCTCATGTGCTATTGTAAAGTGCTGTCTTCCTCTAGTAGTATTACTATTTATGAGAATAAATTTATATAGAGAGTCTGGAGACTTGAGTGACATACCTAAAAGACTCTCAGACAAAGGTCTATAATGCAACATATAGTCCAACTGTCTAATAAGTGTTTTGGCATTTATTGGTTCGTGAGTACCTAAACCTAATTTACTTCGTAATTGAAGAGCAAGTGCCTCTGCAGTGTCGATGGTAAGTTTATTCATTTTTTACTTATTCTTTTCATTTTTAAATAATTCAAAACTATGTTTTTAAACCTTGCAATCTCTTGTAAATCGCTATCACAAAGATTTTCTGCCCTAAAAGAACAAAGAAGAGCATCTTTTACAGCCGTTTCATCTTCATTAAACAACTGATACAATTCTGCTCCCATCAATTCACAAACCTTCTCCAATATATCAACAGGTGCTTCACGCTCACCTATTTCATAATTGGCATATGTAGATCTCTGAATTCCCAAAAAATTTGCCACTTGTTGCTGAGTAAAATTATTATACTCTCGTAGCAATTTTAGGTTACGTCCTACTATTTGATTGATTTCCATGAAATATTGCTGAATTAAATTCCGTGACAAAAATAATAAATTTTTATATATTACGCAATTTTGTCACAGTATTTATTAGTTCATTCTTCTATAACTACACCCTACAAAAAAATACAATTTTATCGACCTTATACAATTTACACAGTTCTTTTTAGTATATTTGCTTTATCTACTCCAAGTTTCTATACGGTCTTGAATTATTCTTCTAGGTAATCTAGAATTAATACTTAGAAGTTCTTGTAGCTTTTTCGCTGCCAACTTACTAGGAATTATATTATATTCTACTAAAAGATCAAAAATGTAGATAATTCCTTTTACCGAAACATTTGACTCTATTGCTCTTTTACGCAATTGTGAATCACCAGTTAGTAGTGTATAGTTGTTATTCTGAGCATAATACCATACTGCACAGTCAGTAAATGACACATTCCCATTTGCACTCATCTGTAAATCTGCTATCTCTACTAACTCATTGGAGTTAAAGGTTCTGATTAATAATTTACCTTCGTTGATATAATGATTGACAGCACTAAATTGTTCCCTCTCAGTCAATTCATTTAAAACAAAATCTACAGTATGAACATTAATTGGCAACAGAAAGAAAGATTCTAACAGTCCGATAGAATACAAGTCAATAAATATATTTGTATCATTTACAACTATCTCCACCTACACTAAATTTAATTGATTACGCACTTCGTTTACAGAAAGATTTAATAGTGTGCTAGCTTTGGAGATAGAAATAACCTCACTAGCCAACGCACGAAATACCAATCTTTCAAAACGACTAGATTCCTCTCTTTTATACCTACTCATTTCTACACTCTCTTTAAACTGAGGCTTATTATTCTTATTTATAAAATAAGTTTTATACCTATTAGGAGTGATAATATTTAAAGATTTAGCCTTATACATTAAAGTATCTATTGAAATACCATATTGAGTCTGAATATCTTGTAATTCTTTCAATGAAATATCATGGCGGTTCATTCCTATTTTATTAATAAACACCTCTCTTGATATTAGCATTTCACTAGCAAATAAGTTACAAAAACTTTCTTTTTGTTTTTCTGTAATTGATTCATCAAAATGTAATAACAAGTGACCTAATTCATGCAACGCAGTAAATCTTTTACTTTCTGCATCCAAATTTTGATTAAGTACAATAACTGCACTTTCACTATTGACAGAACCACTTAGGCCATCAAAACTACTGGGAGCATCTATCTCAATTACTTTAATATTATTCTCTTCTAAAACCTCTATCAGGTTGTTAATTCCATCCTCGCCCAGTTTCCAATCTTTTTTTATCTGATTGACAATAGAATAAATATCTTCTTCTGTTAGGATAGACAAAGCACTATATAAAAATTTTGTTCTTATATCAAAAATAGATTCTATTTCGAAGTATCGTTCCAATTTATCTTTTACAATCTCCTTGATTGAATCTATTTGCTTAGCGCTCAAGTGAGATTTTTTGCGAAATTCCACATTCTCTATTGTGATAGTTAATGGACGAAAGAAATAATCTACACTTACACCCAAAGCATTTGAAAGTGAAATTAAAGTAGTACTATCAGGCATCATCTTTCCTATTTCATATTTGGAAATAGACTGCCTAGTTATAATATTATTCATCTTATTACATAATTGTTCCATAGAAAAACCTTGCATTATACGTGCTTGTTTTAATCTGTTTGCAAATACATTCTTCATAATATTCAGCTTTACTCTTATTCTTCAGTTGACAAATATACACATTTTTTATTTTTTGTCAACCTTAAATACAAGAAAAATCAATTTTATGATTGATAAAAACAACTAAAACAACATTCTTTTTAGTATATTTGCAAAACGTGTAGTTAAACAGTTAATAACATAACTGCAATCAAATAAGTTATAAAGATTATAAGAAAATGATAAAGATACTCTTTGTTTGCCTAGGCAACATTTGCCGTTCGGCGTGTGCAGAGGCTGTGATGAAGAAAAAAGTGCAAGAATTGGGTAGAGAAAAGGAGTTTTTCATAGACTCTGCTGGCATACTTTCGTATCACGAGGGCGAAAGAGCCGATTACCGCATGCGTGAGGCTGGTTTTCAGCGTGGTTACAACGTGGATAGCATTTCGCGTCCTATAAAAACTGCCGATTTTGAGAAGTTTGACCTTATCATTGGCATGGACAACAGCAACATAGACGACCTTTACGACCGCGCTCCAGATGTGGAATCCACCAAAAAGATTCACCAAATGACAGAGTACTGCACCCGTCAC
>JAXJWL010000019.1:0-3563 GCA_036308065.1 Paludibacteraceae bacterium
TCAGCACGAGAATCCCGCTAAATGCCAATGTGCAGGCGTAGAACTCTCTCCTGCTGCTCGTGCACATCTGGCAGCGCAATACCCCAACCAATGCCTCTGCCGCAAGTGCCTGTTGGAGTTCTCTATTTAGGCAATCTATGATTGTTGTCCCGAATGGTATTCGGGCACTGCATGCCTTTAAACTCTAAACTGTAGGCGCTTTGCGCCGTCCTCTAAACTGGCACTATGTGCCCCTACACTCTACACCTTACCAATTACGGGTTCATAACGGGTTCATATGCTACCTTCACTATGTGATTATTATAAGATTAGTATGCGATAATTATGTGATTCATTTCCCATGCTTATCCCATTGGTATAGATTCTGTAACTTTGTAGTTACGGGGGTATAATAATAGCGACCGTATTTCCCGTAAATCCCGTATTTGATTTTACGCAATACGGGAAATACGGTATTTACGGTATCTGTCTTTTATATCAAGTATGATTGATAATCAGACACTTGACCAAAAGATTGATATTCCCACGGACTTTCTGAGAATACACTCTAGGACATTCTCAAAAGTCCGCAGAAATTCATTTCTTAGAGTTTTCTCCATGAAAACTAATACTCCATTCTTAATTATGCAGCATAGCGGAAGTGGCAGAATGGCGGAGAAGTTTCCGCCAGTTCCGCCATTCCGCCACATGTTGTTTTTATACTTTATGTATGGTTGTTATAGGCACTTTGCGCCGTCCTCTAAACTGCAGCATGCTGCTCGCCTTTATACCTTACCCCTTACACTCTACATTTTTCCCTCTACACCAAAAAATCACCCAAAAATCAATCTTTTCTTGCTCAATCCAAAATAATTCATTACCTTTGCAGAGCAAATCATTCTACTTGAAAATAACCATGAAACAAGAAGAACAAACACAGGCAACAAATAATCGTAGTTTAGAAATGTGCCGTCGCACAGTGACTACTGAATCATTTATTGCTGAAGCTACAGCAATTTATGGGAATCGCTATGACTACTCCAAAGTAGAGTATAAAAATAGAGAGCATCGTGTCACTGTCATTTGCCCTATACATGGCAAGTTTAATGTTTATGCACGCGAGCATTTAGATGGTAAAGGTTGCCCTAAATGTGAGAAAGCAGATAAATTTTTAGCTAAGTTACATGAGAAATTTGGAGATAAATTTGGTCTAGAGCAATTTGTATATCAGAGTTCTACCGAACCTATTACATTAATATGTCCAGAACATGGTGCTTTCTCAAGATTACCAAACCAAATACTCAGTTCTACATTTGGTTGCCCTGAATGTGCCAATAAGGTTAAGGAGGATGCACATACTCAGGCAGTAGCACGCAAAGAGAATGAGAAGCGCCAGAAAGAAGAGGCGGCTAATTTGCAAAGAGAAGAGTTATTTGCGCAATTAGATCAAAGAATTACCCACTTAAAGCATGATATAGAACTGTGGGTAAAAAAGCAAACCCCAGCCACTTTAAAAATACAAGCGACTGAGTTTTGCCCATGGATAGCATACAAGAGATTAGTTGATGCACGTATTGATGATGTAAGGTATGTTTCAAATGACCGAGAAATATACAGAAAACCCTTCTTTGTAGAACCATGTCAAGCCATTGATTACCCCTGTTATGAAGATGGCGATTTTCTTTATCTTTTTCCTGGCGAGGCACCTCATCCATTATTTGAAGAATTATTTAATGCTCATCAATACAAATGCAAAGATTCTTTTGCAGAAGAATTAGAGCATAGATGTTGTAAAATTTTGTTTGTAGAAGGAGATTTGGTCATCATATTTAAACACGGACAACATCTAGCAGAAAAACTACAAATTCAAAAAACTCAAGTTACATCCTTTACGTCAAAATCTTTACCAACAACCTTTGTCGCCGTGGATTTTGAAACGCTATATTCACAGCGTGTTTCAGCATGTTCTGTTGGATTAGTGAAATATGTGGATGGCATTATTGTTGATAGGTACTATTCGTTGATACGCCCACCATTTGATTATGAAGGCAAATGTGGTTTCCCTCTTACCAACATACATGGTATATCAAAAGATGATCTTTATGACCAAAGAACGATGGAACAAATCCTTCCTGAGTTAGAAACATTCATAGGTGACCTTCCTTTAGTCGCACATAATGCACCAGTTGAGAGAAGATGTTTTAGAGATACCTTAGCTTTCTATAATCTAAAAAGCAATATCAAATACGAAACCATTATTGATACCCTCAAAATTTCCAAAGAAGTTGAACAGCAGTTAGGTATGTATGAAACAGGCGAAGGCACACACACTTTAGATACTGTATGTCGCCGTTTTGGCATATGTATAAAAAAACATCATAATGCGTTGGATGATGCAGAAATGTGTGGTAATTTGATACTTGCTTTCAAAGCTGCTTTAGAGAACGGAAAAGTTATTCCACTAGAGATAGAACAACAAGATAATGTTCAAAAAGAAAAAAAATCAAAAAAAGAGAATAATCTATTTTCACTCTTGAAAAAGATTTTTAGTATTTAAAAACATTAGTTGTTAATGAACAAAAGAGATATTAAACATAGAGATGAATTGTACAAAGCTTCTGCTATTATATCACAGCTAGGATTTGTACCAGATGAATCAATGTGTGACGATTGTCCTGATCTTATTCTACCATCTGTAGATAACCGCAAAATCGGTATCGAAGTAGTTACGTATAGCACTCAAATCTATGAACAGTCGGAGAATGCATTATACAAAATTCTAGATGAATATGTAAAAAATAAACTTGATAAAACGTCAGAAAAACGATATGAGATAAGTATCTATTTCATAGATGATGTAAATATTCCCATAGACATTAACTACAAAAAGGCGAAAAAACAAATATACACCGAATTAGATAGTTTGTTATTATCTCCTCAACCTCTTATAAATCGGCAATATATTGAAGATGTAATAAAAATGGAGAATCCTGGTGCCACTCACTCTTTTATTTCATGTGATAAAGTTGTGGTATATGAAACATTAAATGAACAAGTCTTATTGGATTGTATTAATCACAAGGAAAGAAAGTTAAAAAAGTATAAGACTCTGCAAAAAAATAGCACGATACAAGAATATTATTTAGTCATCTTCTTTCCTATAGATGAACATGCGGAATTAAGAGGATATACATTACCAAACTCATTTAAGACAGAATATAATCGTATTTATCTTGTAGATGATTTTTATACAAATCAAATCGTTTAGAAAAAGTGTAAAATAAATTAATTATAAATACTCACATTATGAAAAAGATTCTCACATTAATATTCTGTGCTATCACAATTCTTTCATGCACACCAACCAAGGGATCGTATAAGTTTCTTGATGAAGAACGCAAGTCATTTTTTGTAAATGGTATATCGGCAATGGATGGTTATAGTGCTGTCATCCAAAGTCTTGAAGAAATTGGTTTTGAAATAGGTGAAATTAACGAAGTCGATTTATCTATTTTTAATAGAGGAGTATCATATTATACCGTATTGGCTAGTACGCGTCCGTTTACAAAATCAGAATTTGACAA
>JAXJWL010000020.1:0-18278 GCA_036308065.1 Paludibacteraceae bacterium
GCTCAACTACAATATTTACTACCACGACTAACTAGAATGTGGACTCACTTGGAACGTCAACGTGGTGGTATCGGTATGCGTGGTCCTGGTGAAACACAGATAGAAACCGACCGTCGTATCATTTTACAACGCATATCACTTCTTAAAAAAGAACTAAAAAGCATTGATACTCAAAAGAGTACACAAAGAAAAGGCAGAGGCAATATGGTGCGTATAGCCCTAGTTGGTTACACCAACGTAGGCAAATCTACCATCATGAACTTAATAAGCAAATCTGAAGTATTTGCAGAAAACAAACTTTTTGCTACTCTAGATACCACTGTGAGAAAAGTAGTAATCGAAAACCTACCTTTCCTACTTACAGACACTGTAGGATTTATTCGCAAACTACCTCACGGACTAGTAGAATCATTTAAATCTACCCTAGACGAGGTGCGCGAAGCAGACATTTGGGTACACGTGGTGGATATTTCACACCCACAATTTGAAGACCAAATACAAGTTGTAGAAAAAACTCTATCAGAAATTGAACCAAACGGCAAACCTAGCATCATGGTATTCAACAAGATAGACGCTTTCACATACACCGAAAAAGAAGAAGACGACCTTTCTCCTATCCAAAAAGAAAATCTTTCAATCGAAGATTTAAAACGCACATGGATGTCTAAAAAAGGTGAAAACTGCATATTCATTTCAGCAAAAGACAAAACCAACATAGAAGAATTTAAGACATTGTTGTATACCAAAGCAAGAGAAATACACACCTCACGCTTCCCATACAACAATTTCTTATACGAAAACTATGAAGAAGAATAAAATACTATGAACTACAGACAGCTAACCGAATCTGAAATCACAAAACTAAAAGACCAATACTGCACATGTTCAGACTGGTCTAAAATCATAGTTTCTGAAGAATTCAACACAAAATACGTAAAACACGTTCATTTCTCAGGCGACATAAAAATAGGAAAGTTTGAGAAAGAATTTGAATTGGAAGGTGGTTTAAAACAACATAGCGGTATTTTCCATGCCACACTTCACAACTGCCAAATTGGCGACAACGTGTTCATAGCAAATATTCACCGCTATATAGCAAACTACATCATTTCCGACAATTGCTATATAGAAAACACACAACTCCTTGTTACAGAACCAGGTAGCACATTTGGCAACGGCAAAGACATTGCGGTTTTAAACGAAGCAGGCGGTAGAGAAATACGCATCACAGACCAACTTTCTTCTCACCTTGCCTACATATTAACACTTTACAGACACAGAAAAGAAACCATTGAAAATATCACTCGCATTATCGACCAATATACAGAAAGCATCAAATCTGATATGGGTTTTATTGCACCAAACGTGAAGATTACTACTTGTAGAAACATCAAAAACGTAAGATTTGGAGAAAATGCAGTAATAGATAGCGCTAGCGAACTTATAAATGGTAGCATCAACAGTAATGCCTACGACCCAGTATATATTGGTAATGGTGTTATAGCCAAAAACTTTATCATATCATCTGGTGTACAAGTAACCGACGACACCCTTATAGAAAACTGCTTTATCGGACAAGGCACACTTCTAGGTAAACACTTCTCTATTTACGACTCTGTTTACTTCTGCAACTGTCAAGGTTTCCACGGAGAAGCATGCGCAATATTCGGAGGACCATTTACCGTAACACACCACAAATCTAGTCTACTTATCGCAGGCCTATTCTCATTCCTAAACGCAGGTAGTGGTTCAAACCAAAGCAACCACATGTACAAACTTGGCCCTATCCACCAAGGCGTAGTAGAAAGAGGTTCTAAAACCACTAGCGATTCATACATACTTTGGCCAGCCAAAATTGGAGCATTCTCACTAGTAATGGGACGCCACACACATCACTCAGACACATCAAACCTACCATTCTCATACCTTATAGAAAACGACAACGAAACATATATCGTTCCAGGTATCAACATCAAGAGTGTAGGTACTATCCGTGACGCACAAAAATGGCCAAAACGTGACCGCCGCAAAGACCCAAACAAACTAGACCAAATAAACTTCAACCTATTAAGTCCATACACCATACAAAAAATGTATGCAGGTATAGACATTCTAAACACATTGAAGTCACTTTCTGGCGAGACCTCACACACATACAGTTATCATAGCACAGTAATAAACCAATCTTCACTAAAAAATGGTATTGGTTATTACAACATGGCTATCAATAAGTTTTTAGGCAACTCTATTATCAAACGTCTAGAAGAAACTAAGTTTAAATCTATCGAAGAAATTAGAGAACGTCTTAAACCTACCACAGAAATAGGTCTAGGCACTTGGAACGACATTTCAGGACTTATTGCACCAGCAAGCGAAATAGAAAAACTTCTAAACGATATCGACAACAATACCCTAAACACAATAGAAGACATAAACAAACGCTTCCAAGATATTCACAAAAACTACTATGAATACGAGTGGATTTGGGCATTGGACAAAATAGAAGAAAAATTAGGCAAAAAGTATACCGAATTTACAATAAAAGACATCATAGACATCGTTCACGTATGGACAAAAAGTGTAGTAGACCTAGACAAACTACTATACGAAGATGCTAAAAAAGAATTCAACCTTATCTCACGCACAGGTTTTGGCACAGACGGCGACGAAGAAACCAAAGCACAAGACTTCTACAACGTACGTGGCAAGTTTGAAGAAAACCCATTTGTAAAAGAAGTATTAAGACATATCGAAGTAAAAACCGCTCTAGGCGAAGAACTTATAAATAGAATACAACATTTAGGATAAATGATGAGTTGGCACTACATAAAAGAATACATCAAATTTCAATTCAATGCCAAACACCATAAAGGGCATGGTGTTCACTCCCCATTTGTCTTTTCATTGATAGAAGATATTTTCAACGAGAAGCATCCATACTATGCCTTCAAAAACATAGAAAGAACTAGAAAAAATCTACTTTCAGACCACTCTAGCATCTATGTAAACGACTTTGGCACAGGCACTTCTAGAGAAAGGAAAGTATCAGAGATAGCAAATACAAGCCTAAAAAGCAAAAAAGAAGCACAAATGCTATTTAGACTTGCATGTCTAATGCAACCAAAAAACATCTTGGAACTAGGCACAAACCTAGGTACTACCACTCTTTACCTATCATTTTCTAGACCTTCTGCAAAAATTTACACCATTGAAGGTTGCCCAAACATTGCGCAAATAGCCAACAGAAACTTTAAAAACCTAGATGCCCAAAACATCACAAGCATAGTGGGCAATATAGATACTGTGCTTCCAAAAACATTGTCACAGATAGACAGTTTAGACATGGTCTTCTTTGATGCAAATCACACAAAAGAAGCCACACTAAACTATTTCAACCAATGTTTAGAAAAAGCAAACAACAATACCGTTTTCATTTTCGACGACATTTATTGGTCTGAAGGTATGACAGAGGCTTGGAAAGAAATTTACAACAACCCAGCTGTAACATACTCTATAGACCTATTCCATTTAGGCATTGTTTTCTTCAATAAAGAATGGATAAAATCACACTTTAAAATTAAATTCTAAACATGAAAGTATACACCAAAACAGGAGACAAAGGCACAACAAGCCTAGTGGGAGGGCACAGAGTATCAAAATCTGATGCCCGACTAGAACTTTACGGCACTCTAGACGAACTAGACTCCTTTATTGGACTACTTAAAACAGAAATACCTTCTCCATACAAAGAATTTTTGCACAAAATTCAAGAAAACCTTATCCAAGTAAATGCCTTATTTGCAACAGATTGCATAGAATGGGACGAAAAAATCGGTTTCAATACTGCCCTTATCACCGAACTTGAAAACAAGATAGACGAATATCAAGAAACTCTAGAACCTATCACTTGTTTTCTCATCCCAGGCACATCAAAAATCAATGCACTTTGCAATGTAGTGCGCACTATCTGTCGCCGAGCAGAAAGACAGATCTATCACATAGAACTTCTACCTTGCCAACTCTCAGCCACAGCATACATCAACCGTTTATCTGACTATTTTTTCGTTCTAGGAAGAAAATTTTAAAATAGTTGTTAAAAATTGTTGTCTTATGAGGAAATTTCCTTATCTTTGCGTGATTTTTCATAAGTACATAATTTTTTAATCATATTTAAACATTTTCACGATGTATTGGACATTAGAACTAGCATCTAAATTGGAAGATGCACCATGGCCTGCAACAAAAGAAGAGTTAATCGATTACGCCAATCGTTCTGGAGCACCTCTAGAAGTGATTGAAAACCTAAACGAAATCGAAGACGAAGGGGATGTTTACGAAACAATAGAAGACATTTGGCCTGATTATCCTAGCAAAGAAGACTTCTTCTTTAACGAGGATGAGTATTAAAATTTTGATTTTCACATTTTTTTATATATCTTTGCATATAATTGAAAGACCTTTACGCTTTAACACAATAGCTTTCTGCAAACGTTAGAACGCGATTTACGAAATTTTAACATGAAAAAAATCGTTACTACTGCTGTGCTTTTTTGTTTTGCGTATTTATCTTTCGCAGGGCAAAACATCATTTTCAGCCAATATGGCTTGAATCTAAATACATACAATCCTGCGGCGGCAGGTTGTAATGACATGATAAATGTTTTCGGAACATTTAGGTCACAATATGCTGGACTAGAAGGAGCACCTATGACATTTGACGTGGCTGTAGATGCCTCTTTCGACATTGCAAACACAAAACATGGTGTAGGCCTTTCATTTTATGACAATAGCATGGGTTTATTTGTTTTTCAAGACATCAACCTACAATATGCATACAGACATAAAATAGGAGAAGGTTATTTAAGCGGTGGTTTTTTCGTCAATTTCACCACATTGAAGTACGACACAGAGCGTATTCATAATGTAGAAAGCGACTATCACTCAGAAAACGACCCTGCCATACCAAAGAGCGAAGCAAACGACTTTAAAACGGATATTGGCGTTGGTTTCCTATACAGAACAAAAGATTGGTATGCGGGAATTTCTGCTCTAAACCTACTTGCACCAGAGTATAGTTTGAGCTCAAGTTCAGATTTAACATTATTTAACAAGACTAGAAATTTATTTCTAATGGGTGGATACAATATATCATTTACAAACCCGTTATATAAATTGAAACTGTCTGCTTTAGTCAATACAGACTTTATCTCATGGACTGGCCTTATCAACGCCAATTTTGAGTATAAAGAGATGTTTTGGGGAGGTTTAGGGTATAGAATTGATGGCGCAGTTATCTTCACAGCAGGCGTTAGAGTTTTAAATGGTCTTGTTATTGCATATTCATACGATTTGCCTACATCGGGTTTAATAAACTCAGCAGGTGGCCACGAAGTGGTAGTTTCGTATAGCTTTAACATCGATTTATCAAAAAAGAATAAATATAAAAGTATAAGATACTTATAAGTATAACCTTAGATTAAAAAATGAAAAAATTACTTGCTCCTTTATTTGCGTTAGCTATTTTAAGCAGCTGTAGTAATTCTTCTAGCGGAGAATTAGTTGGTGTTAAGACAGAATCTTGGACTGAACCAAATCCTTACGGAATGGTATTCGTAAAACAAGGCTCATTTACTATGGGACCAAACGACCAAGATGCTGCATGGGCTGCTTCTACACAGTCTAAAGTGGTTTCTATCGATGCATTCTGGATGGATGAAACCGAAATAACTAACCGCGAGTACAAACAATTCGTTTTCTGGGTAAAAGACTCTATTACCCGCGAAAAACTTATCACAGCCGAGGAAGAAGATCCAGGTTGGGAAACTTCTGTTTTTGTGGATAGACGTACTAAAGAACTAGGTTACGAAAGCGAAAACGAAGATGCTGCAAAAGGTTCAGTTTTATACAAAACTGGCGGTCGTCCTAATGATTCACAAGAAGCAGTAGAAAATCGTCGTCCAAAAATCAATTGGAGAGAAGAAATTCCATGGACAAACCCAACAACCGAAGCACAGGCTAAGGCTATAGACTCTATGTACTATTCTGCAGAAGAGACTATCTCTCCTTCATTGGAAGTTAATGGTCATATCCTAAACTACAAATACTTGTGGGTAGACTACAACCAAGCTGCGCTTAAACGCAACAAATACAATCCAAACAAAGGTCGCTACGAAAACGACTTATCATTACTTGGTAAAGGTAAAGACTCAGCAGACGTAATGGTGAAAAAAGACACCTCTTACGTTGACGAAAACGGATATATCGTAAACAAAACTATGTTCGTTGAACTAAAAAGCCGTAGAGACTTCATTTCATCTCGCATTATCAACGTATATCCAGATACACTTTGCTGGATTCGTGACTTCACATACGCTTACAACGAACCATACATGAAAATGTATTTCCACCACGATGGTTATGGTGACTACCCTGTAGTTGGTGTAAGCTGGGAACAAGCAAGTGCATTCTGCCACTGGCGTACACAATACTACAACTCTGCTCAAGCTAGCATGGGTAACCCAATCGTACAAGACTATCGTCTTCCTACCGAATCTGAATGGGAATACGCAGCTCGCGGTGGTCGTGAACTTTCAATGTATCCTTGGGGTGGCACATACGTGCGTACAGCTAAAGGTTGCTTCCTAGGCAACTTCAAACCAATGCACGGCAACTATACAGTAGATGGTTATATGATTGCAGCTAAAGTTGGTTCATTCCCTCCAAACGACTACGGTCTATACGATATGGCAGGTAACGTTGCAGAATGGACATCATCAGCATACCACGAATCTAACTATAGTTTCGTAAACGACCTAAACCCAAGCTACAACTACAACTCTAAATCAAACGACCCTCAAATTATGACTCGTAAAGTTGTTAGAGGTGGTTCTTGGAAAGATATAGGTTACTACCTACAATGTGGTGCTCGCACATACGAATACCAAACAGAAGCTCGTTCTTACATCGGTTTCCGTTGTGTAAGAAGTGTTATCGGAGCTAACTATCAAAACTAAAAAAGAGATTAAACAATAAAATGAATTACTAACTTTAATAATTAAATACTTAAATTATGGCAAAACAAAGCTTTTTAAGCAGCCCTAAAGGCAAAAAAATCGTAGGTTATGCATATGGTTTCGGTGCTGCTATCGTAATCGTTGGTGCGTTATTCAAAATTCTTCACCTTCCTGGTGCAGCAGTAGTGTTAACATTAGGTATGGGTACTGAGGCTATCCTATTCGCTCTTTCAGCATTTGAAGATCCACACAAAGAATACCACTGGGATTTGGTATTCCCACAACTAGAAGGTGGTGAAGGTGGTCCTATCATGGGCGCTGCTGCTCCAGCTCCAGCAGCTTCTAAAGCTGGCAACTCTATCGACGACATCGCACAAGCTGGTAAACTATCAGAAAGCGATGTTCAAAAACTAAACGAAGGTATCCGTAAACTAAGCGAAACAGCTTCTCAAATTTCTGACGTTACAGCTGCAGTTTCTGCATCTTCAAACTACGCTAGAAACATGAACGCTGCATCTGATGCTATCGCATCTTTCGCTGCTACTCAATCTTCACTTAAAAATTCTTCAGACTCTCTATTTGCATCTTACAAAACCGTTGCTGAAAGCATGGCTAACGTTGCATCTGACGCTGAAGGTTATATGAAAGAAATGCAAGGTATCACCAAAAACCTTTCTGCTATCAACGCAAGCTACGAAATGCAAGTTAAGAGCATCAGTGCTCAAGCAGAAATCGTTGAAAGCGTTAATACCAACCTTAACAAAATCGGTTCTGCAATGCAAGCAGCTTCTGCTCAAACAGAACAATTCAAAGACCAAGCAACTAAACTTACACAACAAGTTAGCAGCCTAAACAACGTTTATGGCAACATGTTAAATGCATTTGGTGCTAGAATTTAATAACTGATTCATTAACTTAAAAACTACACAATAATAATATGAGTGCAGCGAATTGTCCAGAGACACCGAGGCAGAAGATGATCAGTATGATGTACATCGTGCTAACAGCGATGCTAGCATTGAACGTATCAACTGATGTCTTAAACGGTTTCTCATTAGTACAAGAAAGTCTTAGCAAGACTATCGAAAGTACTGAGATTAAAAATAAAGATCTTTACGAGCAATTTGGAGCTCTTAAGTCTCAAAACCCAGAAAAAGTAGGTGCATGGCTTAATAAAGCAAACGAAGTTAAAGCTAAAACCGACTCTTTATATAACGTTATTGAAACTTTAAAATTTGATATCGTTAAAGCAGCAGACGGTGAAGAAGCAGACCTTAACAACATCCAAGGTAAAGACAACCTAGACGTAAGTGCACAAGTAGCTCTACCTTCTGGAGTTATTCCACAAAATCAACGTGGTGTAATTCTTAAGAATGACCTAAACAAATACAAAGACTATATGATTAGTCTTGTAAAAGACTCAGCTAAACAAGAAGCATTTAAACAAACATTC
This sequence comes from Paludibacteraceae bacterium, assembly GCA_036308065.1. Classification (GTDB taxonomy): domain Bacteria; phylum Bacteroidota; class Bacteroidia; order Bacteroidales; family Paludibacteraceae; genus Enterocola. Next base: position 8,467 of record JAXJWL010000020.1, read on the forward strand.
AACACAGAAGACCGTATCGTAAACGGTGATCCAATGTCTTGGGAAAATGCACGTTTCAGCTCTATGCCAGTATCTGCTACTGTAACTCTTTTAACTAAGATTCAAGCAGACTTACGTAACACAGAATCTGAAGTAGTTAGCTACCTTAAAAACCAAGTGGACGCTTCTGACTTCCGTGTAAACAAAATTACAGCAGAAGTTATCTCTGATGCTTCATACATCACACGTGGTGGTACATATAAAGCTCGTATCATTCTAGCAGCTGTGGACTCAACAAAACGTCCTAAAATCACACTTAACGGTGAAGTTCTAGAATCTGAAGTATACGAAAAACAATGTAACTCTGTTGGTCAATTTGACCTTGCTGGTACAATAGACCTTCCTCGTGGCGACGGTAGCATCCAAACATACAACTTCAGCAGTTCATACATCGTAGGCGAACCTACAGCTATTATCTCTGCTGATATGATGAACGTGTTCTACGCAGGTATCGAAAACCCTATCAGTGTTTCTGTTCCTGGTGTACCTTCACAAAACATCCAAGTATCAGTTAGCAACGGTAGACTTACTCGTACAGCTAAAGGTTGGTCAGTACGTCCTACTAAAGCTGGTGTAGATTGCAAAATCGCTGTTTCTACTAAAGGTGACAACGGAAAAGTACAAAGCATTGGTTCTAAACCATTCCGCGTAAAACTTCTTCCTCCTCCAGTAGCTTACATCGAATACACAAGCGAAGGCAACCCTGCTAAATACAAAGGTTCTCGTCCTATCTCTAAAGGTTCTTTAATCAGCGCTAAAGGTATTAAAGCAGAATTAGACGACGCAGACCTAGATGTACGTTACCAAGTTCTTGGATTTGAACTTAACTTCTTTGACTCAATGGGTAACTCTATCGCTAAAGCATCTTCTAGCGGTAAATTTACTAGCGAGCAACAAGATATTATGCGTAAAATGAGCAAAGGTAAAAAATTCTATATCTCTCGTGTACGTGCTAAAGGTCCAGACGGTGTAGAAAAAATCCTTCCTCCTATAGAAGTAATTGTAAACTAATACAAAAATGATGAAAAAGTTTTTTCGAAATATATTAATTGGTTTGTTATCGCTAAGTGCAGCTTCAACAGTAGCACAAGACACTGATATCGCTTTCTTCACAGAAACTGGAGAAATACTATCAAATCTACCTACTACTATTGATATTTCTGAACGCGAGCCTGTTGAGTATAACAATCCTAGAATAGATGATGTTATCTGGCAAAAAGTAGTATATCGTATCATCGACTTACGCGAAAAAATTAACTTCCCTCTGTATTTCCCAGAAGAAGCTAGTGACAACCGCCAAAGTCTGTTTACAACTATTTTCCGTCTTTATGAACAAGACAAGATTAAAGCATACGATTATCTAGACGGCAAAGAAATCTTCAATGAAGATAACTTACTACCATTTGATGAATTCGTTAAAACATGCGACATCCTTTTAACTGTTCAAACAGACTCAATTACAGGTGACACTCTAAGCGTAGAAATTGACGAAAGTAACATTCCTAACAGAGAAGTATTAAAATACTATGCAAAAGAAGTATGGTACTTCGACAAACACAACTCTGTATTCAATGTTAGATTGATTTCTCTTTGCCCTATTTGGTACAAACAAGACTACGATTTAGGTCTTCAAAAACGTCCATTGTTCTGGGTAAGATACGACGAGTTACGTCCATATCTAGCAAAACAAGAAGCGCTTCTTTCAGACAGAAACAACGGTGCTCGTGAAAGTATGGATGACCTGTTTATCAAACGTAGATTTGGTAGCTATATCTATAAAGAATCATCTACCATGAATCGTAACTTGCTTCAATACAACAGCACAGCTGAAGAAATGCACAAAGAGCAAGAACGTATCAAAACATCTATCATCAACTTTGAACAAGATCTTTGGGAATATTAATATTTCTATGATAAAAGTAGGAAGCCGACTCACAAAGTCGGCTTCTTTTTTTTACTTTTTTTATGAATTATTCCTATAATATTTATCGTCTAGATACCCTTTAAAACAAAGATATTCATTATCTTTGCACATTAAACCATAGTTTGTTTTATATTGAGAAATTATACTCTATTAAATTTATTAAATGAATACTAAGAACATTCTTAAACATAAGAGAATCCTAACATTGTTGTCTCTTATGTTCTTCGGCTATGGTTTATGTAGTGCAGAGTATAACCATGAACTAGGACTTTCAGGTGGTACAGCTTTTTACCTTGGTGATGCAAACCATGTAACACCATTCAATAGAGCAAGATGGACCGCTGGTGCATTCTATAGATACAATATAGACACTAGATGGGCTATCAAACTAGATGTCAACTATGCAGAGGTAGAAGGAGACACTAGAGACTTTGGTTATATTTTACCAAATGGTCAAGAATATGCTAAATTTGAAAGAGGATTTGTAGATATTCAAGCAGCAGTTGAATTCAACTTCTTTGATATTGGCGAGAATAGTTATTACAAATCTAAATTTGATGCCACTCCATACATTATGATAGGCATAGGTTTATGTGCATACAACAACCTTTATGGAGGTTCTAGCATGTACGAGCTTTCAATACCATTTGCAATTGGTGGTAAATGGAAGATAAACCAAAGAATGACATTAGGAATACAATGGAGTATTCACAAACTATTTACAGACAAGTTTGATGTAACAAACGAAAGTAATAAAATACTTAACAACCCTACCGGGGCACCAAAAGTAGGATTCCTAGACACAGACTTCTACTCACTAGCAAACATTTCACTATCTGTAAACCTATTTGATACTAAAAAATTCTGTAGATAATATGAGCGAAATTAAGGAACAAATAAACTTAGAAAATTTACCTTCACATGTGGCTATAATCATGGATGGTAATGGTCGTTGGGCAAAAAAACAAGGAAAATTGCGTTTATTTGGTCACAACAATGGAGTAAGTTCTGTGCGTGCAGTAACAGAAGCTTCTGCAGAATTGGGTATTAAGTTCCTTACCCTTTACGCTTTCTCCACAGAAAACTGGAACAGACCAGAAGAAGAGGTAAAAGGACTTATGAGTCTTCTTATTCACACAATAGAAGCAGAGACCCCTACCCTAAACAAAAACAATGTAAGACTTCTAAGCATTGGCGACAACTCTCGTATGCCAAAAGACGTGAGAGAAAGACTAGAGGCTTGCATTAAAGTAACTGAAAACAACACAGGACTAACTCTTATACTTGCATTAAGTTATTCTTCTCGTTGGGAAATCACAAAAGCAACCCAAGATATTGCAAAAGACTTGTCAAATGGCATTATCAAACAAGAAGACATCACAGAAGAGTTAATCTCTAGCTATATGTGTACTAAAAATATTCCAGACCCAGAACTTCTAATTAGAACAAGTGGCGAATATAGAATTAGTAACTTCCTATTATGGCAAATTGCATATAGCGAATTGTATTTCACCGAAGTGCTTTGGCCAGACTTCACAAAAGAAGACCTTTACAAAGCTATTATTAATTATCAATCAAGAGAACGTCGTTTTGGTAAAACAAGCGAACAAATAAACAAATAAGCAGGAATGAACTCGTACCTTAAAATTATACTTTTACACCTGCTTATATTCCTAACTGCTAGTAATATTTATGCTCAGTTATTGGGAGGCACAGATAGTATCTCTGTGTCTGAACCAGTTAATGTGATTACTGGCGAGTCACTTCCTGAGATAAACTACTCTCACCCACAAGAATATACCATTTCTGAGATTACAACTTCTGGTAAAAACAACTACGAAGACTATGTGCTTATTGGATATTCTGGTCTTAAAAAGGGTGAAAAAATCACTATCCCAGGTGACGAAATCTCAAATGTAGTAAAACGCTTTTGGAAACAAGGTCTATTTAAAGACGTTAGAGTAGAAATTGCTGCCATTAGAGGTAGAGATGTGTGGCTTAATATCCACCTAGACCAACGCCCAAAGATTTCTCAAATCAACTTTATCGGAGCAAAGAAAAAAGAGATTGAGGAACTTGAAAAAGGCATGGGCATAAGCAAGGGCGGACAACTTACCCCTTACTCTATTGACAAAGCTAAAAGATTTATAACCAATTATTATCAAGAAAAAGGTTATTACTACGTAAAATCTTCTGTTACTCCTAGAGAGGAAGAAGGTTCTGAAACCATAGTTGACATTAGAATTGATAAAGGCGTAAAAACTAAGGTTAATCATTTGATTTTTGAAGGCAATGAACAAGTTTCTGCAAAAAAACTTGACAAAGCCATGAAGAAAACTAATGATAGAAATAACTTCCTAAACATCTTTAGAAGCAAAAAATTCATTCCTAAAGAGTATAAAAACGACAAAGTCCTACTTATTGACAAGTACAATGAGTTGGGTTATAGAGACGCAGAGATTCTTTGCGATAGTGTTTATGCAGACACTGCAAAAAGCACAGATAAAAAGAAATACGTAAACGTTTATATCAAATTAAACGAAGGTCAACAATATAAAATCAGAAATATAAACTGGATTGGTAACACTATTTACAATACAGATTACCTAAATGCAGTGTTAGGTTTCAAAAGAGGCGACATCTACAACAAAAAGAAACTAGACGAGAGACTAAATATTGATGACGACTGTGTAAGTAACCTTTATTTAGACAATGGTTACCTATTCTTCAATATGCAAACTGTTGAAACCAACATATACAAAGACTCTATTGACTTAGAGATACGTATTTTAGAAGGTCGTCAGGCAACTATCAACAGGGTAAATATTGAAGGTAGCGAATACTTGTACGAACAAGTTGTAAGACGTGAGCTAAGAACCAAACCGGGTGACTTATTTAGCAAATCGGACATTATGCGTTCTATGCGTGAACTTGCTGCCACTGGTCACTTCTCAGCCGAACCTGGCAAAATGGACATCAAAACTGTGCCAGACCCAGAAAACGGTACTGTAGATTTAACATACGTACTTGAATCTAAACGTAATGACCAAATTGAGCTTTCTGCGGGTTGGGGTCAAACTGGTGTGGTTGGTATTCTTCGTTTGAAGTTTACAAACTTCTCACTTAAAAACATTTTCAACTTCAAGAAATATCGTCCACTGCCACAAGGTGATGGTCAGACACTTTCTATTAGTGCTCAAACCAACGGTCTTTATTATCAAGCATATAGTTTGTCATTTACCGAACCATGGCTTGGCGGTAAACGTCCAAACTCATTTAGTTTCTCAGCATACTATTCTATCCAATCTGGTGTAAGTAGCACATATAGTTCAAACTATAGCAACTCTTACTATGGTGACAACTCTTGGTATTCATACGACTACGACCCAGATAAATACATTAAAACATTAGGTATTACTGCAGGTATTGGTACTAGACTAAACTGGCCAGACGACTATTTCACATTGTATGGTCAGATTGCTTACTTAAATTACAACCTAAGCAACTGGAACTATTTTGCTCTAACAGACGGTATTGCAAACAACTTCAATATCTCTGCAGTGCTTTCACGTAACTCATTAGACCAACCTATTTATCCAAGTAGAGGTTCTGAAATATCTCTTTCTGTGGCACTTACTCCTCCATATTCAGCATGGGACGGTATTGATTATGAAAATGCCTCTATGCAAGAAAAATATAAATGGATTGAGTATTACAAAGTAAAATTCAAGTCTAAATTCTTCTTCCCACTTACCAAAGACAACAAACTTGTGCTTATGGGACGTGCAGAATTTGGTTTCTTGGGTTACTACAACATTCACAAGCGTTCTCCATTTGAAACCTTCTGGGTAGGTGGTGACGGTATGAGTGGTTACAGCAGTACTTACGCAACAGAAACTGTAGCACTTCGTGGTTATCAAAATGGTGCATTGACCCCTTATTACGACGACGGTGGTCAGGCTGGTAATATATACAACAGATTTAGTATTGAGCTAAGATACCCTATCCTAATGAAAGAAAGTACTATGGTGTGGGCATTGGTGTTTGCTGAAGCAGGTAACTGTTGGAAAGACTATAGAGATTACAACCCTCTAGACCTTAAGAAGTCTGCTGGTGTAGGTTTGCGTGTTTATATGCCAATGTTTGGTCTTCTTGGTGTGGACTGGGCATACGGTTTCGACAAAGTCAACGGCCAAGTTAGTGGTAGTCAGTTCCACTTTGTTATAGGACAAGAGTTCTAAATTTCATTTAGAACTCTTGCCCTATAACTTTTAAACCTATACACATAAACGCCGTCTAAACAACTGAGTAAACAACTTAAAAACGAAAATATATGAAAAAGATTCTATTATTAACAATCGTGGCATTAGGCGCATTGACTAGTGCAATGGCACAAAATTGGGCTTTAGTAGACATGGAATATATCCTAAAAAATATTCCTGCATACGAATCTGCAACACAACAAATAGAACAAAGTTCTAAAAAATGGGAAAAAGAAATTTCTGCTCTTAACTCAGAAATTCAAAAAAAATATAAAAGTTATCAATCTGAAATGGTACTACTTTCTGACGAACAAAAAAAGGAAAGAGCACAAGAAATTTTAGATATGGAAACTCAGGTGAAAGAACTTAAACGTAAATACTTCGGCAACGATGGTGAACTTTACAAAAAACGTGAAAGTCTTATGAAACCTATTCAAGAAGAAATTTACAACGCTATTAAAGAGATTGCTGAAGCTAAAAAATATATGCGTGTAGACGATAGAGCATCTTCACCAAGCATTCTTTTTGCAAACCCTGCTGTTGATATCAGCGACGACGTGTTAGCAAAACTAGGATACGCAAAATAATTAAAAACGAAACAAAATATATTAAGATATGAAAAAGATTTTTATTGCATTACTATTGGCTCTTCCATTCACAGTAATGGCTCAAGACCTAAAAATTGGTATTTTCAACGCTCAAGAAGTTATTACCATTATGCCAGAATATAACGCGGCTATGTCTGAGTTGGAAAACATCAACCTAAAATATCAAACTGAAGCTAAAAAACTTCAAGAAGAGTTTGAAAAAAAATATCAAGAATACGCTTCTACTGCAGAAACTCTAGAGCCTGCTATCAGACAATACAAAGAAACTGAACTTGCTCGTCTTCAACAATCTATTCAAGAGTTTGCTGCAAATGCAGACAACACTTTAAAGAAAAAGAACCAAGAATTGATGGCTCCTATCGCAACCAAAATTCAACAAGCTATCAAGAAAGTTGGTGACGAAAATGGTTTCACATTCATTATTGACAACTCTGCTAATATCGTTCCTTACGTTTCTCCTAAAGCAGAAAATGTATTACCTTTAATTAAAAAGGCACTTAACATTCAATAAAAATTAAACCTGATGGCTCGAATTGGTGTTTTTGATTCTGGCTACGGAGGTTTAACAATATTAGAAAAATTCCGAGCATTATTGCCTGAGTACGATTATGTTTACTTGGGCGATAATGCTCGTACTCCTTATGGTACACGCTCATTTGAAGTGGTGTATCAATACACACTTGAATGTGTGAAAAAACTTTTTGAACTTGATTGTGACTTGGTCATCCTTGCTTGCAATACTGCATCGGCTAAAGCACTACGTACAATTCAACAAAAAGACCTACCACTTATTGCTCCAAACAAAAGAGTACTTGGCGTGATACGCCCAACTGCCGAAAAGGTGGGAGAATTTACCCAATCACTTCATGTGGGACTTCTTGGTACTGAGGGTACTATTCAGTCTGGTTCCTACCCTATGGAGATAAATAAAATCTTCCCTGAAATTGTTGTTACTGGACAGGCTTGTCCTATGTGGGTGCCACTTATAGAAAACGGCGAACACCTTTCTGATGGGGCTGATTTTTTCGTTAAGAAATACATTGACGAACTTCTAGGTGCAGACCCTAAAATAGACACTTTAGTGTTGGCTTGCACTCACTATCCTCTTCTTGTAGATAAAATAAAAATGCATGCGCCAAAGCACATGCAAATTATTTCTCAAGGTCCTATCATTGCCGATAGACTAAAAGATTATCTTTTTAGACATCCTGAAATGGAAACTAGACTTAGTAAAAACGGAGAGTGCATTTTCTACACTACTGAGTCTGTGGATAAGTTCAAAAAATCTGCTTCTGCATTTCTAAAAGAGAATATCGAAGCACACCACATTACTCTGTAAGACTATTCCGACTTCTTTTTAGTCTTCTTATCTGTTTTTACAAAATCTACTTTATATGGGTTTGCAGGGTCTTCTGTAGGCACAAGTTTGATTTTTGAGTCGAAGTTGGTGCCATCCTCTGCAGTGAAACCTTTAAGTGCAATAGTTTCACCTTTTAGTAGGCGTTGCGCTTGCGAAAGGGTAATGATTTTACCAGATTTTTCTTTCCAAAGCACAAATTTACATCCTTCCTTGTAACCGCTACAGCCAAAACCACGTTTGCCTTCTATAATGTCTTTCCCACAAATTGGGCATTCGCCTATTTCTTCTGGAGTGAAGTCGAACACTACTCTACCCTCTTCTGCACTATATTTTACACGAGCATCAAAGTCTGTGCCCTTCTTGCTTTTAAAGCCTTTTATTACCTCAGATTTGCCTTTTTCAATCATTTGGCGTAGGTGTTTCTCGGTAAGAGTTTTGCCTGCCATTTCTTTCCAAAGTACAAATTTGCAGCCTGTGGTTTTAAAACCTACACAACCCCAGCCTTTAGGAAGTTCTTTTAATCGTTCTCCACATACAGGGCAACGCACTCCGTCTAGCACTTGTGTTTGCACTTGTTCGCCTGTAGACAAAATATGTGCTGTTTCTTCTTTTGTAAAGGCAAGAATCTCGTTGTAGAAAATATCAGATTCGTACTCTCCTTTTGCCATTAGGTTGAGTTTCTTTTCCCATTCACCTGTTAGGGATGGGTTGCCTATAGGAAGTTCTTTTGTAAGTTCGTAAACTTGATAACCTAGTTCGGTAGGAATAAGTTTATTCTTCTCTTTTACTATATAGTTGCGTTTGTAGAGAGTCTCAATGATGTTTGCACGAGTAGCAGGAGTGCCTAGACCACAATCTTTCATTGCTTGCACTGCTTCTGGGTCGTCTAGTTGGCGACCTGCTGTTTCCATTGCTTTAAGAAGTGTTGCTTCTGTCATTAAGGCAGGCTTTTTGGTCATACCTTCCTTGATGCGTTTCTCCTGCACATCAACTATATCTTGAAGTTTAAGATTTGGAAGTGCTTGCTCGTCTTCTGCTTCGGCATCTTCTGCAGCTGGCACATCTTTGTCTAAAACCATACGCCAACCTGCTTCTTTTATCTTTGTACCAGATGCTTCTAGGAGTTCTTTTTCGTCTGAGAAATGAAATTTGTATGAAAGAACTTCTTTTTTACAAACAGGAAGAAGTGCCATAACTAGCTGTTTACAAACCATTTCGTAGATATTCTTTTCCTCCTTTGTAAGTGTAGAATATGATTTCATATTCTGAAAGGTAGGAATAATAGCATGGTGGTCTGTAAGTTGTTTGCTATCGAAACATGCCTTGTTGAGTTTGCCTTTTTCTAGTGTTTCAATGGCAGTAAGATACGATTTTCCAAAGTCGTTTTCTTTTAAAGCGCCTAGCTTCTTTTGCACCTCAGCAAGCATATCGTCGCCTAAGTAACGACTACCTGTACGTGGATATGTTAGCATTTTATGACGTTCGTAAAGTGCTTGCACAATATCTAATGTTTGTTGCGCACCAAGGTTGAAACGTCTGTTGGCTTCTGCTTGAAGCGAAGTAAGGTCGAAAGGAAGCGGAGCTTTTTCTTGTTTTTGTTTTATTTGCTTATCTACAAC
>JAXJWL010000021.1:0-7935 GCA_036308065.1 Paludibacteraceae bacterium
GATAAACATTCACCACTTCGGTGATATGATAATAGACTATGTAAAAAGCCAAAATAGCTTTGGAGTAGAGATACTTTTCTCTGACGAGAGACAAATGCTCCTAGAGACTGGCGGTGCTATAAAGCACGCAGTAGATTTGCTTGGCGACGAGCCTTTCCTTATTCACAACGTGGATATTTTGTCTAATGTAGATTTAAATGCCCTTATTGCAGCACATAGCGAGGCAGACTCTGCAGCCACACTACTTGTGAGCAAAAGAAACAGCACTCGTGCACTACTTTTTAGTCCAGAAGGCAACCTTACCGCCTGGACAAACAAAACCACAGGCGAAGTGAAAAGTCCATACTCAGACATAGATATTAGCAATCTAAATGAATTTGCATTTAGCGGTATTCATATTTTCTCCCCTCGCCTATTCAAATATTTTGGCGCATATCCAGAGAAATTCTCTATCATAGATTTCTATCTAAACACCTGCAAAGACGAAAAAATAAAAGCATACACCCAAGAGGGACTGCAACTGCTTGATGTAGGGAAACTAGACTCACTAGAGAAAGCGGAGGCATTTATACAATAAAAAAGCAGACTTAACAGTCTGCTCTTTTATTGGTGATTTGTTTAGGCGTTTAGGCTAAATCGGTCACTGAGCCTGTCGATGTGCCCGATTTAGAAGTTCTAACTTTTTTATAGATTCCATATCCTAATATAAATGGTAATAACCAAAGCGTTGAGCCGAGTGGCAGTGAAGGACCACCACCACACATTTTCATACAGGTATCGTAAAGTACTTCACTAGCATCTTTATAACCATCTGCAGCCCAAGAAGCATCACAACAGTCTTGGCATTCCGCTTGCTCAGCAAGACCAGCTTTAGTGCAAGTATTACCCCAACCTTCATTGTCGGTTTGCAAACGCATATTAATACCAGCAATTGTTGTTCCTTCAGAGATTTCTACTATATCCTCATTTTCTGCATATAGTTCGTTGGCACCAAAAAATGAGTAAGTAGGCAAGTTCACAGCAAATGCAGTTGTTGCAATACTTAGTAAAACTAATAGTGTAAGGAATATTATATGTTTCATAATTTTACTCTCCTATTAGTCTAGTCTTACTTTCTCAATAGTTGATGTGGTATCACCTATCACATTCACTGTATATACGCCTGTAGATACTGGTAAATTCAACACTACATATTGTCCAGATACATTATAAACTTGATGTTTACCAGACATATCTGAAATCACGATAGTTTGAAGTTCTACTTCACTATTTGCAGACACCACTAGAGTATTTTCGTTTGTGAAAATATCTATTGCAGGGTTTGAAGAGGTTGCTTCCTCCACATCGGTAGGAACATCTTCTTCTTCATCTTCTTCAACTATTTCTTGAAGATTGATATAGAAACGACCTTCACAATTGCCTGCTACTAAATCTTCTACTACGCATCTTTCACCTGCAGACAAGTTGTAAGTTTTTCCTTCTTGTCTGTCTTCCAAGAATATTTCGTATGGAAGATTTGATTTAGCAAGACTAAATATAAATTTTTGGTCGTTTGATGCTACTTTCACACCTAGTGGAATTGATTTAGTCATTTCTGGAATGCTAATACCTGCCCATTTTTTGTCGTATCTCATTACATACAATTCTGCCAAAGCAGTTTGTTTTCCATTGAATACCTTAGGTGCGTCTGTGAAATAATTAGCAACGTCTTCTTTTAGTTCGTCGAAACTAATATACACTTCACTAGAAACAGATTCCTTATAGTTGGTTGTCTTTATTCTGAATGAGTAAACCTCTTCTGCAGCAGATCTATGACCAGTAGCAGTGGATTTATAATATCCTTTATCTACTTCTAAATCCTCTATACCAGTAGCTGGAGTAAATAAGAAACCATGTTGAGAAAGTATCTCTGCATCAGTTTCATCTTGACCTACCGCTCTAAATTCTTTATTGTCGTAATCATAAATCTGAATAGTTCCATTATCTTCTTGCAACTTACAAGCATTAATATTTGCTGGATATGTGTTAGTTAAAAGAACTGGTTTTTCTGGAACTAAATCTTCATACACCAACACATTTTTCTCATTATAAAAACGACCTGTGAATTTGTATGTATGAGGTGCATTGCCATCGTATGGTATTTCTGGGTTATTCTTTCTGTTATAAACCTCAGCAGGCCATTTTTTAGGTCCATATTGGTTTGGCAAGCGTACCGCGAATACTCGTTTAGGGTCTACTTCTACATTTAGTGGAGCAAAAGACTCATCCCAACCTACCTTAACATTTCCATTCTCCTCACCTATATTAGCAGAGTGCATATACACGTGTGGCAAATGACCAAGGTAATAATCACCAGACACCATAGGGCGTGTAACAAGATTTCCTTCTTCATCTACTTTGAAAGGATTTACCACACCACCTACAAGTAGCCAATCGTGTCTGCGAGCAACAAATTCTTGCTCTACTTCGGTGTAACGTGAAGTTCCTTTTGCAAGTTCTTCCACACCTACTAAAGCAGCACCATATTCCATATAAATTTTGTGGGCTACTTTGGTGGTACTTGCACTGGCATTGCTACCTGCATTTACTTGTTCGCCGTTCCATTTATTGGTACGTGCATTCTTAAAGTCATATTCGTTAGAAATAGCAGGCAAGGTAGGATAATTGATAATACCTCCATCTGGTGTAACGTAATTTTCTGAATTTTTACTTGGAATAATAACAGTTAAATCCTTGTCTAATACATCCAAGCAGGTTACTATCGTTCCGTCTTCCTTGTACCAGTTATTGCGGTTGTCCCAGTCTGTTGATTTTAAACCACTCCAAATAATAGTCTTAACAGGTTTGCTTTCGCGTTGTTGGAAAGCACCTACTGTCCAAGCACCTTTAATGTCTTTTACTTTTACCGTGTTGTGTCCTTTTAGCGGAATAAGCAGTTTAAGGCTTTGGTCTGATGCTGGCTGAATTTGTAGGAATGCACTAAAAGTAGCACCCTCAGTTTGCCCCGTAGGACGTTTAAAGGTAACAAATAGAGGAGCATTATCCAAAGAACCGTTGTTATCCGATTGTAAATAGGTTCCTGTACCATCCGTTGGCAAAGAGCCTCCTTTATCATCGGTTATTGCAAAATATTGAACATCACCATCTACTATAGACAAATACACTTTACTATTTTTATCAAGTGCAACAGAACTAACGTGCACATCTGTTGTTTGCGAACCTACAATAGGCGACGTATAGAAATGAATGGTACCTGGTTCTTTGTAGATATGATCTGATGGCGACAACGATTCATTGCTATTATCCACCACAGTGGTAGGACGAACAGGATTTTCTGTATTACCATTTAGCCTATCGGTAAAGATTTTATCGGCACCAAGCCCGGAAACATCATCTATAATAACAGTACCAATATTCAAGCCAGAACCTTTTACTACCAATGCACTAGGATTGGCAGGGTCTGTGGCACAAACTTGTCCTCGCATATCTATGTAAGCGTTGTATGTTTCATCTTCTCCTGTACAGAATATACCCACTTCAAAATTAGAGGAAACATGATTTGGTTCTTTTTCTTCTTGGTTTTTGTCGTATTCGCTCCAGAAGTTGTTGTATTTGAAGCTTTGACACCAATTAGTATCATGTCCAAAAGACTGTAGATAGAATTTTACTTTTTCATCAGTTTTTTTATTGTTTCCAGCTATATCATCGTCGTAACTATAACAGTTGTTGTATTGGAAACGAATTTTTTCTGGGTTAAATGCATTCCTTTCCCCTTCTGTATCTATATTTTGCATTAAACCACCCAAACGGAAAAAGTCAAAGTGATCGTACACACCGTCTCCTACTTCATTATCCTTAATATAGAAAGTATTGTAATAAATACCAATGTTTTCAATTTTTAGGTCATTGTTGTTATAGGTTACCAAACGCACGCTTGCCACTGTTCTGTCAGATTTTGCTAAATCGTTAAGTTTCACCGCATTATCATTCCAGAACACGTTATTCATTACCAAAATGCGTTTACAGCCTTGTACAAACAACGAAGTAGCCAACGTACCTTCGGAACTATTACGCAAATATTTAATATCGGTACTGTTTACAAACTTAATGGTTGCGCCCCAATCTACTGCCCACTTATTTTCTTCATCGCTTCCTGTGTAGTCATAGTGAGTAAAGAACTCGTTGTTTTCTATGTGCATGCCTTTTACACCCACAATATGAAGGGCATTTCTACCCCAAGACTCTACTTTACAGTTTTGAATGGTAATATTGCTTGGTTCTGCATCATCTGGGCGTAGAATTAGCGCCATATTTTCCATACTATGAGCCGTTCCACCCATATCAACTCCCATATCCATGGCGTTATCTTTGGTATCTTTATCACCCACAATATCCAATCTGTCAAAGATGATGTTTCTACAGTTACGAACCACTGGGTGTACCAATACGGCACGATTACCTCTTGGGTCTGCTGTTGTAATTACCAAAGGTTCTCCACCATTAGGGTTTATATCCTTAAACATAATAACCGTTGCAGGTACTTGTCCACCAGTATGATGCACCTCTGTTGCTCCTTTATAGGCTTCACCACCATAAGTAACCAACATGTTTACAGGGTGTTTTAAGGTTACTGCATCACCATTTACTGTGCAAAGGTCTTTATTTGTTTTAGCACAATCCAAGCTTCTTCAAAGGATTGGAACAAATAATTACAAGGATCGCTTTCTACAAACTGATTGATGCGTACCATTACAGGGAATTCCTCTTCTATCGGAGGGAATGTGCAGTTAATCATTTGATAAGACTTCGCGTATCCATCGCCAAAACTGGTCAATTTTGTTAGAGTTTTATCTGCAACGTAAGTAATGTTATCCGTTTGGTTCCATCTGTTTTCCCAATTGTTATCGCCATTATCACCTTTCATTCTACACCAAATATAGGTATTATACGCATCAGGGAATTGGGCATAATATAGACCATTGTCATCTTTTTTTGCACTTACCCAACCATATTTTGTATTATCAGTTGAATTAAATAAATATACAGCAATACGAGCTTCATTATTAACCATCCAATCACCTCCGCCTTCTACTTTGGGATCAAGGTAAACTGTCATTAAATCTTTAACTTCATTCGCTTCTGTTTCGATATACTTAGTCGACACATTGAATGAGACTGTAACATCAGACCATTGCGCTAGTTCAAGTGTTAAATCTCCACCATTATATCCCCATGAGTCACAATTCCAACTACCTCTTGTTATTTTATATTTATAGACACCAGGAGGTACGTTTTTAAAGGTAATAGTTCTTACATCACCTGTTCCTTGTAATTTATTATCAGCAAAATTAGCACCCCAATCATTTCCATTACACCAAGGGTTACCTGCTGTACCATTACCAGCTATGTAATAATCTTGTGTGTGTGAGCTCCATGTTCCATTACCATTATCCCAAGTACCATCTTCTACTGTATACGTATTGTTAGTACCATCGTAAGTTAAGTTAGCAGTTTGATTCCAAAAATTAGAGTTTTTATCCCAATTATTAGTCGTATTAGCTGGATTCATACGACAGAAGATTACTTTGGCATATTCTTTATTAGGTGAATTCACTTCGTAAATACCATCTCCGTCACAATCCGTCATACTTACCCATTCCGAACCAACATTATCAGTAAAGAAATAAGCTGCAAACCTTGCACCATCTGCTTTCCAGTTACTATTAGGTTTCAAATACAGTTCTGTGCCAGCAGGAATAATATTCGCTGCTCCCGCAGTGAAAGTTGTTAGGCAGAAAAAGAATACTGCTAAAACGCTTAATATTTTATTCATCATTGTTTTCATATTTTCTTCCCTCCTCATTAATAAATAGCCCATAAATATTTTAATCCGTCTGCTTCACCATACACGTCGTGAATGTGCATATAATATTTACCGACAGCATAGTTTGAAATATCTAAAGTAAATTTAGATGGAGCATCGTTGAAATTGTTATAATACAAACGTTGTTTTAAATCAAATCCTGTAGTTTTATTATATCCGCTTTCAGGGAACACACCTACAGATGCCATACTACCAGTAGTTTGAAGCGTAAGCTGAGATTGAGCATCGTATGTTTTTTCAAACTCTATGATTTTATATATCTCCTCGTCTTGACAACCTGTTCCTACTTGATATGCCACAGATTTTGTCAGATAGAAGTTCAAGGGCCAGTTACCACAACGTTTAGCCGGTGTTAGCGCCACTGAAAAATAAAATCTTCTTCCATCCATATTATCCACACCGCTCAGTTTCTCAAATGAGGCAGAGTACCATCCATCAGACATTTTTTCCATTTTAAGACTCTTAATATTCAATATTGTCGTAAAAAAACCGCCATCTGGGGCATAATACAAATTAACACTACTAATCTCGTCAGCACTATTTAGCCTAAATCGTACCGTAACTTTAGGCTTATCATTTTCATACTCTGTATAGAACTCCACATCGTATGGCGCTAAAAATCCATTATCGCCACAACCAATCGAAGAAGCACTTGTAACACCTTCCAATCCACAAATACTACCCACTTTTGTTTTGGTTGTAACCTCGTCTCTAGTAGTATTGTAACCTTCCCCGTCTTCCAAGGTCAATACAAATTTATAATTTGTAGAATGTTCCAAATTCCCTACAGAAAATTTAGTTACGCTAGGATTTTCTAGTGTAATTGTTTTACTTTTACTATTATCAAGATTGATAACTTCTAATATTGCAGTTTTAACATCAAATCCAGGATTATCCCATGACAATTCTGCTACATATTGGGTTGTTTTGGTTACTTCCAAACCGATTTCTATATCACAATGCTGAGTTGAAAGTTTACCTTCGTTATCTAATTCAAATACACCAACTGCTTTCACTTCACCTTCTGCTTTCTTAATTTTTGTTTCAAGTCTAAACTCTTTGGTATAGTCTACCTCACTGTTAAATTGGAAAGTAAACCTACCTTTATCATTCTTTGTACATGTAGCAGTATTTGTTCCATTTGACAATTCATAAGCATTCACGCTATCATCAAAACCATCACCATATTCTAATATAGTAAGAGTAACTGTCTCTTTGTTGTTTGACACTATAATATCTGTAAAAGTAAGACACTCTGTTCTCACTGGAGTATAAACATTACTATTTGGAGAGGTTGATAAATAGGCACCATCTTTATATGCACGAACAAAGAACTGATAATCTACAGAAGGAACTAAGTGTGTAATAAGATATTCTGTATCTGTAGTTGTAGCAATATTAAGGTGAGTAATTTCACCATTTTCTGTTTTATAACCATAAATGGTATAAAAGTCTGGTTTAGTGCCAGGTTCAGGGAAAAGACAATTACTAGTCCAAGAAAGTTTTACAGATGTAGACTTACCATCTGAAAGTACTGGAATATCTGGCAAACCGTATTTAAATTTATATTTAGTAGCATCATTTTGACTTGCTTCTGGAGTGGCATTTCCTGTAAATTGACCGTTCGCTTCTCTAATAAATATCGTCTCCTCTTTTATTTTGTCATTACCATCTGTTATTGTTGCCTTTATTGCTATTTTATAACCAGTACTACCTGTTAAGTCTAGACCATCTAGATAACAAGAATAAGACTCATTGCCAGTAAACTCATAGATGCAAACCAATTGCTTTGTATTTGGATCTAAAACAAAATTACCATCTTCCATTTTATAGAAATTTTCTGCTTCTACACCATCTGGAAGTCTTTCTAAAGTAGAAAATTTAATAGATGGTTTTTCTGGTTCTGCCTCATTTTCGTATTTAAACACCTCAAATGTAGTATTTCTGTTTACACCATTGTAATAGAATGTAAACTCCATCATATCATCTGCACGTTGTTTTTTTACGTCTATTTTAAAATCTGTCTGAGCCACCGCCACTAAGGAACATAA
>JAXJWL010000022.1:0-2144 GCA_036308065.1 Paludibacteraceae bacterium
GCTTCCAATTGAAAAAGATGTGCTTTATCGTTATAAAATTACTGCGTTGAATCAAGGTGGAGAAAGTTTTCCTTCGGAAGAATTGTCGGTGTGTCAACTTTCTGATGCAAAAGGTGAAGCGTTGATTATCAATGGTTTCGATAGGGTGGCGTCGCCTCACTATTTTGTAACAGAGACAGAGGCAGGTTTTAAACATCAATTGGATTATGGTGTGCCTTATCATTACGACTTGTCTTTTGTGGGCGAACAATACGAGTTTAAACAAGGTGTGCCTTACAGAAACGACAATAATCCAGGTTCTGGAGCATCGGAAAGAGACACGGCTACTGTGATACAAGGCAATACGTTCAATTATCCTTACATCCACGGCAAGGCACTTCGTGAAAATGGGTATTCGTTTTCATCTTGCAGTAAGAATGCTATTGAAACAAGTTATGCTAAGATCCATGCTGGGCACTTCGACAAGCTCAGTGACCGCATGGATGCGACAGATATAAGCCCTAACCTAAACAACTACGACGTGGTTGACCTTATCTTGGGCAAACAATGCGATACACCACTATTTGAATTGTATCCAACCAGTTTACAACAAGTACTTTTTGAATATGTTCAACAGAAAAAACATAGACTTATCATAACAGGTGCACACGTGGCGTCGTCTGAAAAGTCTGATGTGTTTATGCAAAAAGGTCTTCGTTTTAAACTTTTGCAAGATTCTGCTACGCAAAATGGTTTGCTTTATGCGGAGTCTCAAAAGATGTTTTACCAGTTACAAATTTGGCCAAATGCCAAACAATATTTTGTGCAAAATGCAGAGGCAATTTCGCCAGAAGATAAAAAAAGCAAAACGATTTTATACTATGCAGATACCCATTTGCCAGCGGCAATAACAGTCGGCAAAAAATCAAAAATTGTAGTGGCAGGTTTCCCATTTGAATGCGTTATTGGCGATGATGCGCGCAGATATTTAATGAAATTGTTAATAGAAGAATAAATAAAATATTTACATTATGAGTTGCAATATTCCTAAATCAGACAAGAAAAGAGTTGTAATTGTAGGTGGCGGTTTTGGTGGCCTAAAACTTGCTCAAAAACTTAAAAAGTCTAATTATCAAGTAGTTTTGGTCGATAAAAACAATTATCACCAATTTCCACCACTTATTTATCAAGTGGCATCTTCTGGTATCGAGCCAAGTAGTATTGCGTTCCCTTTTAGACGTATTTTCCAACGTAGAAAAGATTTTTATTTCCGTTTGGCAAGTGTGCTTAGCATTATGCCAGAAGAAAAAATCATTCAAACTTCTATAGGCAAACTATCATACGATTATTTGGTGCTAGCTGCTGGTACAACAACCAATTTCTTTGGGAATAAAGATATTGAGGAAGAGTCTATTCCTATGAAGAATCTTTCTGAATCTATGGGTTTGCGCAATGCTTTACTAGACAATTTTGAACGTGCTCTTACATGTACAAGCGATAAAGAACGCCAAGAACTGCTAAATGTGGTTATCGTTGGTGGTGGTGCAACAGGTGTGGAAGTGGCAGGCGCATTGTCTGAAATGAAGAATTTTGTGATCCCAAAAGACTATCCAGATTTGTCTAATAGTTTGATGAATATTTATCTTATAGAGTCACAAGACAGATTGTTGGCTGCTATGAGCGAAAAATCTTCTGCTAGCGTGCTTAAATATTTGCGCACAATGGGTGTAAATGTTTTATTGAATAAACGTGTAACAGACTACAAAGACAATACCGTTTATATGAACGACGGTAGCACAATTGCTACTCGCACATTTATCTGGGTAACAGGTGTAACTGCTCAAAAAATAGATAAAATGCCAACAGAAAGCATTGGTCGTGGCGGTAGATTCTTGGTAAATGAGTTTAACCAAGTGCAAGGAATGAAAGATGTTTATAGCATCGGTGACCAATGTTTAATGCCAAATGTAGACCCAAATTGGCAGGCAGGACACCCACAACTTGCTCAAGTGGCTATCCAACAAGGCAATCTTTTGGCTAAAAACCTAAAAAGACTAGACAAAGGCAAAGAAATGAAACCATTCCGTTATAAAAACCTTGGAACAATGGCTACAGTGGGTAGAAACAAGGCTGTGGCAGAGTTTGCAGGCATTAAAATGGGCGGA
>JAXJWL010000023.1:0-1686 GCA_036308065.1 Paludibacteraceae bacterium
GAGCCAAATGCTTGAGATAAAGTCTTCTATCCAATCTCAAGCAATGGAAAACATAGACAAGCACCAACGTGAATACTTCCTACAACAACCAATTAAAACTATTCAAAAAGAGTTAGGTGGAAGTATTTCTGAACAAGACCTAAAACAAATAAAAGAAAAAGCAGCTAAAAAGAAATGGTCTGCAGAAGTGAAAGAAGCTGTTGAAAAACAAATTCAAAAACTTGAAGCACTTTCACCTCATTCTCCAGACTATTCTGTGCAAAACAATTATGTTCAAACCTTGGTAGATTTGCCTTGGAATGAATATACAAAAGACAATTTCAACCTAAAACGCGCAGAAAAAGTACTAAACAGAGATCATTTTGGCTTAGACGACGTAAAAGAAAGAATTATTGAGCACCTTGCTGTGCTAAAACTTAAAGGTAGTCTTCACTCACCTATTATCTGCCTATACGGCCCTCCTGGGGTGGGTAAAACATCTTTAGGTAAGTCTATTGCGGAAGCATTGGGCAGAAAATATGCTCGTATTTCGCTAGGTGGTCTTCACGACGAATCTGAAATTAGAGGTCACCGCCGCACATATATCGGTGCTATGCCAGGACGCATTATCCAAAACTTACTAAAAGTGGGCAGTGCAAACCCTGTTTTCATTTTAGACGAGATAGACAAAGTAGGCAACGACTATAAAGGCGATCCAGAATCTGCATTGCTTGAAGTGCTAGACCCAGAGCAAAACAATGCGTTTCACGACAACTTTATAGATATGGACTTCGACCTTTCAAACGTGATGTTCATAGCTACAGCCAATTCGCTAAGAACTATTTCTAAACCACTTCTAGACCGTATGGAACTTATCAACATAAGTGGCTATATAGTAGAAGAAAAAATAGAAATTGCTCACAAATATCTTATTCCAAAGCAATTAGAAAACCATGGTTTAGACGAAAACGTGATTTCTATACCTAAAAAGACTATTCGTGCTATCATAGAACAATATACACGCGAGTCTGGTGTGCGTGCTTTGGACAAAACTATTGCAAAAATTGCTCGTAAAGCAGCCAAAAAACGTGCTCTTGACGAAAACTTTACAGACACCCTACAAGAAAGTTCTCTTTACGAATATTTAGGCCTTGCCCCATTTAGCAAAGACGAACAAGACGACAAAGAAGAAGTAGGTATTGTAACAGGATTGGCTTGGACTTCTGTGGGCGGAGAAATTCTTCAAATAGAAACCAGCAT
This sequence comes from Paludibacteraceae bacterium, assembly GCA_036308065.1. Taxonomy (GTDB): domain Bacteria; phylum Bacteroidota; class Bacteroidia; order Bacteroidales; family Paludibacteraceae; genus Enterocola. The sequence goes on from JAXJWL010000023.1 coordinate 1,240, forward strand.
TTGCAAATCTAAAGCAGGTAAACTTATCCTAACTGGCAACTTGGGCGATGTAATGAAAGAGTCTGCCACCCTTGGACTTCAATACATAAGAGCTCACGCAGAAGAATTTGGCATAAGCGAAGACTTCTTTGAAGACAAAAATATTCATATTCACGTGCCAGAAGGCGCTATTCCGAGAGATGGTCCATCGGCAGGCGTTACTATGGCTACCAGCCTACTTTCTGCTATTACAGGTAGAAAAGTGCGCAAACACATTGCTATGACTGGCGAAATCACTCTTCACGGCAAAGTGCTTCCTGTAGGCGGTATCAAAGAAAAAATCCTAGCAGCTAAACGTTCTGGCGTTACAGACATTATTTTATGTAAGGAAAACCAAAAAAACATAGAAGATATTAAACCTATCTATGTAAAAGGTGTCAAATTTCATTATGTAAAAGACCTTAAAGA
>JAXJWL010000024.1:0-2774 GCA_036308065.1 Paludibacteraceae bacterium
ACCTATGTTCATAAAGGTAATGTGTGGTTTCATATGAGTACAATCCAATGTAATATCAAACACGTTTGAAATGTCCATATCTTTATCTGTACTTACATATCCTGTGAAGTTGATATGAATTTTCTCTTGACCATTCAATCTAAGCATTGCTCCATAAAGATTGATATGGGTAGCTATTATTGGGTGTTCTTCGTCAATATTTTCTAAGTCTATTTCAATGGCATTGTCTGGGTATAAGTCTGGATTTAGATACAACTCGTCTTCGTTGAAGGTAAGTTTTACGTGTGAACCTTTCTTCATCTTTTTAGGGAAGTTGATAAGTACATCTATATTTGACTCTCCCATTAGAATACTATCCAAACGTTCGTTTTCGTTGGTGTTGATATTTGGGAATTTTAGTTCTAAATCATAATTGATTTCTGCTTCGGTAGGCTCTAGCAGACTCAAAAGACCTACTGGCACGTGCAAACTAAACGATGTAGATGGTAATACTTGCAATTGGTCTATTAGTTCGTTACCTAAGTATTGACTATCAGCCATTTGCAAATACATAGTATCTCCATTGATATGGATTTCTAGTTCTCCTAATGAGTCTGCATTTAGTATATCTACTATCTTTAAACTAGAATATCCTAACGGACCTACTAGATTTGCATCCAACTCCATTGTAGAGTCTAAATTGTCGAAGTTATATTTGTCGTCGACACAAGATACAAACCCTACCAATAGCAATACTAAAGAGATAAGTGTTTTTATCTTCATAACCTTAAATAACGTTTATTTACAAAGGTAATAATTTTATTTAAAATAATCATCGGAGAACTGTATTAAATACAGTTTTTCTGTGGCACGAGTTACTGCTGTGTAGAGCCAACGCATAAAACTTATATCTATTTCGTCTTTTGCTATGCGTCCCATATCTACATAAATGTGTTTCCACTGACCACCTTGAGCTTTGTGGCAAGTAATGGCATACGCTAGTTTTACTTGTAGAGCATTAAGGTATTTGTCTTCTCGCATCTTTTTATAGCGTTCTCTTTTCGATTTTATATGAGCGTAATCCTCTTCTACTGCTTTGAAAAGTTTGGTATTGAGTTCTTGAAGTTCGGCAGGCGTAACACAAATGAGCGACTCTTCTAAAATAGTGACATCTATTTCATAACTATAATCTGGGAAAAACAGAGTTAAATCTCTAAAATTAAAACCATATAGCTCTTTTGTACGTCCCATACGCACTATTTCTGCCATGTCGCCGTTGGCAATAAGTTCTAAGCCATAGTCTCCGCCAAAGAAATAGTTGTTTTTAAGCACCATTAGCTTGTCGCCACTAGAAAGTTTTCCTTCTTTGCTAAGTATTCTATTTCTAATGCCATTTGCATAAAGGCTCGCCATTTTGTTGGAGCGGGTCACTATCAATGTTTCTTCCATTCCTACTGTGGCAAAAGATTGCTCTAAGCACTCAACAAAATTGCTACCATCTACCCTTTTCACATCTGGGAAACATTCTAATTGCAAGCATTCTGGAGTGTCAATATTTTGTCTAATATGTGTGGCATTGACTAAAATACCGCTTTCTTCCGACTGACGAAGCACTTCTGTGAGGGTACAAGAGGTAACATCTAGCCCCATGCTTTCTAGTTTTTTCACATCAAGTGCTGGCGAGTATTCTTGAAAAACAGGAGGAAGCTGTGCATCGTCGCCTAGCAAAAGAAGTTTGGTGTTTGGTGCTCCTGAAAATACATATTCTATCAAGTCTGACAGCAAGTCGCCTGTACCAAAAAAGCTTTCGCTAGAGGTGTTTATCATAGAGGCTTCATCTACCACAAAGAGTGCATTGGATAGTTTGTTGAATCCTAACACAAAATTTGATGCTATATCCATCGATTTTTTGTGATAAATGGCACGGTGAATTGTGGAAGCAGGTGCAGAAGAATAATTGCCCAACACTTTTGCTGCTCTACCTGTGGGTGCTAGCAAAATTATTGGCACGTTTAGTTCTTTGCAAGTCTTTACAAGTGCACTTACTAGCGTGGTTTTACCTGTACCTGCATACCCTTTAAGTAAAAAAGTTTTGTGAGACTCTCTTTTGTTCATAAACGAAGAAAAAAGGTCGATAAACGTGGTCTGGTCCTTGGTAGGCTCAAATTTGAAGTGTTTTAATATGCAGTGTTTGAATAACATAGGTAAAATTTTCAGACTACAAATTTATTATATTTTTTTTGTAATTTTTGGTATTATTAAAATTATTATTACCTTTGCAATCGCATAGGCGCTCCGATTGTACGTTTGCTACAAGAGAGTGAAAAGGGAATTTGGTGAAAATCCAAAACAATGCCTGTTGCTGTAAGTTCCTCCCTAAAGGATTTCCCATAAGGGATTCTCCCAAAGGGATAAAAAGTTTTTTACACACTTTGCCACTGGCTAAAAGCTGGGAAGGCGTAAAAAAACGGAACAAGTCAGAAGACCTACCTAATGCAAAACATAAGATTTATGACCTGCAGGATTACGGGTAAAGAATCAACTAAAGCATATTTAGCCTTTTTTTATTTTTTATCTCGTTTACTTGTGTGTCATACTATTTACTTAGTAACGAGAGAGTTATATGTGTATAGTTTTATCATAAGCTAGGTATGTATAGGCAATAATTATGACACTTGGGCAATAGACTGGACTAAATGGGATTTAAGCGTTTTAGGCGAAGTAGTTTCTGTAAGTTTCCACATGGAAGAGGCTCAGATAGACGATTACGGTTACGCACAATATTATAAAACACC
>JAXJWL010000025.1:0-2114 GCA_036308065.1 Paludibacteraceae bacterium
AAGCAAGTTTACATGGTCGAAACTCACATTTGTTACCACAGAAAGCACAGGAGATATTATATTTGTGCTATCAAGTCGTCCGCCAAGACCTGTTTCTATCACTGCCACATCTACATTTTCGTGAGCGAAATATGTAAATGCCATCAGAGTAGTAATCTCAAAAAATGAAGGATTTAGTTTGCCAATAATCTCATCTGCTTCACGAACAAAATCTATCACATATTGCTCAGATATTGGTTTGCCGTTTACGCGAATGCGTTCCGAAAAATCTTTTAAGTGAGGCGAAGTGTAAAGGCCTACTTTGTAGCCAGCCGATTGCAAAATTGCTGCCAATGTATGCGACACCGAACCTTTGCCATTTGTTCCCGCTATGTGAATAGTTTTAAAGTTTTTATGTGGGTTTCCATAAAAATCATCTAGCTCCATCACATTCGCTAGCCCTGGTTTATATGCAGATTCACCTTTTTGTTGAAAAGCAGGTGTTTTTACAAATAAATATTCTAATGTTTCCTTATAATTCATTTTTTAAGAAATTTTACACTACAAAATTATAAAAGAATTTCTTTTTTTATTAAATTTACAATACAAAATCCTAAAATTTACTACTATGAGTGCAAAAAAGAACTTCATCCTAGACACTAACGTAATTTTACACGATTACAAGTGCATTTATAACTTCCAAGAAAACGACATTTATATTCCGATTGTTGTGTTAGAAGAGTTGGATAAATTTAAAAAAGGTAATGAAGAAATCAATTACAATGCTCGACAGTTTGCCAGAGAATTAGACGCTATTAGCGACAACGATTTCTTTGAAAAAGGAGCTGAGATAGGTGAGGGTTTAGGAAAATTGTTTATTGTTATCAACAAAGAACCTTCTGCAACTCTTAAGCAAGCCTTTATGGAAAATACTCCAGACCATAGGATTTTAGCCATTACTGAGTATATCCAAAATTCTCAACCAGGGACTAAAACTATTTTGGTAACCAAGGACATCAACCTAAGAATGAAGGCTCGTTCTGTGGGAATATTGGCAGAAGACTATTTCAACGATAAAATCACTAGCAAAGATATTTTCGACCGCGAACAAGAAACCTACGATGGCATAGATAGTGCAATTATCGACAAAATGTATTCTACATCTGCCGTGTCTATCAATGAGTTTGCATTTAAAGACGATATTGAGCCAAACGAATATTTCATTTTGAAAAGTGAAAGAAATAGCGTGATGGCACGATACGATAGTGAACTAGAATGCGCTGTGAGAGTAAATAAAGAACGTGCCTACGGCATTGAGGGTCGAAATGCAGAACAAGCATTTGCGCTTAATGCACTTCTAAACGATGATATTAAATTGGTTTGCATCACAGGTAAGGCAGGTACAGGTAAAACATTGTTGGCACTAGCCGCTGCACTTGAAAAGGCAAATACCTACAAACAAATTCTTCTTGCAAGACCTATTGTGGCACTTGCTAACAAAGATTTAGGTTTCCTTCCAGGTACAGAAAAAGACAAGATTGCCCCATATATGCAACCACTTTTCGACAACCTAAACGTGATAAAACATCAGTTTAGTGCAAGTTCTCGTGAACTTACCGCAATCACCGAAATGCAACAATCTGGTCAATTGGTCATCGAAGCACTTGCCTATATTCGTGGTCGTAGCCTTTCAGACGCCTACATCATTGTTGACGAAGCTCAAAATCTTACCCCACACGAAATAAAAACAATCATTACCCGTGCAGGCGAAAACACTAAAGTAGTATTCACTGGCGACGTTCAACAAATAGACCAACCATATCTTGATATGCTTTCAAATGGTTTGGTTTATACAATTGACAAAATGAAAGGTCAAAACATCTTCGCACACGTCAATCTAATTAAAGGCGAAAGAAGTTATCTTTCAGAGCTTGCAAGTAATTTACTATAGATTTGTGAATATTTAAATATGTAGGAACACTGCGTACAGCGTCCGTAAACTAGCATCCCTCTACGGGGTGCTTCTTTTTTTTGTCCCCAAAATATATGTGGCAAAAATTGCATAAAACAAAAATAATACATATCTTTGCCACGTAATTAAATTTTAATTATTTAGAGTATGGAAGAGAGAAATA
>JAXJWL010000026.1:0-21813 GCA_036308065.1 Paludibacteraceae bacterium
TCGTTGATTGCTTTGTATTCAGCAGAACCTGTTTTGCCTAAACGAACATACATTTCACGAACAGATTGAAGTAATGTTTCGCGGTTTGGATCGTCTTGAGCCATAATGCCACGAGCTGGTTCGTAATATTCAAGAGCTTTTTCGAAGCATTTCTTAGCTTCTGCTACTGCTTTGTTGTATGCTTTGTCGTCTTCGATGTCTTGAGCTTTTTCTAGTTGGTTCATACCATCAAGTGCCCAAACACGACCCATTTCAAATAGAATAGAAGCATCTTTAGAAGCGCTACCATCTGCAAACAATGGTTCTAGAGTAGCTTTAGCTTTATCAAATTCTTTCATTTGAATAGCAAGCACACTAGCTTTAACCACTTTGTATTGTACATTTGAAGGATCTGAGTTTACTAGTTTGTCTAGGTTTTCAACTGCTTTTTCGCTTTTACCTGTCATCATGTATTGGTTTACTAATGAACCAATTACGTTTGGATCAGAAGGGAACATTGCAACAGCTTCTTCTAGAGCAGCTTCAGCTTTTACTGTATCACCTTTTGCCATATAGATTTCAGACAATGTTTGGAATACAAATGCAGAATTTTTATTTTTAATAGGTTTTAGTTCTTCTAGAAGTTTGATTGCTTCATCATCTTTTTCTGCACGACGAGCATAGAATGCAGCGTAGTATTTTACTTCATTGTATGTGGTATCTACTTTAATAGATTTTTCACCAAACATTTCAGAATCAGAGATTAACAAATACTCATTAAGTAATGTATATGCTTTTTCAAAGTTTCTAGCATCGCCAGCATTGATACCAGCTTGAATGTATTGACCTAGCATTTCTTTGAAATCAGCAGTCATTTTCTTTCTGTTTTCGTATTTAACACGACCTTTTTTATCTAGGAATGAGTCAAATTTGTTTGCTTCCATATAGTTGGTAAACATCATATCAAGACCTGTTCCCATTGCATCGTAGTTTGGTTGTTGTTGTAAATAAAATTTATTTACTTCTTTATAAGCCATGTCATAACCAATACGACCAGCTGTGTACCAAGTGTCTGAAAGTTCTGCAGTTTCTGGATTTTGCTTAGCTAATTCAATATATTCAACTGCTTTTTCATAGTTAACTGGTTCTTCATAAAGTGCATTTTCTGCTTTTTTAATATTTGCTTTTTGTGCAAACAAACCAGTAGAAACGATTAATGCGCCTAAAAATAATGCGATTTTTTTCATTTTTTTACTGAATTTAGTTAATAATTATTGTTCGTTATTTTCAATATTTTCACCTAGTTGTTCAAAGTTTTCTTGTGCTTGAGCTAGTTCTTCAGAAACTTCTGCGCTCACTGCTTCCTCTTCAGATTTTTCAACTTTACAAACTGAAGCAATTTCATCTTCACGTTTTTCTAAGTTGATTAATCTAACACCTTGAGTAGCACGACCCATAACACGTATGCTAGACACGTCAAATCTAATTGCGATACCAGATTTGTTGATAATCATAAGGTCGTTCTCATCTTTGACGGTTTTAATAGCCACAAGTTTACCGGTCTTCTCAGTAATATTTATAGTTTTAACACCTTTACCACCACGGTTTGTTACACGGTATTCTTCTAGTTCAGAGCGTTTACCGTAACCTTTTTCAGATACAACCATGATGTTGTCTGGGTTTTGTGGGTCTACCACAACCATTCCTACTACTTCATCGTTTTCGTCATCAAGCTCCATACCTTTCACACCGGTAGAAATACGTCCCATATCTCTTACACGAGATTCGTTGAAACGAATTGCACGACCATTTTTGTTTGCTATGATAACTTCGTTTGTACCGTTTGTTAGGCGTACTTGAATAACTTTGTCGTTTTCACGAATGATGATAGCATTTACACCATTTTGACGAGGACGAGAATAAGCTTCTAGGCGTGTTTTCTTGATGATACCGTCTTTTGTACAGAACAATAAATAGTGATTCATGTTGTACTCAGGATCTTGAAGTTGTTTAACACGAATAAATGCTGTTACTGCATCGTCAGACTCAATATTAAGTAGGTTTTGAATAGCACGTCCTTTAGAAGTTTTGCTTCCTTCTGGAATTTCATACACTTTCAACCAGTAGCAACGACCTTTTTGAGTGAAGAACATCATTGTGCTGTGCATTGAAGCAGGATAAATGTGTTCGATGAAGTCTTCGTCGCGACTTGCACTACCTTTAGAACCCATACCACCACGGTTTTGTGCTTTATATTCTGCAAGTGGAGTACGTTTAATATAACCAAGGTGTGAAATAGTGATAATCATTTCATCGTCTGCATAGAAGTCTTCTGGGTTGAATTCTTCTGAAGCATAAACGATTTGGGTGCGTCTTTCATCACCATATTTATCTTTCACCTCTAAAAGTTCTTCTTTTATTAAGTTCATTCTCAACTCTTTATTTGCAAGAAGTTCTTTTAAGCGGTTGATTGTTTCGTATAGAGAAGCCAATTCTGCACGTAGTTTTTCTTGCATTAGGCCAGTAAGTTGGCGAAGTTGCATATCCACTACATAACGTGCTTGAATATCTGTAAGACCAAAGCGAGACATAAGTCTTTCGATAGCCTCTTGCACAGTTTTAGAAGATTTGATAATAGCAACTACTTCGTCGATATTGTCTGAAGCAATGATTAAACCTTCTACAAGGTGTGCTCTTTCTTCTGCTTTTCTAAGTTCAAATTGAGAACGACGTGTTACCACTTCGTGGCGGTGTTCTACGAAGCAATCAATAAGTCTGCGTAGATTTAGAAGTTCTGGACGACCATTTACTAGCGCAATGTTGTTGATGCTAAATGAAGATTGAAGTGCAGTTTCTTTATAAAGTTTGTTTAGAACCACATTTGCGTTTGCATCGCGTTTTAGTTTGATAACAATACGCATACCTTCGTGGTTACTGTAGTCAAATATATTTGAAATACCTTCTAAACGTTTTTCATTTACCAAGTTGCCAATGTGTTGAACCATATCAGCTTTGATTACACCGTATGGAATTTCTGTGATAACAATTTGGTCTGAATCACCGTCTGTTTCAATATCTGCTTTACCTCTAATTACAACACGACCACGACCTGTTTTGTAAGCCTCTTTTACGTCGTTGTAGCCATAAATCATACCTCCTGTTGGGAAGTCTGGCGCTTTGATAATAGAAATAAGGTCATCATCTTCTATTTCATTATTATCAATGTATGCAACAATGGCATCAATTGTATCAGAAATATTGTGTGGAGCCATATTGGTTGCCATACCTACGGCAATACCAGAAGCACCGTTTATTAAAAGGTTTGGAATACGTGTTGGAAGAACTGTAGGCTCGTCTAATGTTTCGTCGAAGTTTTTAGCCATATCTACAGTTTCTTTCTCAATATCTACAAGCATATCTTCTGCCATTTTACGCATACGAGCCTCTGTATAACGCATCGCAGCTGGAGAAGAGCCGTCTATATCACCGAAGTTACCTTGTCCATCTACTAAAGTGTAACGCATAGCCCAATCTTGAGCCAAACGAACTAGAGTACCATAAATAGAAGAGTCACCATGAGGGTGATACTTACCAATTACCTCACCCACAATTCTCGCAGACTTTTTATATGGCTTATCAGAAGTGTTTCCCAACTGATCCATTCCAAATAAAACCCTACGGTGAACAGGTTTCAAACCATCTCTCACATCTGGCAATGCTCTAGACACAATAACTGACATTGAATAGTCAATGTAAGCTGACTTCATTTCTTCTTCAATGTCAATCTTTATAATTCTCTCTGAATCTGTCATTTAAGTTTATTTTTAAGTTTAAATTTGAAAGTACTAAGATACTAAAAAAATGTGTAATAACAAAAGAAAAAAGATAAAAAAATGGGCAATTCCTAATTCCTAATTCCTAATTTAAAAAATAGGCACGATTTTTGCAGTATTTTTTATATATTAAAGTACAATCATGGACGGAAAATATTCATTAAAAGTAACAGAAATCTTGAGTTTGGCAAATGAGGAAGCTCTTAGATTGGGAAATAATTACATTGCTCCTGAGCATATATTCTTGGGAATGATGCGATTAGGTTCTGGTGTGGCGTATGAATACTTGCAAGACAAAAAGGTTGATTTATCTAAGATAAAACATAGTATCGACTCAAGTTTAAAAACAAATGAGGAGATTGCTCCGGGTCAATTCCCAATGTTGAAAAACTCTGAAAAGATATTGACATACAGTCTTTTAGAAGCAAGACTTGCTAAAAAACCAGAGGCTGATACCGAACATTTGTTATTAGCATTTTTGAAATACGACAATAGTATGATTTATGGTTTGCTAAACAACGAATACAATATTTCATACGTGGATGTAAACAAATATTTAGGTGCTGGCGTGACAAAAATGTCAAATGACGCTCCAAATTTCACTGCTTCTGCAGAAAATTCTGAAGAGGAAGATGACAAATTTGAGACTTCTATGGCTGGCAAAGACAATTATTCTTCAAAAACTGCTTCTACAACAAAATCTAAAAGCAAAACTCCTGCTTTAGACTCGTTTGGCAAAGACTTAACAGAGGCTGCTGCTGCAGGAAAATTGGACCCAGTAGTAGGCAGAGATGCTGAAATAGAAAGGGTTATGCAGATTTTAACTCGCAGAAAAAAGAATAATCCTGTTTTAATTGGCGAGCCGGGAGTTGGTAAAACTGCTATTGTGGAAGGTTTAGCTGCAAGAATTGTAAACAGACAAGCCCCTCACCTACTTCTAGACAAGAAAATTATGTCTATTGATATGGGTTCGCTTGTGGCTGGCACAAAATATCGTGGTCAGTTTGAGGAAAGATTAAAATCTATTCTAAAAGAACTTGAAGAACACCCAGAAATCATTGCATTTATAGACGAAATTCATACTATTATAGGTGCAGGTGCTACTCCGGGTAGTTTAGACGCTGCAAATATGATGAAACCTGCCCTTTCTCGTGGCACTATTCAATGTATTGGCACCACTACTCTAAACGAATACCGCCAAAGCATAGAAAAAGATGGTGCATTGGAACGTCGTTTCCAAAGAATCATCATCAATCCTACCACAAAAGAAGAAACATTGGATATTCTGAAAAATCTTAAAGAAAGATATGAATATCACCACAATGTGAAATATTCTGACGAGGTATTGAAAGCTGCGGTTGACTATGCAGACAGATATATTACAGATAGAACTTTCCCAGACAAAGCAATTGATATTATAGACGAAGCTGGTTCTCGCTCGCATCTGCTTACAGTGAAAGTGCCTTCTCACATTAAAGAACTTGAAGAGCAAATAAACGAACTTCAAAAAAATAAAGCAGAAGCTGTTCTAAAAGAGGACTTTACACTTGCTAATGAGTATAAAAGCCAAGAAGCAGAAGTGAACAAAACTCTTACTGCAGCAAAAAGTGAATGGGAAAAAGAAATGCGTAAAAACTCTGTAGAAATTACTACAGAACACATTGCAGAAGTGGTTTCTATGATTTCAAATGTGCCTGTTACACGCATGGTAGAGGCCGAGCAAGAGAAACTTAGAAAAATTTCTCAAACACTTAAATCTAAAGTTATTGGTCAAGATGCATCTATTGATATTATTAGCAAATGTATTTTGCGCAATAAAATGGGACTTCAAGACCCAAACAAACCAATTGGTTCATTTATATTCTTAGGTCCTACTGGTGTGGGTAAAACCTACTTAACCAAGGTGTTAGGTGAATTTATGTTCAACTCAAAAGACTCTATCATAAGAGTTGATATGAGTGAGTTTATGGAAAAATTCACTGTCTCTCGCCTTATTGGTTCTCCTCCAGGATATGTTGGTTACGAAGAAGGTGGTCAACTTACAGAAAAAGTGCGTAGAAATCCTTATTCTATCGTTTTGTTTGACGAAATTGAAAAAGCTCACCCAGATGTGTTCAACTTGCTTCTTCAAATTTTGGACGAAGGTTATATCACAGACAACTTGGGCAGAAAAATAGATTTCAAAAACACTATTATCATTATGACTTCCAACGTTGGTTCACGCCAACTTAAAGATTTTGGAAGTGGCATTGGTTATAGCAATATTATTCGCACAGACGACAGCGCGTATGCTCGTGCTCAAATACAAAAATCACTTGAGAAAACATTCTCGCCAGAGTTTTTGAACCGTATTGATGAGATTCTATATTTTGAACACCTTAAAAAAGAAGATATTATCAAAATTGTAGATATAGAATTGATGCCTGTGATTTCTCGTATCCAAAAAGCAGGTTACAATATCAATATCACAGATGAAGCTAAAGCTAAATTGGCAGATGAAGGTTACCACAAACAATATGGTGCTCGCCCACTAAAACGTGTACTTCAAAAACACATCGACAACGCTGTGGCAGAGGCACTTGTAAATGGTGATAAACCGTTAGGATATTGCTTCAATGTAGATTTGAAAGATGGTGAAATAACTCTAAGTTAGGGGTTAAAAAAAATCCTTAGTTCTGCGGAACTAAGGATTTTTTGTTTAAGTTATTTTTTATGGGTAATTATGCCTATTTTTTAATTCCTAACTGATCAAGCACTTGACGAATTTTTTCGTAAGTTGTTAAACGAGTTGGAACAAGTGGAAGACGAAGTTTGTTTTCAATGTAACCCATTGCGTTTAGCATACATTTGATACCTGCAGGGTTGCCATCTACGAATAAAAGGTCAAACAAGTCTAGGAATTGATGGTGAATAGTACGAGCATTGTCGTAATCGCCAGCAAGTGTAAGACGCACCATACGACCAAATTCTTTTGGCAACGCATTACCAATCACTGAGATAACACCTGCACCACCAAGTGTGATAAGTGGGAATGCAAGACCATCGTCACCTGAAATTACTTCAAAGTGTTTTGGTTTATCTTTGATAATTGCTTCCATTTGACTCAAGTTGCCAGATGCTTCTTTAATAGCAACTACATTTTCAAACTCGTGAGCAATGCGCAATGTGGTTTCTGCAGTCATATTCACACCTACACGTCCTGGCACATTGTAAAGAATAACAGGAACTGGAGATGCTTTTGCAATCGCTGCAAAGTGTTGATACATACCTTCTTGTGATGGTTTGTTGTAGTAAGGCACCACTGAAAGAATACCATCAATACCAGTAAAATCGTCTGTTTTAAGTTTCTTTACTATAGCAGAAGTATTATTTCCACCTACACCAAGTACCACAGGCACTCTACCTGCAATTCTCTCTACTGTGAAACGCACCACTTCTTTCTTTTCTTCTTCTGAAAGAGTTGGAGTTTCACCTGTAGTACCTAACACTACCATATAATCAATACCATTATTCACTTGGTAATCAATAATGTTACCCAGTGCGGTATAGTCTATAGAATCATCCTCATTAAACGGAGTTATAAGGGCAACGCCCAATCCTTTAAAAATATGATTTATCATATTGTTTATTGAAATTTTATACTAAAGTGCAAATTTAAAGAATTTTTCGCTTAAATTAAACTATTCTGCTTTTATTTTTTGTAAATAGTACTTAATTGACCCAAAAATTTCCTTTACAGACTCACTTTCTGAACTAAAATACATATCATATTTGGCCCCTTTGCCTGTTTTAAGCACCGAAACCTTTAGTTTTGCATCAGAATACTCTGCCAAATATTCCAATGGGAATGAAAGTTCAGGACTTAAATTTATAAGCAAATCACTTTCCTCCTCTTCCACTACACTAAACATATCTTTGGGAGGCTCGTAAGTTAAAAGTTTACAAGTTTTGGTGTCAAAAACAGTGATATTGAAGCGTTTTTGTTCCAAAGGAGATTTGCCTACACAAACTATAAGTCTAACATTCATTTTCTCCTCAGAAAATTTATCTAAAATATCATAAAGTTCTGAATATATGTTGCTTGCCTCTGCCTCAGACTTATTAGACATAGAGTAAAGCAAGAGCACTCTGCCCGTCTTTTCCCAGTCTATATAAGATTTTTTTCTTTCTGTTTTACGAAGTTTTTTTATCTTATATCCAGCAATGCTACTTTTTATGTTTGTAATGAAACTCATTTTATTAGTTCTAAGAATTCGTCTTCACTTATCATTTTTATGCCAAGTTTGTTGGCTTTTTCTTCTTTTGCAGGTCCCATATTGGCTCCAGCCAAAATAAAATTGGTCTTAGAAGATATAGAAGAAGAGTTTTTACCTCCGTTTAGTTCTATAAGTTCTTTAAGTTGTTCTCTTGAGTGTTTTTCAAAAGTGCCACTAATAACAATGATTTTTCCTGCAAGTTTATCTGTTTTTAGTGCGGCTTTTTCTTTTGAAATCTCCATTTGAAGACCAAAAGAACGCAATTTTTCTACAAGTTCTCTATTTTTAGGCTCTTTGAAATAGGCTTCCACGCTTTGAGCAATCACCTCGCCTATTTCATCTATACATGCAAGTTCTGTGGCTGTGGCAGACATAATTTTATCTATGTTTTCAAGTGCAGAAGCAAGTTTTTTTGCCACAGTTTCACCTACGTAACGTATTCCTAATGAGTATAATACGCGCTCAAATGGCACAGATTTACTTTTTTCTAAAGAAGCAAGAATTTTTCTACCACTTTTGTCGCCTAGACGGTCTAGAAGAGCAAGGTCTATAAGCTTTAGAGTGTATAAATCTGCAATATTGTGCGCCAAGTTGCTTCTAAACAGCAAATCTATGGTTTCTTCTCCCAAACCATCAATATTCATTGCTTTGCGAGACACAAAGTGAACCATTTTACCCTTGATTTGAGGTGGACAATTTGCCTCGTTTGGACAATAATGTGCAGCCTCACCCTCGTCGCGCACAAGTGGAGTGCCACATTCTGGACAAACAGTAATAAACTCTACTTTCTCTGCGAAAAGGTCTCTGATAGAGGTTTCTACCCCTGTAATTTTAGGACTAATCTCCCCTCCTTTTTCCACGTAAACCTTGTCGCCAATGTGTAAATCTAGTTGGTTAATAATGTCTGCATTGTGGAGACTTGCACGTTTCACCACTGTACCAGATAGTTGCACTGGTTCTAGGTTTGCCACTGGTGTAATTGCCCCAGTTCTACCCACTTGATAAGAAACTGACTGCAAGGTAGTTAACGCCCTTTCTGCCTGAAATTTATAAGCTATCGCCCAACGTGGTGATTTTGCTGTGTAACCAAGATTTTTTTGTTGAGTTAAGTCGTTTACTTTCAGCACAATACCATCTGTTGCCACTGGCAAATTTTTACGTTCTGTATCCCAATATTTAATGTAATCCATTACCTCTGGCAATGTTTTACACACTTTTACTGCATCTGAAATCTTAAAACCAAATTTTGACGCAGCTTCTAAACAACCTGAATGTGTGTCTGCAGGCAAGTTTTCGCCCAACATATAATAAAGGTATGCATCTAGTTTGCGTTTTGCCACTTCTGAGGCATTTTGAAGTTTAAGCGAACCTGATGCAGCATTTCGAGGATTGGCAAAAAGAGGTTCTTCTTGCGCCTCGCGTTCCTTGTTTAACGCCTCAAACACCTTCCAAGGCATTAGGATTTCGCCACGGATTTCAAATTTTTCAGGAACAGCTACAGTTTGGTTGTTTTGTGGTTCTAATTCGGTCACTGAGCTTGTCGAAGTGCCAGAATTAGATGGGTTATGCAATTTCAACGGAATACTACGAATTGTACGCACATTTGCCGTTACATCATCCCCTTTTTCGCCATCGCCACGAGTAACAGCACGCACTAGCTCACCATTTTCGTATGTAAGTGAAATCGAAGTACCATCATATTTCAGTTCGCAGACTATCTCAAAAGGTGCATTCAGCGCCTTTGCCACGCGATTGTAGAAATCTGCCACCTCGCCTTCGTTGTAGGTATTGCCAAGTGAAAGCATTGGATACTCGTGCTTCACTTGAGTGAAGTTTTGGTTTATATCACTACCCACACGTTGAGTTGGTGAGTTTGGGTCGAAAAATTGTGGATTCTCCTCTTCCAAACGTTGCAATTCTGCCAACAATTTATCAAACTCAAAGTCACTAACTAGTGGTTGAGATAGCACATAATAATGGTAGTTGTAATTATTTAGTTGCTCACGCAGAGCAGTGATGCGTTCTAACATTGCTTAGATGTTTAATTTAATATGTAGGGACATAGCGTGCTATTTCCTTTTTATTTTAAAAGGTCAGGGCGTAATAACTTAGTACGTTCCAACGATTGCTCCATACGCCACTCCGCAATTTTTCTCTCGTGTCCAGAAAGGAGAACATCAGGTACTTTCCATCCTTTATACTCTGCTGGACGTGTATAAACAGGTGCAGAAAGTAGGTCGTCTTGAAAACAATCCGACAAAGCAGACTGTTCGTCGGAAATCACTCCCGGTATTATGCGAACAATAGCATCCGCCATTATAGATGCAGCCAATTCGCCACCTGTAAGAACGAAATTTCCCACAGACACCTCACGGGTAATAAGATGCTCACGAATGCGGTGGTCTATGCCCTTGTAGTGTCCGCAAAGGATGATAATATTCTCCAACATCGACATAGAATTTGCCATCTTTTGGTCAAACATTTCACCGTCTGGAGAGGTGTAAATAATCTCGTCGTAATGACGTTGACTCTTTAGGTGAGTAAGGATATTATCCACAGGTTCTATGCGCATCACCATGCCAGCTTCCCCACCAAAAGGATAATCATCCACACGTTTGTGTTTTGGGTCGTGAGAATAATCGTGCAAGTTGTGCAAGTGAATTTCTGCCAAACCTTTATTTTGTGCACGTTTTAGGATTGAATGTTCAAAATTGCTCTGAATCAACTCAGGAATCACCGAAATTATATCTATGCGCATAAGTCTTTATTTTTTGATAATATCTACTCGCCTACTTTAGGAGCATTAATCATTATAATTTTGTATTAGATAAAACTTCTGCAGACCACAGATTTTTCATCTAAATATCACTCCCACCAAAGGCATTCTTAAAACAAACAAAAATACTGATTTTTTTTGAGAAATCTGCCAGTTTTATCCTTTATTTACAAACAAAGGGTACTAAAAAAGTGGTTGATTAAAAATTTAACCAACCACATTACATTCAATTATTTTATCTCCAATTAAATTCTTCTACTCCTAAAATCTCAAGTGCACGGTTATTCTACTCCTATTCCCTCGCCCAACTTGTGTTTAATGTAGTGTTCGTCGGTGAAGTGACTGCGCAGATGAGGTGTTTCTTCCGCATTGGCAAAGAACTTTTTGTAATCCCGTTTTACATCGCCCAAAACTGGGTCATTTGGCGTGTAGTGACAAATAGTATTTGGAGTATCCTTTGGTTTAAACTGCTTAAACTTAAATATATCTGCCTGCGTAAGTTTAAATTCCGTGTCACCGTTGTCGCGTCTGCCTTTGTATTTATTCACTCCAATAAATTTCTTTAGCGACGACATTGGGTTTAAAACTGGGTTAATAACCAATTTTCTACCCTCAAAATTTGCGCAAAGCACATAAAATCCGCCCAACGAACTACCTACAAGTGCCTGCACATCGTTGTTCGCTGCTAAAAAATCATTTATTTTCTGTACAGAATAATCAACCCTATGGTCCACTTCCAATGGGCACCACTCGTACTCAGGGTAATATTTCCTAAAAAAACTAATGGTTTCAGAGTGTATCGACCCCGCAAACCCGTGTATATAAACTATTTTCATAAAATTATCATTTAGAAATCCATTTCTTTGACCATTCAAACAATATTTCAGAAGCAGAGTTAAAATCAACTGTTTCGCCGTTTTTGTACTTCAAAAAGGTTTCTATAACTACTTTTTCTTCTAGCAAGGCAGCTTGCAGCAATTGATTTTGATGTTTTATATAGTCTGCTGTTTGTTTAAAAACTATTGCTTGCACCACAAAAGACGCAGCTTTATACAATCCTTTTAAAATATCATCGTTCTTTGTGTGCAACATATTGTGAACACACCCATGATAAATGTTGCAAGCCCCTATCTTAATCGCCCTATCCACAGCAACACTATCAATTTTAGGAAGTAGTTCATCCAGACTTCCCTTTATTGGCGTGGTATCATGATAAAATTGAAAAAGATCTGCAGGCTCCCAATTCATAATTTCATCCTTGCCCGATACAAAACCACAAATCAGTTCTCGGTGTGGCAATGTATCCAACAGCTGATTATAGGCTTGAATATCGGCGACAGTAAACTCATTTAGAATAACTACCACATCTATGTCGCTTGTTTCTGTAGCTTCTCCACGACCGTAACTGCCCTGCAACCCCACAAACCAAACACGAGACTTAAACGTTTCATTCAGTTTCTGAAGAAACTCCTCCAACCAATTATTTATATCTAACATTTTTATCTTATTTAATTAAATCAACCACTCTAACATTTTGTTTACCTTAATCCACGAGGACTGATTTTGGATATATAGAGCTTATTTTAAAATATATGAAGCTAAAATCTTTTGAATTTGCATTGTATCGGTACTTTTACCCACTTTTTTAGTTACTTTGCCAATTTCTCTAACCCATAATTTAATTTCTGCATCTGCATCAAAAGTACCAGCCGACTCCACACTAAACACAGAAATTGCGTGATAAGGCACAGACAAATATTCCTTTTTGCTACCAGTAACGTTTTGTTTGTCCAAAAAGATAATACGTTTGTTGGTAAACACCATTTTATCCCTAAACAGTGAAAACGCAGCTTCAATATTCTCATTTTCCACCAACACGTTCTCAAACTGTGCTTTTATCTCATTGATATTTACTTGGCTTGCATTGCCCAAAATTGTATTTAAAAGTCCCATAGAATTGTTAATTTAAGATTATTATTATAATTTTTTGCCGTAATTACACTCATTTGATTCACAAACGCATGATGTATTATAAATATCATATTGTGAATAATAAGTTGGTTTGGTAATCTTTATTTCCATACCAAGAGCTGCTATCATTTTATAAAACACAGCTACACTTGGGATTATACCACCATTTTCAATGCGAGAAATATACGATTTAGTAGTTTGTGTTCTTTCTGCCAATTCCACCTGAGAAATTTTTGCCTCTTTTCTAGCATCACGTAAAATTGTCCCAGTATAAAAAGCGTATGCTTTTTCTTCAAATTGAGCACGCTCTGGAGTACCCTCTTTACCATAAAGAGAATCTAAAACTGCATCATAATCCTGAATCATATTTTCTTTTGTATTCATAATATTCCTTTTTAATCATTATTGCTTTATCTATCTCTTTTTTCGGAGTTTTCTGGGTTTTCTTTTGAAATCCATTGAACAAGACTACTATTTTGTCTTCATCAAAAATAAAAAACACCCTATATATATTTCCATTATACTCTGTTCTTAACTCATATATACCATCTTTTATATGTTTTACAAATTTCTGAGGCAATCTATCTTGAGTTTTTAATAGAACCAATCCATAATCTATTTTCTCTCTTTCTTTTGAAGTAAGATGAGTGATAAATTCATTAAAGTATTTACCAAAAGTAATTATTCTTCGTTTCATACTGCAAATATATCAAAAAGTTTCAATATTTTAAAACTTTTAATACAAAAAATATTCCCTCTCACACAGAAATAATCCGCAGTGAGAGGGTACCTTATATCGCTAATAATTCTTCTCCGATATGACGAAGTTCTGATTTGATTCGTTCAAGGCGTTCTTCAGAAGGTTTCTTTGTACCTCCTATATATTGAGCTAATAAACTTTGAGAAATTCCTAATCGCCTTGCTACTGCAGAAGCATTGATTTCTGGATGTGCCATAAACAAATCATAAAGTTCGTTAGACTTTTTCTGCTTAAAGAAACCCTCAAAACTTAAATCTTCATCTAATTCTTCCCACCTAATCCCAAATAAATCAGATGTAAAATTGGCACGTTGCTCTGGCGTAGCATACCTTAAACGTGAATAATCTGCAAATTTTTCACATGCCTCACGACCATCTGAGGTTCTAATCCAAATCTCAGAATCAGTAATCCATATTTTCTCAATGGTATTCATACGATGTAAATATAGGTAATAATTTTATTACCTACAAGTGTTTTTACAAAAAAATCCCGCACCTGAGTTGATGCGGGAAAAAGTTCTAATAAAATATATATTGTCCTAAACTGTTAGTATTAGCAGATATTATTTCTATAATTTATCAATCCCTGCTTTTAATAAAGCATTATTTAAATACTTTGAATTGATTGTAAAATAATATTCTACATCAGCAGAATAACTATTTGACTCTGCTGTAACTTCAAATCTATATACGCCTTCATTTTTCAATAAAGAAACAAAACCTACATCTACTTTACTTCCATTTTTATTCTCACAATGACAAGTAACATAATCATAGGTATAATAATCATATCCGTTTCTTCCTAATCTACATGAACCAATCATAGTTGTATTATAGTTTTCAATTTTTTTTATTTTAGCAGGATAGCCACCATAATATTTATCCTCCACACCATCTGCATATTCGTCATACTTGAATTCATAATAATAATTATCTTCTTCATATTTGCTAATCTTAATTATTACTTCAAGTTTACTATTACTAGTAGCACTATTACTGAAGTAACCATTAATTCGCGTATATATAAATTTATCTCCTGTATAATCCCCGAATTTATCTACGTAATGTCCAATTTCCCAATTACCTAATTCATCTATATTAGCCAAACGAATACTATCTTGAATATGTTTATCTATACTATCCTTCTGAATATTACTTCTATAAATTATATCATCTATCTTCTTTGCATTCTCTACTAAGAAGAGAGATTCTGGATGTTTTTGTTTAAGTTTCTCTAAATTTAAATTAGCATTAATAAAATCCTTATCTGCATAGAACTTATTAATAGATTTTATTAATCTTTCTTCTCCATTTCTTAACTCATCATTTATTTCTATTAATTTACTATTTTCTAGTGTTAAAGAATCTATTGTTTTAATCGCAATATCATATTTAGTCTTACTTACACATGCAGACATCAATAAAATAAGACTTAAAAGAAAAATATTTTTGTTCATAGTAATATAGTCTTATTTAGTTTCAATTTCTCTTCCATGAAATATTGTTCTAATTCCTGCTACTCCTCGTATAGTTTTATCGTAAAGTGAATCTGGACAATTTTCAAAGTACCTCTGAGTCCAATAATTAAATGATTCTGATTTTTCATCTTCTAAATTAACAAGTTGCTCATATCTACTTCCACTTTTATTTATGATATAATAATATTCATAACGAGTAACATTATATCCTCCAAATCCATTTTGACCTCTCCCGGTAAAACTCATGACTATTAGTGAATCTGATGGTGACTTATATACAGTTTCTAGCTCTAATATTTTAAATGTCTCTGGATTTCTTGCTAGTTCTTGAATAGTATTTCTTAATTGTTTTTCTGCATCATTTTGAATAGATGAACATGATGCCATAAAACAAATAAACAAAAATAAGTAGACCTTTCTCATAATACTTTGATTTTAAATATTTTGTGCAATATTGCCGAGGTTGAGAGGCGAAGTAACTGCACAAAAAAAGCGCAGACTTTCGCCATGCGCCTCTGGGTTCACCACAAACCACAATTCCCCATGGGAAGTCTGCACCTATAGTGCGACCCCAATGGAAATTGCTTTTAACTCATATTCTATTCCGAGGTGGTGATTCAGAGGCGATTGAGTTAAATACGTTATTTATTTGTGCCAAAGCACAATACAAATGTAAGAATTATTTTCAATTTAATTACATAATTCATAATATATTTGATTGAATTTATTAAGTTGCACCCTCCTAACGGGGGTGCTGATGAGATTGGGTTACATTTACACAGGCGTCGTAGTTCTTGCGGGCACTTCGACAGGCTCAGTGACCGCAAGAGTTCTGACACCTACCTACTATATAGTTCAACCCTCTATCGAGGGTTGGTTGTCTGATATGTTTTATACAGCACAGGCCTTGCTTTATGCAAGACCTGCCTATTATAATGAATAATCCCTACGGGGTTATTACTATTTCGTTGTGCCGTACGTTTTTGATTCACGGACACAGCACTCTGTGTCCCTACACACAAACACAAAACTCCCTCTCAGAGCATTGAACAATGAGAGGGAGTTGTATTCTTTAACTAATATGAAAACAGTTTATAGGTTTTCCAATATTGATAATAATTGTTTTTTTAATACTGGAATGTCTTCTTGCACTGTATCCCATACTTTTTCAGGTGATATTGTATAATATCCATGTACTAAAACATGACGCATTTTCTCTATTACCTGCCAAGGTACAGACTTTTGGCTTTCCTTAAATTCATTTGTCAGCATATAAGTTGCCTCGCCAACTATCTCTATATTTTTTACAACGGCATAGAACAACACTTTACTCTTTACAAATTCTTCTAGAGTAACATCTTTTGTAAATTCTTCTACATTGCTTATTGCAAGTAGCATATGCTCTAATCTTCCCTTATCTCTAACTGGCTCTCTCATAAATCAAAATCTTATCTTTATTTGCAGTTTCTTGGGCAAAAGGCAACAATGAACCTTCTTCTACCAAATCTACTTTGTGGTTTAGTATTGTTTCTAGCTGGCAGATTATATCAGCATATTTAAAAAGACTGATTTTGGCATTTTTGTCAAAAACTACTAAAATATCCACATCACTTTCTGCAGATTCTTCACCACGAGAATAAGAACCAAACAACCATGCCTTTGTAATGGGTAATGTTGCAAAATACCCTTGAATAGAAGGAATTATACTATTTTTTGTAATACTATTCATAAGTATAAACTATTGATTCTCTTTACAAAAATAATAATTTTTCTCTTAGTTAATATAATCTGTACTCTATTTTTTCAGTTTTTACTTCTTTACCATATCTTGCAAAGCTGAGATGACGGCATCCATGGCGGGTTTGGATGGATAATGGCCAGAGTTTGGGATAACTTGGCAAGTGATGGCGTTGTTGCCTTGGGTAGTTTCTAAAACAGTTTTTGTAGAAGCTACAATGTCTGTGTCGCCTTGGATAATGGCGTAAGGCACTGTGATTGAATACAATGCATCAGTCAAGTCCATGTGCAATAGTTCTTTCCACAACGAAACATTTTTCAAATACCCATTGACCATTACTGCTATGAAATCTTTTTTACGATAATCTGGACTAGTAAGCAAACCTACAACAATTTTGCCCATCTGAGGTTTGTCGGCTTTTTTATGTTCGTAACCGTTGGTGTATTTTCGTATTGAGCCAGAAACCATCATCAAATCTTTGGTAGTGATATTGTCGATGTTGGCATTTTTAATAGCTTCAAGCTTTTTCGCAGACAGTTTTGTTTTGCTTAACGCATCAAACACCTCTTGGTTGTAGAATAGATTTTTTACCAATTGCCCATACACCACAACACCTTTTATCACGTTTGGCATTTCTTGTAAAACCTTAACACTCAACACACTACCCCACGAAGTAGCAAACATATAAAGGTCGTTTTCAGGAAATAATCGTTTTATTTCTGCAATTAAATCCTTGGTCATAGCCACAAACATATCAACAGTAAAACTATCGTCTATTTTGTGATTGTTTGCTCCACAACCCAATTGGTCCCAATATACCATGATAAATTGGTCTGTAAACTCTGGGAAAAGTCCCCTGCAGCCTACAGAAAAAGGAATTGGTGTGCCAGGTCCGCCATGTAAACAGATTACCACAGGCAATGTTTTAGATTTGCCCTCTACCAATACTTTTTGTTTGTAACCACCCAAATTTAGGGTATAAAGGTTTGAAACCTCGTTATTTGCAATGATTTGTTTACGTTCTTTGTTCATAAATTATTTATTTTAGTTGCACCCCGCTACGGGGGTGCTGGTGTGGTGGGGTTACATTTACACAGGCGTCGCCGTCACTTCGTTCCTCTGACACCTGCCTACAATAGAGGTAAACCCACTACGTGGGTTATTGCTATTTCGTTATCCCTACACTCCTAACTCCTAATTATTCGGTGCTTCACACCTCATGATTCTTGGCTACACTCGGGATAACTCAAGCAAGCTTGGTTCTCCTCTCGTTTGCACAAGAATTCCTAACTCTTTATAGTATACACCGTTTGAGTTGGGAAGGCGAAGTTCCAGCCTTCGGCGTTGAATTTCTTGAGGATGGCAAGGTTTACCTCAGTTTGAGTGGCCCAAATGTCACTGCGACGTTTTATATAATAAATAAAAGTGATACCCAACGAAAAATCACCGTAGGAATTAAATGCCACTACCACATCGTTTTTCATAGAAGGAATTTGGTCTGGCAGTTGTTTTAGCCATTCCATAGCCTCTTGCATCGCCTCAGGAGTGGTATCGTAAGTAAGGCCAAGATTTAAAGTGATTTTACGAGACTCCTCTGCAGTAACGTTCTCAATCTCACTATCCACAATTTTGTAGTTTGGAATAGTTACCAATCTGCCTTCTAGAGTCCTAATACGAGTACTACGAATGCCTATATCCTCTACCGTGCCGTCAAAACCTGCTACCTTGATGCGTTCGCCAAGTTTGAAAGGTTTATCCATGAAAATAGTGAAACCACCGAACATATTTTTGATAGTATCCTGTGCAGCCAAAGCAAACGCGATACCACCAATACCCAAGGTAGTAAGCATCGCAGCCACATCAATACCCACAAAGGTAAGCGCCGTGATAATTGCAACAATCCAAATAAGACCAGAAGAAACCTTTTGAATGGCCTTAATAATATTTACATCTAGCTTAGAATCCTTATTATTGGTAGCGTATGGTAGTAAGAAGTCGTTTAAAACGTTCTTAATGAGCCTATTAATTATCCATGCCACATCTAGCAATATCAAGACCTTAAATGCCATGCTAATAACAGGAAACACATATTCTGGTAACGTAAGTACCTGAATAGCAAAGTAAATACCAAATAAAAACAAGCCACAAACAAATGGCATTTGCAATACGTTAAGCAACAAATCATCTACTTTAGTAGCTGTTTTTTCAGTTTTTTTACGTAAATACTTCTTTTCTACCAACAACAATAAATTTCCAACAATGCCTGCTGTAATAATAATAGTAGCAAACTCAAGCCATTGTTCCCAAGTATTTTGTTCTGTCAAAAAGTTTAATAATCTTCTCATAAACAACTAATGTTATTTTTAAATAGGAAACCAAATGAACACTGCACAATCCCACAGAGCATGAGAAAGTACTATGGCACCCAAACGATTTGGGAAAAATCTATAAAGTAACCCCCAAATAAATCCAGCCACAGCTGCAGCCATTATGAGCATAAAGTTGAACTTAAAAATATGCACAAGGCTGTATGCCAAAGTGGTCAAGATAAAACCCATATTAGGGTTGAAACGTTTAGAAAGGTTGTTTTGAAGGTATCCACGCCAAAAAATCTCTTCGGCAGGACCAATGATAAACAACAGTAGCAACGACAAAATCCAAGGATTTTCGCCTTCTTTCATGCCGTAAATATTGTTTACCTGTGGACGAGCAAAGTCAAACATCCACGAAGACACCTTGTCCCCTATCCAAAATACGCCCCATAGAGCCACGGCAATACCAATACCAAGTAAAACGTCCACCCAAGTCATTTTAATGCCTTTAAGGCATGTTCTGTCAGCCCACAGCGAGTATGTAGTGAGTATCATACCAGAAATGGTCATGGTAATCCAAAAATTGACGTATGGCGAAGTCCAAGGCGAAAACATTATGCCCCAAAGCACTGTAGCAATGCCAATACCCACAACAGGTTTTATCCAATTAGCTGTTTTCATTAAGCAATAAATTTAGAAACTACCAAAGCTATAGATAAAACAAGCGAGAACACCATTTGTAGCTGCGCTGTACGCATATCGAGCATAGCAATGGCATTTATATCATCATAACCCTTTATCATTGTTTGAGCGCATTTTGCAGACATTGGAATAGTAAGTGCAGTGAAAAGTACTGGCCAAGGGAGATAACCTCCTATCACAAGAGCACCCAACCAAATGCAAGGAAAAGTCATTTCAAAGCCATAAAGCCACGCTGCACTCTTTTTACCCATGCTCATAGCCATAGTCACAATGCCCGCACGTTTGTCGGTAGCCATGTCTCGAGTATTGTTTGCATGCAAAATACCATCGGTAATAAGCCCCACTGGCAATGCAATATAAAGCACACTCCAATCTATTGCGCCTGTGATAGCGTATGAAGTGCCAATAGTAGGAAGAAATGCGAAAGTAATTAAAATAGCCAAGTCGCCCAAAGCGTTGTATTTCAAAAATGGGTACAACAACATGCACACTGCGCCTGCAAGCCCTATCCAAAGAATAGGAAGCCCTGTGCAATACAAAATACCCAATCCAGATAACACAGACACTACCAACATGCCAATGGCAAAATTACGAATCTCGCTAGCCTCAAATTGACCACTTGTAATGGAAGTTGCCCCGAAAGTGTCGGTATCATCTACTTTTTTCTTAAAATCGAAATAATCGCTCCACAAATTGCCTGTTACATGGAACAATACCATACCTATCAATGTCCAAACAGCCATCCACCAGTTAATATCCGCTCCTTGAGCAAATAAATAAGCAATAGAAACAATTATAGGCATGGCCGATGCTGGAAACGACCATGGTCTGGTTGCTATAAACCAATCTTTAAATGTATGTTTTCTCATATTTTTCTTTTTTTACGCAACAAAGATACAAAAAAATAAGAGACCAACCGAAGTTGATCTCTATTTTGTATTATTTGAGAGAGGGATTTCATTCCCTGCAACAAGAGAGTTTAAAACAGCTCGAAGCATTTAGGTTTACTTCTCAAATCTGTACGCAAGACCAAGACTCACAAACTCTTTAAATTGGATTTTTTCGTTCCAGCCTTCGCCAACGGTAGAATCGTAACGAGGGTTTAGAGAAACGCGAGCGGTAAGCCATTTGTAAAGTTTGAAGTCACCAACGATTTCCCAATCTACTTCGATACCTTTGTAGTCGGTATAGAATGAAAGAACACTAGAAAGAGCGATGTTTTCGTTGAATTCTTGACGATAGTTTACTTTGAAACTAGAACCTAAAGCGTAGGTTTTTAGTTGAGTAATACCTAGAGCTTCGTCGTAGATACCTACGTGTTTGCTGATAGCATAGTCGCCACGAACATCGTCAACATAGATTAATTTGAATGCGTATGGCGCAATCATTACAGAAAGGTCCAATTTCTTTTCTGCGTTTGTGTATTTGTAATCGAAACCGATAGCAGTGTTGAAAGTTACTGGAGAGATGATAGAACTAACTAGTTCGTCAGTATCAATTTTGTAATTTTCAAATAGTGTAAGGTTTACATCACCTGTCCATGCTACATTCCAACCTTTGCCAATTGCATAACCCAATTTTGTTTCATAATAGGTTTTGTCGTCTGTTAAGTGGAATAAACGGCCAGCTAAGTCTTCGGTAAATGTGGTTGTAACACCATATTTTAGTTCAACTTTGTTGTCCCAGAATAAACCATTGTCTCCAGCATAGTTGAACCAACCATGAAGACCACCAAGTACAGAAAGGTTGTTGGTGCCACCATTGTGCCAGTTTGGTGTTGCATAGTTTTGTGTTGCTTGTAATGAAAGATCAACACCTTTTTTCCATTTTGATGGAGTACCAGCCTCGTCGGCTTGCGCAAAAACAGTAGCAACAGAAGCTACTAATAATGCTAACAGTAAATTTAGTTTTTTCATACTTCAAGTTTTCCAATAATTTGTTTTATAGATTCATAGTTATGTTTTTTCAGATATTCTTCGATACCGTCCACCACTTTCATTGTTACAGAA
>JAXJWL010000027.1:0-3956 GCA_036308065.1 Paludibacteraceae bacterium
GATTATGCACTTTTTCTTCCACTCAAAATGGGTAAGTACATACGTCTTACCCATTTTGAGTGGAAGAAAAAGTGCATAATCTTCACAGAAAGTGGTCTGTAACCTGTTCTATGACCATGTGCAAGATAAAAATTTTTTCCATTTATTTGCATTTCCTCTGCATCGTAGTGCATTATCATGCCAAACTCTTTCTCAAAATAATCTCCTGTCCAGATGTCGTGATTACCTATGAAATAGTGCATTTCTACACCAGCATCAGCTAGTTCTGCCAACTTCCCAAATAGGCGAGTAAATCCCTTTGGGATGATATTTTTATACTCATACCAAAAGTCGAAAATATCACCCAAAAAATAGATTGCCTTAACATCATTTTGTATAGAAGAAAGGAAACGAACTAGTTTTTTCTCCCTTTCTCTATCGTCGTCGAATGCCCTAGCACCTAGGTGAACATCGGAAATGAAATATATTTTGCTCTTATCTGCCATAATTTTCTACAAAAATAAAAGAAAATCCACATTTTATAGCAAAAAGATGAAAAAAAAATAAGATATTTGCATTATGATTAGTACCATTATAGAGGGTATAACTATAGGTTTGTGTACTTCAATTCCTGTAGGCCCAATTGCCATATTAATTATTCAGAGAACTCTGCAAAAAGGACGCATGCACGGGTTCACTTCTGGACTTGGAGCTGCAACATCGGATACATTCTATGCGTTGCTAGCCATTGTTGGGCTTTCGGTGGTATTATCTTTTATAGAAGAAAACAAACTTATCATCCAGATAATAGGTAGTGCTATTATGGTGTTTTTTGGAGTTTATATTTTCTTCCAAAACCCAGCCAAAAACATTGAAAAAAGCAAGACAGACAAGTCTTCCTATTGGCAAGAATATCTTACCGCATTTTTCCTTACACTGAGCAATCCACTTATGATATTCCTATACATAGGACTTTTTGCACAGTACAACTTCATTTCTTCAGAATCTCACTTTATTGAAATTGCTATAGGCATTTGTTCAGTATTCCTTGGTGCTGCACTTTGGTGGTTTTTATTAACACTACTTGCTAGTATATTTAGAAAAAGATTCAACATTAGGGGATTGTGGATACTAAATAAAGCTACAGGCATATTAATCTCTGTTATAGCATTAGTGGCACTAATAAGTTCTATTAGCGGTTTCTCTTTATCTATATGATAATTTTAGTTTTTGCTCTTTACCTAAGTTTTATTATTTACATTGCAATAGGTCTGCTTCGTTTGCCAAAGGAAAAACCTCTTGCAGATTGCAACGAAAAGGTCACTGTGGTAATGGCGGTAAAGAACGAATCTAAATGCATTAAAAACTGCCTAAATGATTTTCTAAATCAGACTTTTAAGAACGTAGAATTTATTATTGTAGATGACAATTCTACCGATGAAACCGCCAGTTTTGTGCGTTCGTCGCAGTTGTATTCTACTGGTAGATTGACGTTGCTATCTGCCACAGGCAATGGTAAAAAGATGGCAATAAAACAGGCTATTTCAGAGGCGAACACTGAGATAATACTCACTGCAGATGCCGATGTTTCTTATTCACGCACTTGGGTGGAAGCAATGGTGAGTTCATATCTGCAGAGCGGTGCAGATTTGGTGATTGGACCTGTGAAAATGAGTCGAGAATATCCGCTGCAATGTATGGAATACCTCAGCATTATGGGAATCACTGCAGGCAGTGCAGGAAACAACAATCCACTAATGTGCAACGCTTGTAGCATGGCATTTTCTAAAGAGTGGTACAACAAATGCGATGTGCAACTAAGTGTGCCTTCGGGCGATGATATGTTTTTGCTAGAAAGTACCAAAAAACTCGATGGAACCGTGCATTTTTGCAACTCTGGGGAGGCAGAAGTGACTATAAAAGGAAGTGATAGCATAAAGGAATTTTTCCGTCAAAGAGCCCGTTGGACATCTAAAGCTCCACACTATACAGACCTTTCTATCATAGCATCTGGAGCACTAGTTTTTGCAATGCAATGCCTAATGATTGGCATCTATATAATGCCATTTTGGAATCCTGCTTTGCTAGTATGGGTAGCAGTAAAATATGTAATTGATATGATTATCTTGTTACCAACGGCAATTAGATTTAAAAAGACATCTATTCTAGTTTATTCGCCTTTGGTGGCTTTATATTATCCTATTTATGTGGTGCTTACAGCCATATTATCGTTATTACCTGTGAAATGGAAAAACTAATTTTATTTTTATCGTTATTTTTACTAGCATCTTGCTCTGCAAATAGTTCAGAAAATGACAATGCTGTAGCTGGAGGATCTGCCGTTGTCAAACAAGAACCAAAAGTGGCATTCAATGCAGATAGTTGCTACAATTTTATGCAAAAACAAGTAGATTTTGGTTATCGCATTCCTAGCACAAAAGAGCATAAAGAATGCGGAAAATATCTTGTTTCTACACTTGAAAGATTTGCAGATACCGTTATTACTCAGGATGTTACACTTAAAGCATACAACGGTACAAAACTAGAGTCTAGAAATATTATTGCTTCGTGGAATCCTGAGTCTAAAAACAGAATTATGCTTTGCGCACACTGGGACACCAGACCTTTTTGCGACGAAGACCCTAATGCAAGCAATCATAAAAAACCTGTTTTAGGAGCAAATGACGGTGCTTCTGGAGTGGGTGTACTTCTAGAACTTGCAAGACAATTTGCTGTGCAAAAGCCAAATGTGGCAGTGGATATTATACTTTTCGACTCAGAAGACTACGGACACTCAGACCACCACAATAGCTATTGTTTAGGTTCTCAGTATTGGGCACTTAATCCTCACGTGCATAGATACAATGCTCGCTTTGGCATTTTGCTAGATATGGTTGGAGGCAAGGGAGCACGCTTTGCAAAAGATTTAATTTCTTCTTTCTATGCAGGTGAAGTGCTAGATAGTGTTTGGCAAACTGCCGCTTCTCTTGGTTATGGAAGTCTGTTTGTAAACGAAGAGGGCGGAAGTCTTATCGACGACCATTATTACGTAAACAAAATGATAGGAATTCCTTGTATAGACATTATTGACTATACAAACGACGAGGGTTTCCCATCTACATGGCATACTGTAAATGACACTATGGAAAACATAGATAAAGAAGTATTAAAAGCAGTAGGAAACGTATTGATAACTTATATTTATAACCTAAAATAATATGACACTAAAAGACTTTATTTTTAATTTTAAACATGCCATATTTGCAGGCGTTTGTATTTCATTTGGCGGAACTGCCTACCTTAAAAGCTTGGCTACATTTCCAGAAATAGGCGGTTTCATCGGTGCTGTACTCTTCTCATTCGGACTTATTGTTGTGGTGCACAACAAGCACGTTTTATATACAGGTACTGCTGGTTTTGTAACCAAAAATACTTGGCAAATGATTCCTATTTCTATTATTGGGAACCTAGTGGGTTGCGTGTTGTTTGGTTTAATTGTGAGATATGTTCACCCTTCACTTTGCGACGTAGCAGACGGAATTATTAATACTAGACTTGGTAACGGACTATTTAAAAACTGTCTTCTTGCTGTATTATGCGGATTTATTATGACAGAAGCAGTTTTCCACTCTAAATTTAACGGCGGAAAATATCTTCCTCTTATCTTCGGAGTGCCTCTATTCATTGTTTGTGGATTTGCCCACAGTATTGCCGATATTTTCTATTATGCAATTGGAAGCGCAGAAGTACTTGCAGAGAATATAGGACAAATCTTCTGCATTTGGGTTTCTACACTAGTTGGCAACTTTATTGGTTGCAACGCAAGTAACAAAAGACCATATTTAGCGCAAAACTAATATGTTATTACCATACCTAGAAAAAGGCAGAATAGAATGCGGAGTGGATGAGGCAGGTAGAGGCTGTTTGGCTGGTCCTGTCTTTGCCGCTGCTGTGATACTTCCAGAGTCGTTTTCAAA
>JAXJWL010000028.1:0-3470 GCA_036308065.1 Paludibacteraceae bacterium
TCTCCAAACCCACTTATCCCTAGCTCAATCGA
Organism: Paludibacteraceae bacterium; assembly: GCA_036308065.1. Lineage (GTDB taxonomy): Bacteria > Bacteroidota > Bacteroidia > Bacteroidales > Paludibacteraceae > Enterocola. The sequence goes on from JAXJWL010000028.1 coordinate 33, forward strand.
AGGTCTTGAAGTATCACGCAAAGGTACTATCGTTGTAAACGACGAAATGCAAAGTGCTATTCCAATGATTTTCGCTGGTGGTGACATCGTACGTGGTGGTGCTACAGTTATCCTTGCTATGGGTGACGGTCGTAAAGCTGCTGCTTCAATGCACGAATATTTGAATAAATAATTAATAAAATCGGTCACTGAGCTTGTCGAAGTGCCCGATTTTTTAATTGGCGGGCACTTCGACAGGCTCAGTGACCGCCAATCTAAACAACAAAAAAATAAACTTATGATTAAAGTAGCAATTATCGGTTACGGCAATATTGGCAAATTTGCTTTACAAGCCGTACAAGCTGCTCCAGATATGGAACTTGTAGGTGTTGTTCGTAGAGACGCATCAAATGTTCCTGCTGAATTAGCAAACATAAAAGTGGCTTCTAATATAGATGACCTTGGCAAAGTAGATGTAGCTATTCTTTGTGGTCCTAGTAGAAGCGTTCCAGAAACTTCTGCTACCCTACTTGCAAAAGGTATTTGCACTGTGGATAGTTATGATATTCACGGAGATATTTGGGAAGTGAGCCAAAAGCTAGATGCTGTGGCTAAAGCCAATAACTCTGCTGCTATCATTTCTGCTGGTTGGGACCCAGGTTCAGACTCTGTTATCCGTACTTTACTTAAAGCTATGGCTCCTAAAGGTCTTACCTACACCAACTTTGGTCCTGGTATGAGTATGGGACACTCTGTAGTGGCACGTAGCAAAGAGGGTGTAAAAAATGCACTTTCTATGACTATTCCTCTAGGTACTATCGTACACCGCCGCATGGTATACGTAGAACTTGAAGAGGGTGCTTCTCTAGAAGCTGTTACAGAAGCTATCAAGAGCGACTCTTATTTCAGCCACGATGAAACACACGTTATCCAAGTGCCTTGTGTAGATGACTTACAAGACATGGGTCACGGTGTGCTTATCGAACGCAAAGGTGTATCTGGTAGCACTCAAAGCCAACGTTTCGCATTCACAATGACAATCAACAACCCTGCTCTTACTAGCCAAATCCTAGTTAGCTGTGCTCGTGCCGTTGTGAAACAACGTCCTGGTGCTTACACTCTTCCAGAAATAGCTCCTATGGATATGCTTTATGGCAGTCGTGAGGCGTTGATTCGTGAGTTAGTGTAATTTAATTTTTAATGAGGCGTTATTCCTTAGGAGTTAAAAAAAGAAGCCTTCGGCAAAACTCCTAAGTAATAACCCTCATTAAAAACTCTGAAAACTAAATACTTAAAAAAATGAATATCTATGCATAGATATTCATTTTTTTTTGTATTTTTGCAACCGAATTTTAACTACATTAATCAAAATGGACGATTATCATCCGGAAAATACTAACTCTTAAGAATGGAGATAAGGTAGTCTCTATTCTTACTAAACGATAGGAGACACCTATATGAGAACATTTTTAAAAAGTGGTGCCGGTATGGTTCCATGCGACAAATGGGAACCAAACTGCTGGGTAAACGTCATTAAACCTACCCCACAAGACAAAGCATACCTTGTTAACACCCTTGATGTGCCTTTGGCATTTTACGAAGACATTGAGGACGTTGACGAACGTCCACGTGTGGAAGTGGAAGATGGTTGGTGCTTGGTACTTATGCGTATTCCTTACAAAGTAAACAACAATAGCGGTACATTTTCTACTGTGCCACTAGGTATTATTTTCAAGGACGACATTTTTGTTTCAGTTTGTTTCTATCAAACAGACATTATCCCAGACTTTATACAATACACAAAAAGAAAGAAAATAAACAAAACAGACAATATTAACTTTGTCTTCAGACTGCTTCTTTCTTCAAGTATTTGGTTCTTGAAATACCTAAAGAGCATTAATGCAATGATTAAAGCTGCGGAAAAAGAGCTTGAAACATCTGTGGAAAACGACGATTTGAAAACACTTTCAAACTTAGACCGCACACTGGTTTACTTTACCTCTGCGCTACGTGGTAACGAAATTCTTACTCATAAACTAAAAAATATGAGGGGAATTAAAGAAATCTACGACCCAGACCTAGTGGAAGACGTGGAAATCGAGTCTAAACAAGCGCTTGAAACCACAAACATTTATGCTACCATTTTAAATAGCACACTAGAAACATACGCTACTGTGATTTCAAACAACTTGAACATGGTGATGAAAAGATTGACTAGTATAAATGTGATTCTGATGTTGCCTACATTGATAGCAAGTTTCTTTGGTATGAACCTTGAAATTGGCACTAGCATATTCAACTGGATGTTCTATATCGCAGTGTTTATTTCTATAGCATTCACAGCATTAAGTGCCGTTTTCTTCTACAAAAAGAAATGGTTCTAAACTATTATAACACCTATAAATGAACGCATTTTACACTATACTTTTACTTATTTGTTCCAATATTTTTATGACTTTTGCATGGTATGGTCATATCAAATTGCAACAAATGAAAGTCTTGTCGGACAACACACCTCTGTATGTGGTGATTTTGCTTTCTTGGTTACTTGCATTGGCTGAATATAGTTTTCAAGTGCCTGCAAACAGAATGGGTTTCATTGGCAACGGAGGAGCATTCTCACTAATGCAACTAAAAGTAATTCAAGAAGTTATCTCTATACTTGTGTTCACTGTGTTCACCATGTTTTTATTTAAAGGTGAATCACTACATTGGAATCACGTGGCTGCATTTGGTTGCCTTATAGCAGCTGTGTATTTCGTATTTATGGATTAAAATTATGAAGCCACTTGCAGAAAGACTACGTCCTAGCACTCTAGAAGACTACATCGGCCAAAAACATTTGGTTGGTGAAGGCGCTGTGCTTAGAAAGATGATAGAATCTGGCAACTTGGCTTCTTTTATTCTTTGGGGACCTCCTGGAGTGGGTAAAACCACTTTGGCACAGATTATTGCATCGCAAAGCGGACGCTCGTTTTATAGTTTGAGTGCCGTGAGTTCGTCGGTAAAAGACGTGCGCGATGTGATAGACACTGCCGAAAAAACCAAACTTTTCAACCCTAAAGCACCTATACTTTTTATAGACGAGATTCATCGTTTTAGCAAATCTCAACAAGACTCGCTCCTAGCAGCGGTGGAAAAAGGTACATTTGTGCTTATTGGTGCCACCACAGAAAACCCTTCGTTTGAGGTGATTTCTCCCCTACTTTCTCGTTGTAGAATTTATGTGCTTAAACCACTTGAAGAAGAAGATTTAAAATATCTTATCAACAAAGCACTCACCGAAGACGAGGAACTTAAAAATAAAAAGGTAGAGATTGCGGAGTACGACTCACTACTGCTTTACTCAGGTGGCGATGCTAGAAAACTCCTTAGTGCACTAGAACTTGTACTTAGCACAGAAGAAGGCGAAGAGATAAAACTAACAAATGACATGGTGAAAGCCAAACTTCAAGCCAA
>JAXJWL010000029.1:0-2370 GCA_036308065.1 Paludibacteraceae bacterium
ACAACACGACCCTCGCGAGTGTAATATTTAATGCTATCTCCAGCCACAATGCTGTCTGAAGAGAAAAACTCACCGTGTTCGTAGCGGTTTAAAATGTCTTTTTCATACTCTTCCAATTTACCTCCTTCGTATGGTTTTTGAATACTTCTGCCAGAAGGAGTGTAATAATGAGCTATGGTAAGTCGCACTTCAGAACCATCGAAAAGTGGCATTTGTTGTTGCACAAGCCCCTTGCCAAACGACCTACGACCCACGATGATGCCACGGTCTTGGTCTTGAATTGCACCTGCAAAAATTTCACTTGCAGAAGCAGACCATTCATTTATAAGCACGCAAACAGGCATATTTTTAAACATACCTTTGCCGTTTGCAATAGCATCTTCTCTCGCGTAACTTCTACCTTCGGTATAAACTATAAGTTCGTCTTTTTCAAGGAACTCGTTTATCATTTTAATAGCTGCGTGTAGATAACCACCAGAGTTGTATCTTAGGTCTATCATAAATTGTTCGCAACCTTGTTTTTTTAGTTTTGTAAGTTCAGTCACAAACTCATTGTAGGTGTTAGCACCAAAACGGCTCACCTTTATATAACCAATTTTTGGAGTTATAGGGTAGGCAATATCCACGCTGTTTACAGGAATGTCGCCACGAGTAATTGTAAAATAAAGGGTTTCTTTACTAGAATTACGCTTGATACCAACGTTTACTTTAGTATCTTTTGGACCACGAAGTGTTTTTAAAACCTTATTGTTATTGATGTCTTTGCCCACAAAACTACTATCGTTGACCTCAATAATGCGGTCGCCAGGCAAAATACCAACCTTTTCAGAAGGACCGCCACTAATCACGTCCACCACCATAATAGTGTCGTTTTGGATATTGAATTGCACACCAATACCGCTGAAACTGCCTTCAAGGTCGTCGTTTGCCATTTCAACCTCGTCTTTTGGCACGTAGGTGCTATGTGGGTCAAGTTCCTCAAGTATTTGTGGAATAATCTTCTCAGTAAGTTCATCTGTTTTGATAGAATCCACATACATCACCTTCACAAGTTGGAGCAAATAGTTTAGTTTGTTAAAACCATTGTTCCCCATAGGCAAATTCACTTCAGTGCTTACTTGATTTGAACCTTGAGAATTGTTTGCACGATTTTCTCTAGGAAGCATTACGCCAAGCAACACGCCCAAAGCCATGGCAATTGATGCTATGATAGGTAGTCTATTTTTCATCTTCTTTAAGTGGTAAATGGCAAACTTCTACGCCTGCTCTTCTTAATAAATCTAAACCATCTGTAACGTGATATTCTTCTGAGTAAACCACGCGCACAATGCCTGCTTGAATAATCAGTTTTGAACACTCAATGCAAGGAGAAGTGGTTACATAAATAGTTGCGCCCTCGCTATTGTTGTGAGAACGAGCCACTTTGGTTATGGCGTTAGCCTCTGCGTGCAATACGTATGGTTTTGTTTTAAAATCGTCGTCTTCACATACATTTTCAAAACCAGAAGGTGTGCCATTGAAACCATCAGAAATAATCATACGGTCTTTCACCAAAATAGCACCTACCTGACGACGCTCACAGTATGAATTTTCTGCCCACACGTACGCCATACGCATGTATCTTTTATCTATTTTCTCTTGTTTTTCGTCCATTAGTTCAATAATACCATTAGTTCAATAATAAAAATACGTAAACAATATATGCAGCAACTAAGCAAAATCCTTCAAATCTTGTTAGGATAGAATAGACTTTTTCGTCTTTGATTTTCTTCACGATTCTCTCAAACGGAATCACAGTGAGAGCAAGTATTGCTGTAAAAATTATCATCCAATAGAAGTCGAAACTAAATGTTGCAAAATCGAAGTTTTCAATAGGAGTGATAAGTGCAGATGCTCCAATTACAAATAAAATATTGAAGATGTTTGAACCCACCACGTTGCCAATTGCAATGTCGTTTTCTTTTCTAATTGCTGCCATAATAGAGGTGGCAAGTTCTGGTACACTTGTGCCAAATGCAACTAAGGTAATAGAAATAACCCTCTCTGAAACTCCAAAACTTTTTGCTATGCTCACGGCAGAGTCGATAAGCAGATTTGCACCTATAGTAAGAGCTGCACACGATGCCACAATCATAATAAGAGCACTAATCATGTTTAGTTCTTTCTCCTTTTTTGTTTCCTCTTTTACTGGCTCTTCAATAGGGTTTTCTTTCTTGCCTTTGTAGATAGAGAGTAGTGTGAATAGTATTATTAATGATATGAATATCGCACCTTCGCAACGATTAATAACACTATCTTGTGCTAAAGTATAAAATAGCAGAGAACAGAATATCAAAAATGGAACGTCTATTTTCACAGAGGTTCTATTCA
>JAXJWL010000030.1:0-1367 GCA_036308065.1 Paludibacteraceae bacterium
ACCTTGTAAAGAAACCATTGTTGAAGTTTACAATCTCTCGCAAACTACGCCAGTTATCTTCCAAAGTTTCCTCATTGCAGTTTGCACCATACTCATCTTTTATTTTATGAGCCAAGATTTTCCAGTCGGAGTTTCTCCAACGGTAAATACTTTGTTTTACGTCTCCCACCACAAGGTTTTCATTGCCATACGCCACAGAATCTCCAACTAGCGGAATAAAGTTTTTCCACTGCATAGAAGACGTATCTTGAAACTCGTCCAACAAGTAGTTTTTTATCTGAGTGCCCACCTTTTCATATATAAAAGGCGCATCACTCTCGCCTATCATACCTGCTAACAGGTGGTTCATTTCAGAAAGCAAAAACTCATTTCTATCTTGCAATCTGTTTCTTATAAGTGTATGAATCTCCTCTATCACAGGCAGATAAATAGCATGAGACACCACAGCATTTATTGTGAAATAAAGCTTAAGATTTTCATCGCTGTAGCTTTCTGCAAAGGCTGCTAAATCTTTATCAAATCCTGTTGCAACTAAGTCTGATGCATATTTTTTATACTTTTCTTTGGTAAGCACACCATCCAACTTCAAATTTCCACGTTGAGTATCCGTAAAGAAGTTTATCTTACCTTTTATAAAAGTATCTAAACGAGCAAGCATTCCCCTATTAGAATCTTTTTTTAAGTCTAGCTCTGCTTTTTCAAATGATTTTTTCGCATTACCTGCCAATACTTTCCATTCTTCAAGAATAGTTTCTCGTTTTTTTATGCATTCAGCAAAGAAATTCTTCACATTGTCATAAGTATATAGAGAGAGTTCATCGGGGGTCAAGTTCATAAACTCTTCTTTCCAAAGCATTGAGGTTAAAGACTTTAGTTCGCCAGAGAAAGACCAATCTTTACCTTCCTTCAGTTTGCCTAAAGCATGTTCTAAGAGTAAATTGTAAGCATTTTCATACTGGTCTAGGTTCATTCGCATTTCATCTACCGAGGCTTCTATAAGCTGAGTTTTGTCTAAAACTAGATTATAAAGTCCGCTGAAGCCTAGTTCCCTAAACATAGAACGAACTATCTTCTGAAAAAACTTATCAATAGTCGAAATATTGAAATGAGAATAATCGTGAAGTATCGTTTTAAGATAATTCAAAGCTTCTTTATCGCCTTTTTCCTTCACTCGCTTATTCAATACCTTCACAATACGAGTCTTCATTTCTTCGGTTGCCTTATTTGTAAAGGTCACAGCAAGTATCTGATTATGAGACGATTTCTTTAACAAATCCACATAATCGTTTGTTAGTCTAAATGTTTTACCACTACCAGCAGATGCTTTCAATACTTTTATAGGCATATTATCCCCCTTTTGTTTTATA
>JAXJWL010000031.1:0-8328 GCA_036308065.1 Paludibacteraceae bacterium
CAAATTGTGCAATCTCTAACAGAAGAACAAGATGCAGAAGCACTTAGACTTATGGAAATGCTTCCTGTGTTTAAGTCTGCCTCTATAAACGGCATTAGAGTGAAATCTGCGTATATTGCGCCTGTGAAGTTTAGATGGAAACACATGCCAGAACCTAAACCAGAACCTGAATATACAGACGACTACTATTACGAAGATTGGTGGTAACAGATGATAGAAACAGAAGAGATTGATATGTTAGAAATAGGAAATACTATAGTGTCTCTAGACCTTTTCACAAAGTATTTTATTTGTGATTACAAGGCATGCAAAGGTATTTGTTGCGAAGAAGGCGACGGTGGTGCTCCTCTTACAGCAGAAGAAGATGAGAAGATAAAATCTATCTTGCCAGAAATCTTACCTCTCCTACCTCGCAAAGCTAAAGAAATAATTGAAAAACAAGGCACTTCATATATCGATGAGGAAGGCGACCTTGTTACTTCAATCATTGGCAACAGAGAATGCGTGTTTTCTTATCGCGACAAAGACGGTTGGAAATGTGCTATAGAAACTGCCTACAATGCTGGTAAAGTAGATTTCAGGAAACCTATTTCTTGCCACTTATACCCAGTGCGACTAACTGAATATCCTAAATTTACTGCTGTAAACTTCCATAAATGGGACATTTGCGACTGCGCTCTAGCCTTTGGCAAAAGAGAGAAAGTGCCTGTATATAAGTTCCTTAAAGAACCTCTTATCCGCAAATTTGGCGAAGAGTGGTACGCAGAACTAGAAGAAGCCGCAGAAGCCTTCTACGATTCAGATTACTATAGAGATATGAAGAAATAGAAATTTTTGGATAAAGACACAATGCTGGGGTTTCACAATTGATTCCTCAGCATTTTTTATGCAATGAAAATCCGTAAAAACACATGAGAATCAATTCATTACAAGGATTTCATCCTACCTTTTGTCCAGGTAACCGAGAAAAGTTTCGGTAATGTTTCAGTAAAAAAACAGAGAACCCTTGCAAGTTTGTTACTTACAAGGGTTTAACTCTTAGGCTTGTACTCGAGGCGGGACTTGAACCCGCACAGCCGTAATGGCCAAAGGATTTTAAGTCCTTCGTGTCTACCATTCCACCACTCAAGCCCGATGTGTTTGTAAACATGGTGCAAAGATACAACAATTTTTATAAATTGCAAATAGAATCACAAAAAAATCATTTTATTTAAATAAATAACCCACTATTTTGCCGTGAACGGTATAAAAGTGCGTTTCACGGCAGAATAAGAGTGCACTATTTCGCCGCGAACGAGGTAAAAATGCGTTTCACGGCAAGTTTGAGGAGAATATTTGCTTTTGGTTATTTTTTTGCATAAGTTTGTAATCAAAATACCAAACATACTCCAATGAAACTAATAAAGAAAATACTTTCTACGATTATATTGATGCCGGTGTATTTTTATAGGAGTTGCATTTCGCCGCTTACACCGCCGTCTTGTAGGTTTACTCCTACTTGCTCGCAGTATATGATAGAGGCAGTGAAGAAGCACGGACCATTTAAGGGATTGTGGCTCGGCATAAAAAGAATATGCCGCTGTCATCCGTGGGGAGGCAGCGGCTATGATCCTGTACCTTAGAGATACTTCAAGAATTATTTCTTGTTGGTTTCTTGATATTGCTCTACTACGTTTACTATATAGTCACCAATCTTTTCACATTCAGAGATAATGTCCATATAGGTCACGCTTATAGGATATGGATATGCACCTGCTTTTACTTGTGTTGCATTATCCATTTTGTATTCACTGCGCAAATCGTTGATTTCTTTTTCTATATCCATAGAAATCTTGATTAAGCTAGGACGAGCTTCTGCTGGTGCTTCAAGTACCTTTTGCATATTGTCTAGAGCTTTATCTACTAAACCAAACATGGTTTGAATATTTGCTTCTAGTTTTTCTGGATATTCTTGATTGTCACCACGCTTGCGTTGTACGGTGCGAGCGATATTGTTACATCCGTCACCAATGCTTTCTATCTCAGAGATAACTCGTAGCATAGCGTGTACGTCTTTTTTACCCATATCAGACAAACGACCTTCTGCCACTTTTGTTAGATATCTAGCAATCTCTACTTCCATTCTGTCGCTGATGTTTTCATATTTTTCAATACGTTCCACCTGTTTAGAATATTTTTCTTCATCAGTAAGAGCATAAACATCTTTTGCAATGCCAAACATCTTGATATTTCTTTTTGCAAATACTGCAATTTCTTTATCTGCTTGAAGAATAGAAAGCTCTGAGGTTGATAGCATACCTGTAGAAATGTATGTTAAACGGAAATCGTCTTCAGATACTTTTTGTGGTATAATAAATGTAACGGTTTTTTCAATCACTTTAACTAAGCCAATAAGTAGTGCAGAGTTGGTTAAGTTGAACATGGTGTGGAATAGAGATAAACCGTATGAATTTGCCACTTGAGCATCTAGATATTGTTGTCTCAATGCTTCTTGAGCAGGAGTAAGCACTGCATTAGGGTCATTCAATAGTGGCATAACTTCTTTGTTTGCCTCAATAAATGCTTGAAGACTATTTGGGTCTGCTTGACCAAGTTGTTCTATTACCCATGTTACTAAAGAAGTAAATGGATAGAACAAAGTCAACACCCAAGCCACACCAAATAGGTTGAAAATAAGGTGAGCTAGCGCAGCACGTTTTGCAGGTACATTGGCTGGAATAGCAGCAATATTTGCAGTAATTGTAGTACCAATGTTTTCACCAAGGACCATTGCTATAGCTAAGTCATATGAAATCCAACCTTTTGTACACATAATAAGTGTAATAGCCATGGTAGCAGAAGAAGATTGCACCACAATGGTAAGAATAGTACCAACTAAAAGGAATAATAATACTGAGCCAAATCCGTAACCAGTGTATTGGTTTAGGAAAGCCAACATATCTGGGTTTTGACTAAGGTCTGGTACATTATTTTTTAGCATATCCAAGCCCATAAACAACAATGCAAAACCAATAAGGAATTCACCTACAGATTTACGTTTGTTGTTTGAAGAGAAAATAAATGGGATAGAAATGGCTATGATTGGGAGTGTAAGCGAAGAAATGCTAAATTTAAATCCGAAGAGAGAGATAATCCATGCTGTAGCAGTTGTACCGATATTGGCACCCATAATCACCGAAATGGATTGTGCTAGATTTAAAAGCCCCGCATTTACGAAACTCACCACCATCACTGTGGTAGCAGATGAAGACTGAATTAAACAAGTAATTAAAAGACCTGTAAATAAACCTACAAATCTGTTTTTGGTCATTGCTGTAAGGATGGAACGCAATCTTTCGCCCGCCACTTTTTGCAGACCTTCACTCATCATCTTCATCCCAAAAAGGAACACCCCTAGAGAACCTATTAGGGTAATGAAATCATAAAAACTATAATTCATATTACTATTTATAAAAATATGTTTACAAATATAAATAATAATGATTAATTATCTAAACTTTTTTGGATATTATTCTTATTTTCCTTAATTTTATATTTCAAAGAAGTTACAATACACAAAAAAATCACGACTATGATAGCAGGAAGAATAGAAATCATTTGTAAAAACAATGGTCAGAAAATTTCTGCACCTATTGGTGTTAGTTTAGAAGAGTTGCTATTACTTTTTAGAATAGAAAACTCAAAATCTATCTTAGGAGCATTGGTAAACAACAAACCTATGCCTCTAAAATCTCAGATTTACGCAAACAAAACTGTAGAATTTATAGATTATTCTTCACCTATCGGAAGGGGTATCTATGTGCGTTCTGTAGCATTTTTGCTAAATAAAGTGATAAAAGACTTGTTTGAGAACACAGAATTTAGAATAGAACACTCTGTGCCAAGCGGTTTTTATTGCACAATAAAGTCCAACGGGGAAAACATTTCTACCTCTCAACTAGAACAAGTACTAATAGAAGCTAGAAAAATAGTGGCTCAAGACCTGCCTATCGAGGGCATGTACCACCCTAAACAAGAAGTAATAGAAGAGTTTAAAAAACATGGAGAAAAAGCCATTGCAGACTTGCTAAAATATAGTAAGTTCTACTATACACATTATTATAAATTGGGCGAAACTATAGACTATTATCATAGTTTGCTTGCTCCTTCTACAGCCTATCTACATCTTTTCGACCTTTGTCCTATATTCAACGGATTTTTGCTTCGCGTGCCAAAACAAAGCAACACAAGCGAACTTGAAGACATTGTTCCAATGGATAAAATATTTGAGATTTTCCAAGAATATATAGATTGGAACAAGATTGTAGGTCTTGAAGACTTACCTTCTATCAATGGTATAAATAGAGAACAAAAAGCAGCACTTATAAAGGTAACTGAGGCTCTTCACGAAAAGAAAATTGCAAGAATAGCAGATGATATTGCAAGCAGACCAAAGGCAAGGATTATTTTGGTAGCAGGTCCGTCTTCTTCTGGTAAAACTACCTTTAGCAAGAGACTTTCTGTGCAACTTGCGGCCTCTAAACTACGCCCAATTCCACTTTCACTAGACAATTATTATCTCACTCACGATAAAACTCCTCTAGACGAATTTGGCGAACTAGACTTTGAGTCTTTGTATGCACTAGATTTGCCACTATTCAACGAACAACTACAAGCCATGCTTCGTGGCGAGGAAGTACAAACTCCAAGATTCAACTTTGAAAATGGCAAACGTGAGCTTGGGCCAAAGGTGAAACTAAGAGAAAACGATGTGCTTATTATAGAAGGTATTCATGGATTGAATCCAGAACTAACAGCGTCTATTCCAGACGAAAACAAATACAAAGTATATGTTTCTGCTCTTACTACCCTATCTCTAAGTCCTAGAAACTGGCTTTCTACATCGGATACACGTTTGCTACGCAGATGCATCAGAGACCACAAGTATAGAAATTATCCTGCAGAAAACACTATTTTGCGTTGGCCAAGTGTGCGCAGAGGCGAAAGCAAATGGATTTTCCCATATCAAGAAAATGCTGACGCAATGTTCAACTCTTCGCTTCTTTTTGAGATTTCTGCCATAAAAAAACAAGCAGAACCACTGCTAACAGAAGTTCCGCAAGATAGCGATGCATATCCAGAAGCTAGAAGATTGCTAAATCTATTGCAATTTTTCACTCCTATTTCTTATAGCGAAGTGCCAAACACATCACTACTAAGAGAGTTCCTTGGAGGAAGTAGTTTTAGATATTAAGTTTTGAAGCAACCAAATCGTATTCAAACCCACGAGAAAGGGCATGTCTTAATAATTTGGCACGGATTTCATAGTCTGTGCCATTTTTTATGCTTTTTCGCTTTTTTTCCACGATTTCATCGAGCATTTTTGCATATTCTTCATCACCGATTTCCTGCATTGCAGTGGAAATATTTTCAGAAGAAATACCTAGAGCTCTCAGGTGAGTTGATATTTTTATTCTGCCCCAATGGTTAAAGCGAAATTTATCTTTCACAAAAGCCCTCGCAAAACGTTCTTCGTTGATATAGTCATCTTCTAGAAGTTTGTCTATAATAGGGTCGATAAATTCTTTTGGAGTATCCCATTGCACAAGTTTCTCCCTCACCTTCTGAATGCAATGTTCAGAAAGCGAACAATAATAAGATGCTTTAAGAAAAAATTCTTCCATAGAAATACAACTAGGTCAACTTCACTTGCCTATTATCAACTGGAATAAAATCCTTATTTCTTAAGTAACAACACCAAAGAAGCAATAATATAAGCCACCATACTTATTGCAAGGCCTAATAGTCCAAAGCCAAAGCACAATAGCGCAATAGTAAGAACTAAAGCAGAAATTGCAAAGATAAGTGGAAGTTTTGAAGGTGTTTTAAGCGAAAACATTGGAAGTTCGCACACCAACAAATATGAAGTAAGAGCGATTAGCGAGAATAAGAAAATCAAACCCCATACAGGAGTAGTCCAAGCCACTTGAAGCAGAGGAGCATTTGCTATACCAATGATTAGCAATGCATTAGCAGGGGTTGGCATACCAATAAAACTGTGACTTTGGCGTGTGTCAAGGTTGAATTTTGCAAGCCTAACAGCAGAAAATGCTGCTATAATAAATGCTACGTATGGCAAATATGGAGCAATCCAAAACATTGACTCAGAATAAGGATAGTCTTTAAACATATTGCAAACCAAAGCAGCTGGAGCAAAACCAAAACTAATCACATCTGCTAGCGAGTCTAGTTCTTTGCCTATATCTGAACTCACTTTAAGAAGTCGAGCCACAAAACCATCGAAAAAGTCGAAAACTGCAGAAAGTACAATAAAGATGGCACAATATAGTGGGTCACCAAATAATGCAAATTGCACTGCTATACAACCAGAGATTAAATTAAGCGCTGTAATGGTGTTTGGAATATGTTTTTTCATGGTACAAAATATTTTGGTTCTTCGGCAGGATATTTTAGTATCTTGCCTTCTCTATCTAGTGAAATATACATTGGTGCAGATTTTATCTGCAATTGCTTTATTAACTGAGGGTTATCCACAACGCTAAAAACAAAGTCTTTGTTTACATTTGACAAATGTTTTAGGCAAGCAGATTTGTCTTCGTCTGCAAATATAAGCAAGAATAAACACTTTTCAGCATTCTTATCTTGCATTTTTTTGAAATATTGAATATCTGAAAGACTCTCTCTAAGCGAAGAATTTGCTACAATAATATAAACCTTGTTGTAATAAAGTTTGCTCCAAGGGAATGTAACCCCGTTTAAGTTGGTAAGTTCGCCAAATATTGGTTTGTAGCCCACGCCAACCTCATCTTTTCTAAGTGCAGAAACTATTTCTCTCACATTGTCTGTTTTCACAGAGTCCATGTAGTTTCTTGTCAGATTGTCGAGTAGCACTTGATGAAGGATAGAAAGGTCGTAGAGTTCTGCATTTTCTTTTAAGTGGTCCGACATATTAAAACCAGTAAAAATTGCTTCAAATGCCTCCCAATAGGCAGGTTGATCGTATGCTACTTTGTATGGTAAAAAGAAATTTTTAATTGCAAGTTTTGGTGCTCCTTGAGAATACAGATTTACCAGCAATGCATATCTATAATGCTTATATTCAGAAAAAAAACTATCGTTAGATGGGTATCTTTCGTCGAGATAAGTCATTGCCGAATCTATCTTTTCTGTGGTAACTATATTTTTGTTAATATCCACCCACACAGAGTCAAAAGTATCCTCAAAATCTGCGATTGTTCTATTTATGTCGCCCTCAGGAAGATTGTTGAAACTAAGTAGAAGGGTTTGTTGTTTGAAATATGGATTGAGTCTCTGTTTTCTAGAAACTTCTTTTCTTAAAGGTAAATTGATGCTGTAGTCTTTTCCCTTTTCAATGTATATAACACCATTGTAGAGACCTAGGTTTATTTGTCCTTGAGTGGTTTTATCCACATTTACCTCAAAGGTAAAACTGCCGTCTTCTGCCACAGTGCAAGTGTCTAAAGTTTCTCTTGTGGCACCCCAACCATCGTGTACAGTAGATAAAACTAATGTTTTACCTGCGTAACTAGGTGCTACGCCAGTGATTTGCGAAGCAAAAAGTGAAAGTGAAGCAAATAAATATGTTATAACAAGCAATTTTTTCATAAAAATGGCGCTGTAATGCCTATGTTTTTAGATTTTATTTCTTCTGGAGTACCAGTTGCCACCACTGTGCCACCTTCTCTACCCCCTTCTGGTCCCATATCTATAATGTAATCGGCATTTTTAATTACATCTAGGTTATGTTCTATCACTATTAGACTATTTCCTCTATCTACTAGTTTATTTAGAACACCTAAAAGTACCTTAATATCCTCAAAATGAAGACCTGTGGTAGGTTCATCTAGGATATAAAGGGTTTTGCCTGTATCTTTTTTTGCAAGCTCGGTAGCAAGTTTTACACGTTGATTTTCTCCACCAGAAAGTGTGGTAGAAGACTGACCAAGTTTTATGTAACCCAAACCTACATCTTGCAGAGTTTTAAGTTTTGGAAGCAGTTTTGGCACATTTTCAAAAAACTCAACTGCCTGATTTATAGTCATATCTAGCACATCGGCAATAGATTTACCCTTAAACTTTACTTGTAGGGTTTCTCTATTGTAACGCTTGCCGTGACAGTCTTTACATGGCACATAAACGTCGGACATAAAGCCCATTTCAAGACGTTCAAAACCATTGCCTTGGCAAGTTTCGCAGCGACCGCCTTTCACATTGAAAGAAAAACGACCTGCTTTGTAGGCACGTGCTTTACTTTCTGGAAGTGCCACAAAAAGGTTTCTAATATCAGAGAAAATACCTGTGTAGGTG
>JAXJWL010000032.1:0-11590 GCA_036308065.1 Paludibacteraceae bacterium
ATTCTTTTTCATAACTAATATCTTTTAATTGTTTTGTATCAGCGAATGTAAAACAAAATAAAACACCAAGATATTAACAAAAATGAAATAAAATCAAGAATATATTATTTTAACTATATCATGTTAGTTCTGCAGATTTTTTAAGAGATTAAACACCTAAAACGTTACAAATCTGATACAAAAGATAAATGCAGATACAAAAAACCGACCCTACAGATTCATTAATTTGAAATCTATAGGGTCGGGATCTACACAATAGTATCTCTATGTTATAAGGTATCTATGAGTTGTAGAAGTATTACGACTGATATTGCAATCAATACTAACAGAAATTTTTCTATAATGTCCATAATTTAAACTTTAAAAAACTTCACAAAATATTCATTGATACAAAGAACGTACATTCCCCTTTTCAGGTCTGTAACATCTACTTCTTTTCCATATAGACTAGAAACACAAGTTCCACGCCTATCATAGATAACTAAATGTGTTTCATACTCATCTACTCCACTTATATGAAAATTGTTATGCACAGTATCTGGATAATTATATATCTGTGGTGGTTCAGTTCCAGGTATTGTCTCTGCAGTGGTAGCATATAGAATATTTTTATTTTCACATAACTTTTTGTCTATTTGCACTTTTGAAAGAAGATAACGTGTAGGGTTTTCATCTGATGAGACTCCAACTAAACGATTAACTTCGCGAGCTTCGAGGCTACCTGAAAACATCCAAGTAATCGCCTCAAAAATATTTGTAATATTCATAAAAGACATTTTGGTAATTCATTGCTCATTAATATTACAATTCAGCTCTCCAGAGACCGTGTAGGTTACAATACTCGTAAACTGCAACTGGGTCGTCTTGGCACGTGCAGACTATCGCTTCCGATTTGTCCGTGACTTCCACCATAATGCCACCTTTTTCACACTCCACATATATGAACTCTACATGATGTTCGGGAAGCATCGGATGCGGCACATTGCCCACCTCTACTTTTATCTTACAACTATCAAGTCTATACACTACAGGCATGTGCTTAAGTATATTTGCATTTGTTGAATTTGGTATCAACTCTTCCATCTTATCTCCGCAGCACATCATTGGTGCTTTTGCGCCCTTCACTTTCATAACCACATTTCCGCAGTGGTTACATCTAAAAAATCTTACTGACATAATGAATTTTTAAAATCTAAAAAACATTGTTTCAAGGTATAGCCGCTAAGATTTGGGTTAGTGTTAGTAATGATATTACTATCAACACTATCATAATTTTTTCTGTTAAGTCCATAACTCTAAATTTTTAAATTAGTCTGTTACTGTTTTAGTTGAATAATTTTTTTAAAAGATTTTTGAATGAATAAAATTAATTTATTGTTTGATAAATTTCACGAAATAATCATTGATTCCGAGAATGTATGTTCCTTTTTGTAAAAAAGCAACCTCGATTTCATTTCCAAATTCGCCTGATATGCAATTTCCATCTACATCGTAGATAATTAAATGTGTGTCTTCTTCATCAACACCACTCACATAAATAGTATGATAAATTGGATTTGGATAAATGTAGATATTTTGAATCTCTGTGCCACATATTGTAGTAGAACCTGAAGCAAATATAATTTTTCGATACGAACAATCTTCTTCGTCATTTTTATTTACTTTTGACTTAGTACTGTCAGATTCGTCTGTAGCCGCGTTGAGAGCACGCACTTTTGAAAGAAGGAAACTAGTAGGATTTTCATCTGCAGAAACTCCAATCAGATTAGTAACTTCGCTAGCGTCGAGGCTGCTTGAAAACATCCAAGCTAACACCCCAAAAACAGTTCTAATATTCATATTAACATTAGATTAAATTTTTTGTAAATCATTTTTAATTAATAAATTTTTTAAAGGTTTTAATTATAAATACCAACTTCTAATAAGCTAGAAATTGATTTCGTGACAAATATAGATTGAAATTGTAATTTTGCAAGCGTTTTCAGAAAAAATTTTTGGGCAAAATGAAAAATAGTCTAGAAAAGGGCATTTTTAGGTACTATTTTATAATCAAATATTACAAAATAGTTACAGAGTGCTTTTTGGGAACGTTATAAAAGGGGAAAATTGGAAAGATTCTAACTGTAAAAATTTGTAAAAAAAAGGTTGCTAAAACTATTTTTAGCAACCTTCAATGTATGTTTTATTGTTGTTTTATCTCTCTGCTCGCATTGGATTGCTTAAGAAATCTTCGTATGCCATGCGAATGCCATCGCGAAGTTCTGTTTTATAGGTCCAGCCTAGGGCTGTGGCTTTGCTTACATCTAATAGTTTGCGAGGAGTGCCGTTAGGACGAGTAGTATCCCACTCTATTTTGCCTTCGTATCCTACGGTTTCTGCCACTAATGTAGTCAAATCTTTGATGCTTATTTCTTTACCAGTACCTGCGTTTACAGTTTCATTGCCACTGTAGTTGTTCATTAGGAACACGCATAGGTTCGCTAAGTCATCTACGTAAAGGAATTCACGTAGTGGGCTTCCATCGCCCCAGCAAGTAACAGTTTCTAGGCCTGCTTCTTTTGCTTCGTGGAAACGACGAATAAGTGCAGGAAGCACATGAGAGTGCTCTGGGTGGTAGTTGTCGTTTGGACCATAAAGGTTTGTAGGCATCAAACTGATATAATCTGTACCATATTGGCGATTTAGGTATTCACAATATTTTAGACCAGAGATTTTTGCAAGTGCGTATGCCTCGTTGGTTGGTTCTAGTGCAGAAGTTAGCAAGCAAGACTCTGGCATTGGTTGTGGAGCAAGACGTGGGTAGATACAAGAAGAGCCTAAGAACTCTAGTTTCTTCACTCCATTTTGCCATGCTGCATGTATCACGTTCATTTCTAGCATCATATTGTGATACATAAAGTCTGCTAAACCTTGTGAGTTTGCAATAATGCCACCTACTTTAGCAGCTGCTAAGAATACATATTCTGGCTTTTCTATTGCGAAAAAGTCGTTTACTGCTTGTTGATTGATTAAATCAAGTTCGGCGTGTGTACGTGTAATGATATTTGTGTAGCCTTGACGCTGTAGTTCACGCACTATGGCGCTGCCTACCATGCCACGGTGACCGGCTACGTAGATTTTTGAGGTTTTTTCCATAAGTATATATTAGGAGGTCCCTGAGCTTGTCGAAGGGCCCGACTACATTAATCGGGGACTTCGACAGGCTCAGTCACCGATTACTTAACGATGCCTTTTTCTAGGTACTCTGCGAGGTTAGTGCGGACATGTTCTGAGGCGCGTTCTACGGCGACTTTTTCCATGTCGTGTTTTACCATGAGTTCTACTAGTTGGCTGAAAGAGGTGCGTTTGGTTGGGTCCCAACCTAGTTCACGTTTTGCTTTTGAAGGGTCACCCCATAGGTTTACCACGTCTGTTGGACGATAGAAATCTGGAGATACTTCTACAAGCACACGTCCTGTAGCTTTATCTATACCTTTTTCGTTTTCTTCTTCACCAACGAATTCTAGTTCAATACCAGCGTGTTTGAATGCAAGATAGCAGAACTCACGTACAGAGTGTTGTTCGCCTGTGGCGATAACGAAATCTTCTGGTTTGTCGTGTTGAAGGATAAGCCACATACACTCAACATAGTCTTTGGCATAACCCCAGTCGCGAAGTGAAGATAGGTTTCCAAGGTACAGTTTATCTTGTTTGCCTTGTGCAATACGTGCTGCAGCAAGGGTGATTTTGCGTGTTACGAAGGTTTCACCACGACGTTCAGACTCGTGATTGAACAAAATACCAGAGCAGCAGAACATATTGTATGCTTCACGGTATTCTTTTACTATCCAGAAACCATAAAGTTTAGCCACTGCGTATGGACTATATGGGTGGAAAGGAGTATTTTCGTTTTGTGGCACTTCTTCTACCTTGCCATAAAGTTCTGATGTAGAAGCTTGGTAGATACGGCAAGTTTCGGTAAGACCACATTGGCGTACTGCTTCCAATACACGTAGCACACCAGTTGCATCCACGTCTGCGGTGAACTCTGGTGCATCGAAACTTACTTGCACGTGACTTTGTGCTGCAAGGTTGTATATTTCATCTGGGCGAACTTTGCCAATCACTTGAAGAAGACTCATAGAATCTCCCATATCACCATAGTGAAGGTGGAAGTTTTCGTGACCTTCTAGATGTGCTATACGTTCACGGTAATCTACAGATGAACGGCGGATAATGCCATGTACATCATAGCCTTTTTCTAATAAAAATTCAGCTAAGTAAGAACCGTCTTGGCCGGTTACGCCAGTGATAAGTGCTTTTTTCATTGTATTGATATTTTGCTAATTTGAAAGGCCCCGCCTCGCCGTCGCTTTGCTCCTCTGAGACGGGGTTACAACTCAATTGCACCCTACGGGTGCCTTTAATAGGTTTTTTATCCCCGCCTCGACGGGCTCCGCCCTTTGAGACGGGGTTACAACTCAATTACACCCTAAAGGGTGTCTTAAATAGGTAATTTTTAATTTACTTACCAATCCCCAGATAGTGAAATCCGAGGTTAATTAATTCTTTTTTGTCGTATATGTTGCGACCGTCGATAACGAGCGGTGTGTGCATGTTTTGTTTTATAAATTCCCAATTTGGGAGACGAAACTCTTGCCATTCTGTAACTAAGCAGATAGCGTCAGCATATTTTGCTGCATCGTAGGCATCGTTGGCAAAGTATAAACTCTCGTGTGATATATTTAGAGTCTTGACAATTGGGTCATAAACTCTTACTTTTGCACCTGATTCTAATAGTTTGTTTATTAAGACCAATGATGGAGCCTCACGCATATCATCTGTATTTGGTTTGAATGCTAATCCCCAAATACAAATAGTTTTACCTTTTAGTTCTCCACCAAACTGCTTGTAAAGTTTATTGTAAAGAACTTCTTTTTGGTTTGCATTTATGCTTTCTACAGCCTCTAGAAGCTGCATTGAGTAACCATTCTCCTGTGCTGTATGAATTAAGGCTTTTACATCCTTAGGGAAGCAAGAACCTCCATATCCGCAACCAGCATAAAGGAATTTGTTGCCAATGCGAGCATCAGAACCAATACCTTTGCGTACCATATCTATGTCTGCACCTACTATCTCGCACAGGTTTGCTATATCGTTCATAAAGCTGATACGTGTGGCAAGCATACTATTTGCTGCATATTTGGTCATTTCTGCAGATGGAATATCCATAAACAGCACCCTAAAGTTGTTTAAAAGAAAAGGACGGTAAAGTGTGGTCATAAGTTCTTTTGCCTTTTCACTTTCCACACCTATCACTACTCTATCTGGACTCATAAAGTCTTTGATAGCAGCGCCTTCTTTTAAGAACTCTGGGTTTGATGCCACATCGAATGGTACATCTACACCACGTTTGTCTAGTTCTGCTTGAATGGTTGACTTTACTTTTTGCGCAGTGCCTACAGGTACTGTGCTTTTTGTAACAAGTAAGGTATAATGATTGATATTTTCACCTACTGTTTTTGCTACTTCTAGCACATATTTAAGGTCTGCACTACCATCTTCATCTGGAGGTGTGCCTACTGCACAAAAGACAACTTCAGCTTCGTCTAATACTTCTCTCAAATCTGTACTGAAGTGTAATCTACCAGCCAATACATTTCTCTTAATCATTTCAGAAAGTCCTGGCTCGTAGATAGGTATTTCTCCAGCTTTGATTTGATTTATTTTTTCAATGTTATTATCTACACAAGTAACATCAGTACCCACCTCTGCAAAGCAAGTGCCAGAGACAAGACCTACGTAACCTGTACCGATAATAACTATTTTCATATATTACAATCTAGCATCAACTACATCGCGTGGCACAAAGTTTTTAACGTCGAATATGACTGCTCCATTTTCTTTGAAGTGAGCAAAGTCGAAATCGAAGAACTCTTTGTGAGACACAGCTGCGATAACTGCTTGATAATGTTTGCCTTTATTAACTTTTGGTAATAATTCGATACCAAATTCTTCTTTTACTTCTTCTGGGTCTGCCCATGGGTCGTAAACATCTACATTTACACCAAAGTCTTTAAGTTCGTTGTAAATGTCGATAACTTTAGAGTTTCGCATATCTGGGCAATCTTCTTTGAATGTGATACCAAGAAGAAGGATATTAGCATTTTTAATCTTATGGTCTGCTTGAATCATAAGTTTCATAGTTTTTTGTGCTATGAAGTTTGCAATGCTATTGTTTACACGACGACCACTTAAAATCACTTGTGGGTGGTAGCCAAGTGCATTTGCTTTGTGTGCTAAGTAGTATGGGTCTACAGAGATACAGTGACCACCTACTAGACCTGGACGGTATTTAAGGAAGTTCCATTTGCTACCTGCTGCTTCAATCACATCGTTGGTATCAATACCTACGCGGTCAAAAATAAGTGCAAGCTCATTCATAAATGAGATATTGATGTCGCGTTGTGTATTTTCAATTACTTTTGCAGCTTCTGCTACCTTCATATTTGGTGCACGGTGAGTACCGTTTTTAAGGATGCTATTGTATAGAGCATCTACCACGTCTGCAATTTCTGGAGTAGAACCAGAGGTGATTTTTTTAATGGTAGTAAGAGTATTTACTTTGTCACCTGGGTTGATACGCTCTGGAGAGTATCCGCAGAAAAAGTCTTCGTTGAACTTAAGACCTGAGAATTTTTCTAGCACTGGCACGCAATCTTCTTCTGTACAACCTGGATATACTGTACTTTCGTAGATAACGATATCGCCTTTTTTAAGTACACCACCTAGCATTGCAGATGCTTTAAGAAGTGGAGTAAGGTCTGGATTGTTGAACTCATCAATTGGAGTTGGCACACTAACGATGAAAACATTGAAGTCTCTTAGTTTTTCAGGGTAGCATGCAAAACTTAGACCAATACCAGTATTGTTTTTGTAAAGGTCTGTTGCTTCTTTCATACCTGCTAGGTCTGCTTCTTTGGTGTGGTCTTCGCCACGTTCAAGTTCTGCTATACGAGATGCATTGATATCGAAACCTAGTGTTCTGTATTTTTTGCCAAATTCTATTGCCAAAGGTAAACCTACATAACCTTGGCCAATAACTGCGATTTTTTTAGTATTCATTTTGTTTATGTTGATTCTGTAATTTTATTTGCATTTAAATTACGGACAATGCTTCGACAGGCTCAGCAACCGTGCACGCATTGTCCCTACTTAGAAGCAGTGTACGAGGGGCAAGCCCTCGTGAACCCGCTCACGCTCGGCATAATCAATGCAAGCATTGCTTCTGCTCTCGCTTACTCGCGGCTTTCATCTTCCACATCATCAAAATATTGGTCTTTATTGCCTACGTATAGACCGTAGCCATAGTAACCTTTGCCGTAGCTACCACCATAGTAACCATAACTATTGTGATAATATGCTGAGTATTCCATTTTCTTCAAGTTCACATTGTTGAACACCAAATTGATATTGTGTGCATTGTGTGCTTGAAGTTGTTTAATTGTATTTTTAAAGAATGTTTTGTTGGTTCTTTCGCAAGATACCACATACACAGTTTGATCTACTTGTTTGAATAGAGAGTAAATATCACCTACAAGACCTACTGGAGATGTGTCTATGACAATATAATCATACTGAGATTTAAGGGTCTCAAGCATATTTTTTAGACCATCTGAAGCCATAAGTTCTGCTGGGTTTGGAGGAATAATACCTACTGGAAGCACGTCAAACTTATAGTTTGGCGACTTAATGATAGCATCTTCTAGCGACACATGACCTGCAAGGTGGTTTACAAGACCTTTGTTTCCTCTAAGTTCTAGATATGCAAGGATAGAAGGTTTACGTAAGTCGAAGTCTATAAGCAGAGTTTTACGTTCTGTCATAGCATAAATACCTGCTAAGTTCACCGCTACGTAAGATTTACCGTCGCCAGATTGTGTAGATGTAACCAAAATAGTTTGTTTTGCATCGTATGGAAGCATAAGTCCAAGGCGAGTTCTAATGATACGGAAAGCCTCGGCAATAGAAGAACGTGGCATTTTGTCTACAATAACTGGCACTTTCTTGTAGGTTTTGCGTAGCATAGCAATCATTGGATATACTCCACCAGAAAGTTTGGTTATTTCTTCTTCTGTTCTAATGCTTGGATATAATAGTTCTTTTAGCACTACGAATGCCAATGGAATGATAAGTGCAATCATAAGGAATGAAGAATAGGTTTTATTCTTTGTTCCTGCATTGGTCATTGAAGATATACGTGCTTTGTCTAGAATAATGTTGTCTGGAGAGTTTGATGCTTTTTGAATTTGAGCATCAAGACGTTTTTGAATAAGGAATGAATAATAGTCGTCGTTCATCTTAAACTCACGTTGGATATTTAAGAATTGTTGTTCCTTATATGGTAGCGCACGCATTTCTTCTGTAAGTGCTGCTGTGCGATCTTCTAGGTCTTTTTTCTGAATTTCAAGCCCTACTCTATTGTTAGCAAGTGCTTCATTCATTTGTTGTTTGATAGCCTCCAACTCACGTGTATATTTAGAGTAAAGTGGACTCTTTTCACCTACTTCATCACGTTTTAGTTGTAGTTCTGTGAAGCCTGTAACTAAAGATGTAAGCGAAGCGTCTGTAACACCTAAGTTGGCAGGTGCAATGATGCTTTCGTTTTCTACATTGCTTTGCAGATATTGAGTAAGGTAGTTTAAGTAAGACTCTTTTAGGCGAAGTTCTGTGCGAATAGCATCAAGTTTCGCATATTCACTCATAAGTGCAGAACCACCACTAGAGGCTACTATG
Source organism: Paludibacteraceae bacterium (assembly GCA_036308065.1). GTDB lineage: Bacteria > Bacteroidota > Bacteroidia > Bacteroidales > Paludibacteraceae > Enterocola. The sequence continues at coordinate 8,776 of JAXJWL010000032.1, forward strand.
AAGTTGTTTGCTTTATAGTCTTTAAGTTTGTTTTCCGAAATTTTAAGCGAATCTGAAAGTCCTTCCAACTGTTCGTCGATGAAGTTTACTGTCTTGATAGCAGCATCGTTTTTACGTGCTAAGTTGTCTGCAAGGAACTCTTCGCAAAGTGCATCTAGGAAATCGCAGTCTCGTTGTGGCACCTCTCCTACAGTAGAAACTTCTACCACAGAAGCACCTTTCATAAGGAACTCAAATGCAAGGCGTGAAGAGTATGATGTAACAAGATTGTCTATAGAATTTAGTCTAAAGTAAATACTTACACCTTCTCTGAAATAGTCTGTTTTTTCGATAGTAAGGAAAAACTCAGAGTTTTCAAATGGCACACCGTAAGTACCTTTATAGTAATATTCTGGAAGGGTTTTGGTTTCTTCGGCAGTAATAGTAAACTCATTGTTGCCCAAATCTGTAAACATAAACGCTCTAGAATATGCTATTGGAGACACATAGTTTGAGGTAATTTTTATAGGCGATTGTTTATATAAGTTTGTACTGCGGAAACGTCCTTGTGTGAAGTAGTCTACATGAAGGTCTGGAAGTTTTTCTATGGTGCGTTTTACCAAGTCGTATGAACCAAACATAATCACCTGGTTGTTTACGTTACGATAAGCTTTTTCTGCGCCAAAACCTTGAAGCAGAGTAGCTTGCGCACCAAGATAACCTTTACTATCCTCGATAATAACTAGTGCTGAAGACTTGTAACTTGGTCGCCAACTTCTGTTTTTAAGGTATGCAATAGACATACATAAAACTAAAGAAATGGCAAATAAATACCACGCCTTCACAATGCGGATAATCCACATTTTATAATCAAATGAAGAAGACTCTGCTCCGTCATTGTAATTTTCATTGTTTGGATATGTGTAATTTTTATTATCGTTCATAATATTAATAAAGATTCAACGTAACACCTAAATTGAAGACTGATACCAAAAAGCCTATACTTGAAGTTATAGTACCTAAGGCTGAGCTATAGTTTTCTATTTTCCAAAAATCACCTTTTATTGAGCTGATGTATATTACATCGTTTGGATATACATAATAATATTCTGAATCTATAATAGAAACTGTTCTAAGGTCGAATTCTTTTACTGTAGGGCGTCCGCCTTCTGGATTTGGACGTACTATGCGCACTCTTTTCTTGTCGGCATTTGTAGAAGGACCGCCTGCAAGCGCAAGTGCTTGGAAGATATTTAGTTTCTCTTTATAGATATTGAATGAACCTTTGCCACCCTCGCCTACCATATAAAACATATCGTTTGCAAGTGCCACTTTCACCATAGCATCTGGCACAAAGTCTTTTAGTTTTTCTTCTATTACCTTTGACGCCTCTCTAAGTGTAAGGCCCGCCACAGGAATAGAATTTACAAATGGAATATCGATTGTGCCATCGTCGTAGACTCTATAGTTATATGAGTTAGAACTTGATGCATTGTCTGAAAAATTGAAAATAGCAGCAGCTTCCTCGTTTAGGGTAAGAAGACGTATTACAAGTTGGTCGTTTGGAATAATCTTGTAATACTCATACTCAGCTTTTTCGTATTTTGGAAGTTTGTCACTCTCTTGGAAATATGTGTTTTCCTTGTTTGTGATACAAGATGTGCATGCAACCGCAAATACAGCTACAAAAACCTTAATGATATTTATTAGTCTTACTCTCATTTTTGTTTTATTTTGCTGTTTCTGTTTTAGGTGGAATACACATTCTCACTATTTGATATACTAGCAACCCAAAGCTTATGGTTGAGCTGGTAATACCGATTGCTGTTAGGAATGAATCTACTCTAAAGAACTGACCATCAAATGCTTTCACATAGATAAGGTCGTTTGGTTGTATGTAGTAGTATTCAGATTCTAGTATTTCTTTACTTCTTACGTCAAATTCTTTTATTTCTGTGCCACCCTCTGGCATTTGTCTTATCACCTTTACTCGCTTTCTATCAGAGTATTTACCCAAATCTCCACCCACTGCAAGTGCTTCAAAAATAGTCATCTTTTCTTTGGTCAATTGGTGACGGCTCGCACTCTTTTCTGTAATCAAGTTGAAGTAATTATTCACCAAACGCACCTCTACAGAGCAGTCTTTTACGTAATCTTTCAGTGCATCTTCTATCTTGTGCTTGATTTGACGTGTAGTAAGTCCAGCAACTTCTATAGCACCTATATATGGGAAATCTATAGTACCATCGTCGTACACAGTGTAGGTATACAAACCTCTGTATGAAGAAGATAGCGATGTATTTGACGAAGAAGTTGAGGAATTGAAGATTTTTTGAGACTCTGGGTCTAATGTAATCACACGAATATTTAATTCGTCACTTATCTGGATGTTGTAGTCTGCAGGAGTATGATACTCTGTGTAACTTGGCACATATTTATCTGGCTCTTGCAGGTAATGAGTCTTGCGTGGTGTCACACACGACGCCACTAGCAGAGTCATAAACAATATAATATTTAATTTTAAGTACTTCACAAACGTTGTCACTATAACTTTGCAAATATAAAGATTAAAATGTATATAAACAATAATTAAGTTAATAAAGTTATAAACAATGTAAAATAATTAGGGATTAGGAATGAGGAATTAGGAATGAGGAATTCCGCGAGTAAGCGAGAGCAGAGTCAAACTTGTTTGAACTATGCCGAGCGCGAGCGGAATCATGAGGGTATAGCCCGAATAATTAGGAGTTAGGAGTGTTATGGTGTTGATGTATAGGGACACTGCGTGCAGTGTCCGTTTACACGCCCGTAGGGTGTGATTAATAAGATTGTAGGC
>JAXJWL010000033.1:0-8169 GCA_036308065.1 Paludibacteraceae bacterium
CGATTAACCATTTGTATGTGCATAGTTCTGGTAGAGCCATAGGTCCACGTGCGTGAAGTTTTTGGGTACTAATGCCAATTTCTGCGCCCATACCAAATTGTCCACCGTCTGTGAAACTTGTTGGAGCATTGTGGTAAACACAAGAAGCATCAATTTCTTTTAAGAATGCTGCTGCAGATTCTTCATTTTCGGTAACGATGCTTTCGCTGTGTTTTGAAGTATAATTGTTGATATGTTCAATGGCACCTCTTAGAGAATCTACAGTTTTAATACTCATGCGGTGAGACATAAACTCTTTACCAAAACTTTCTTCGTTTGCAGTGGTAAGAAGTTCTGCTGGATAATTGCCGTCTAGAGCGTTGTATGAAGCTTCATCTGCCTCAATAACTACATTTTTCTCTTTAATAAGGCCTGAACAGATTTCTGCTAGGTCGCCAAGTCTGTCTTTGTGAATAACAAGGCAGTCTAGTGCATTACACACACTCACACGGCGAGTTTTTGCATTTTCGATTACTGCTTTGCCTTTTTCTAGGTCGGCATCTACATCGAAATAGCAGTGAACTACGCCTGCACCAGTCTCAATTACAGGCACTTGTGAATTTTCGCGCACATATTTAATAAGTCCTGCACTACCACGAGGAATGATAAGGTCTATGTAACCCACAGCGCTAAGAAGCTCGCCAGTAGCCTCACGACCAGCAGGTAGTAGGTGAACCATATTTTCATCTAAATTGTGTTCACGAAGCACTTCTTTTATAAGGTTTACAATAGCAAAGTTTGAGTTATATGCATCTGTACCGCCTTTTAGCACGCACACATTGGCTGTTTTAAAGCAAAGTGAAAATACGTCGAAACTAACGTTTGGACGTGCCTCGTAGATAATGCCAATCACACCAAAAGGCACAGCTTTTTTGGTAAGTTTAAGGCCGTTTGGAAGTTCTCTACTTTCTAAAGTTTTGCCTAGAGGAGTAGGAAGTGATGCTACTTTTCTTATATCAGAAGCGATGTCGAAAATACGTTGTTTTGTAAGTAAAAGTCTGTCGTACAATGGATTGCTTTTATCCATAGCAGATAGGTCTTTTTCGTTTTCTACTAGTAGTGCGTCGCATTGCTCTTCTGCCTTGTCGGCTAATGCCAATAGCACTTTATTTATTTCTTCAGAAGAAAGCAAGTTTAGTTTTCTTGAAGCAAGTAGTGAGTTTTCTTTCCAGTTATTCATCTTTATTAAAATATATATTTTCGCAAATATAGCATTTTTTTTCGTATCTTTGCGCCCTAAAACTTTAATAAACCTAAATTATGAAACAAAATTTTGAGTACAGAAATGCAGCATGGGATATGCTGAAAGCAGATTCGCAAGGTCCAGTATTGCTTTTCTTTTTTTATAACATTGTTGTAATGTTAATGTCAACAGTGTTTGGTCTAATCTTTAGTAATATAGAGGTTTTATCTTCACTATCAAGCTTAGCTGTTGAGGTCTTTGTAGCTTTCCCATTAGCCTACTTATGTTTAAAAGAATACGTAAAATTTGTACGTGGTGGAAAAATTGTGATTTCAAAAGACCTAGTAGAACCTTTTAAAGCAGACTATGTAAGAGCAATTAAAGTGTTTGGTCTTTCTACTGTTTATTCTTTGCTTTGGATGTTACTTTTAATTATTCCTGGTGTCATCAAATCATACGCATACTGTATGGCTCCATATATCAACATGAACAACGAAAACCTAACAGCAGAAGAATGCATCAACTTAAGTATGAAACTTACAGATGGTTACAAAATGAAATTGTTCCTTCTAGACCTTAGCTTCATTGGTTGGTATCTTTTAGGTTTTATTACTTTAGGAATTGGTCTTATTTGGATAGTTCCTTATCACTATGTCGCTCGTATTATGATGTTTGAAGACATTATGAATGCTCAAGCACAAGTTCAAGCGCAAGCAATCGAAGAATAATAAAACTCACATAAAACATTAATGGCGACTCACTTATTTAAAGAGGGTCGCCATTAGTTTTTTAACCAAGTTCTAGGTTACATCTGTAGGGACAATGCTTCGACAGGCTCAGCAACCGTGCGTGCATTGTCCGTCTTATTAACCAATTTCTATTTAATCTAAATATAAATAATCGTAGTGAATAAATGCTCGTTGGCCTTTTTTGCCAATGCTCTCGCGTGCTTTGTCGCTATCGTATTGAGCAATGCCTACGCCTAGTTCTTCTTTCTCAGGGCTAAGGATTTTCACTATATCACCTTTTGCAAACTCACCACCTACTTCTGTAATGCCCACTAGAAGCACAGAACTTGCTTTGGTTACTAAAGCTTCTGTTGCACCTTCGTTTAGCACCACATAGCCTTTAGCAAAACTTTCGCTGTGAGCAATCCATTTTTTCACGCCAGAGGCTTTCTTTTGGTTTGCCATGAAGGTGGTGTGAGGAATAGTGCAGTCTTTTTCGATTAGACTAGTAAGAATGCCGTCTCTTTTGCCGTTAGCAATAATTACATAAATGCCTTCGCCAGACACTTTGCGAGCAATATTGTATTTGGTAAGCATACCGCCACGACCAAAAGAAGATTTGCCAGTCTGAATGTATTTGGTGAAGTTTCCTTCTGGGGTAATCTCTCTAATCACCTCAGACGCAGGGTCTGAAGGGTTGCCATTGTAAATGCCGTCGATATTACTCAAAATAATAAGTGCTTCGGCATGCATCATTGTTGCCAATAGACCAGAAAGTTCGTCGTTGTCGGTAAACATTAGCTCTGTTACAGAAATAGTGTCGTTTTCGTTTACGATAGGAATAACACCATTTTCTAGCATCACACTTATACAGTCTTTTTGAGTAAGGTAGTGACGTCTTGTGCCAAAACTTTCTTTTGTTGTAAGCACTTGACCACAATGCATTCCGTGTTTTTGGAACAAATCGTAGTAGTGATTTATAAGTTTTGCTTGGCCCACAGCAGAGAAAAGCTGGCGAGAAGACACAGAGTCTAGTTTCTTGTCTATTTTTAGTTCACTTCTACCAGATGCCACCGCACCAGAAGAAACCAAAATGATTTCTATGCCAGCTTTGTGCATTTTGGCTATGTCTGTTACAATAGCCTCTATCCTTTTTAGGTCCAATGTTCCGTCTGCTTGGGTAAGAACATTGCTACCAATCTTTACAACAACGCGTTTGAAGCGATACATGATTTTATGCGGTTTTATCGGTAAAAATTATAAACTTTCTAACATTCTTTTTATCACAGTTTGAGCAGAAACCACGCGGTTTGCAGCCTCAGGAATCACGATAGAACGTGGGCTTTCAATCACGTCGTCTGTCACAATCATATTTCTACGCACAGGTAGGCAGTGCATAAAGAAAGCATTGTCTGTAAGGCTCATTTTTTCTGTGTCAACAGTCCAATCACGGTCTTGGCATAGGATTTTGCCATAGTTTGGATCTGCGTAAGCTGACCAGTTTTTAGCATAGATGAAGTTTGCACCTTCAAATGCTTTTCTTTGGTCGTATTCTACTCTTGCATTGCCCACAAACTCAGGAGCAAGTTCGTAGCCTTTTGGGTGAGTGATAACAAAATCTACATCGGCAGCATTCATAAAGTCTGCAAATGAGTTTGGCACAGCTTGAGGCAGTGCTCTTGGGTGAGGAGCCCATGTTAACACCACTTTAGGACGTTCTTGTTCTTTAAATTCTTCAATAGTAATAAGGTCTGCAAATGCTTGAAGAGGGTGGCATGTAGCAGATTCCATACTAAACACTGGTTTGCCAGAGTATTTTATGAATTGGTTAAGGATAACTTCTTCATAGTCAAATTGTTTGCTTTCGAAGCGAGCAAAAGAACGCACACCGATAAGGTCGCAATAACTACCCATAACTGGGATAGCTTCAAGTAGGTGTTCTGGTTTGTCGCCGTCCATAATCACACCTCTTTCGGTTTCTAGTTTCCAAGCACCAGCATTTACGTCTAGCACGATGGTGTTCATACCTAGGTTCATACCTGCTTTTTGAGTACTTAAACGGGTACGAAGACTAGAGTTGAAAAATACCATAAGTAGGGTTTTGTTTTTACCCATGGTATCCCATTTATATGGATTTGCTTTTACTTCTAAAGCTTCTTTTACAGCTTGTTTAATGTCGCCTAGGTCTGCGGCTCTTTGATATGTTCTCATAATTATTTATCTTTTTCTCTAATTTCTACACGACGAATTTTACCACTAATAGTTTTTGGAAGTTCGTTTACAAACTCTATGATACGTGGGTATTTATAAGGTGCAGTTACACGTTTTACGTAGTCTTGAAGTTCTTTGATAAGAGCTTCTCCTGCTTTGTCTTTGTAGTCTGCTGCTAACACAATTGTAGCTTTCACCACTTGACCACGAATAGGGTCTGGTACAGCTGTGATAGCGCATTCCACTACAGCATCGTGCGACATAAGTGCACTTTCTACCTCGAAAGGTCCGATGCGGTAACCAGAAGACTTGATAACGTCGTCGTTTCTACCTACGAACCAGAAATATCCATCTTCGTCTTTCCAAGCGACGTCACCAGTGTGGTAAATGCCATCGTGATATGCTTCTTTTGTACGAGCTTCGTCTCTGTAATATCCTAAGAATAAACCATTTGGTTTGTTGTTTTCGTCTATACGGATGATAATTTCACCTTGTTCGCCCACTTCTGCACTACGTCCGTCGCCCATTACAATATCTACGTTGTATGCAGGGTTTGGTTTACCCATAGAACCTGGTTTTGGTTCCATCCATGGGGTAGTAAGCACGGTACAAGTGGTTTCTGTTTGACCGAAACCTTCGCGAAGTTTTATGCCAGTAAGTTCGTAAAACTCTTGGTAAACGCTTGGGTTAAGTGCCTCGCCAGCAATAGTTGCCCATTTAAGTGAAGAAAGGTCGTATTTGGTTAAATCTTCACGAATCATAAAGCGGAAAATGGTTGGAGGAGCACAGAAAGATGTAATTTTGTACTCTTGAATCATTTTTAGCATATCGGCAGGAGTGAATTTTTCGTGGTCGTAAACGAAAATTGATGCACCTGCAATCATTTGACCATAAAGTTTACCCCACACAGCCTTGCCCCAACCAGTGTCAGCCACAGTTAAGTGAAGGCTTTCTTCTGTTAGGTTGTGCCAGTAGCTACCAGTAACAATGTGTCCTAGTGGATATGTGAAGTCGTGAGCCACCATTTTTGGGTTGCCAGAGGTACCAGATGTAAAGTAAATGATAGAAATATCGTTGTTTGTATTTACATTTTCTGGACGAACAAATTCTCCTGCATTTTCAATGCCTTTTGTGAAGTCTTCAAAGCCTTCGTACACTTCTGGACCAACAGAAATAACACTCTTCACAGAAGGACATTTTGGAAGCGCATTTTTAATATGGTCTAACACAACTGTTTCGCCAACTGCTACAATTGCCTTAATATCAGCAGCTTCGCAACGATAAATAATATCTTTTTCTGTAAGTAGGTGAGTAGCAGGGATTACAACTGCACCTAGTTTGTGAAGTGCTATGATAGAATACCAAAACTCAAAACGGCGTTTTAGGATAAGCATTACCATATCGCCTTTGCCAATGCCTAATGATTGGAAATAAGCAGCGGTTTTATCAGTTTTTTCTTTTAAATCTGCATAGCTAAAGTCGATGTGTTCGCCTTTGTCGTTTGTCCAGCAAATGGCACGTTTGTTTGGTTCTTCTTTAGCCCATGCGTCTACTACGTCGTACCCGAAGTTGAAATTTTCAGGTGCTTTTATCTTTAAATTGTTTACAAAATCTTCTTGCGAGGTGAAGCAAGTCTTTTCTACAAAACGTTCTAACATTGTTCTAAAATTATAATATTATCGCTAAAAAGCGTGCTTTTTCATTGTTTAATGCTTTCATTCCGTGAGGTTTAGTAGCATCGAAGTAGATGCTGTCGCCTTCTTCTAGAATAATATCTTTTCCATCTATTTGTAAAAGTAGAGTGCCTTTTTCCATTAGGTTAAACTCTTGTCCTGGGTGAGAGTTTAGGTGGATAGGGTTGTCGTTTGGCTCTACAGTAACAAGGAATGGGGTAGCTTTTGCATTTTTAAAACCTCCTGCTAAGTCTCTGTATTTGTATGCTTTACTTCTTTCTACAGAAATACCCAAGCCTTTGCGAGTAACGAAATAACTTTCTGCGTGTGTTTCGTTGCCAGAAAGAATCACAGCAGTGTCAATATTAAAAATTTTAGCCACTTGGCAAATGTAATTCATTGGAATATCCACGTTGCCTGTTTCGTAGCTTTCGTATGTACTAGTCTCTATACCAGTTTGTTCTGCCATCTCAGCAGTACTCAAATCTATAGAATCACGAAGACCACGTAGGCGTTCAGCAATATCTTTCATCATAATTCTAAATATTTTAATTTGTTATTTTTTTGTATTAGTTTACGGACATAGCACGCTATGTCCCTACAATGTCCCTACAATTATTTTATTAGGCTTGCTTTTAGACCTTTAATAACAGAGTTTGTGAAGCCATTTGCTTCCATCTCGTTTAGGCCTTTGATTGTGATGCCACCAGGAGTGGTTACCTTGTCTATCTCTACTTCTGGGTGAGAATCGTTGGTTTCTAGCAAATCGATAGCGCCACGAAGTGTTTGAATAACTACGTCTTTTGCCACGTTTGGATAAATACCCATTTCTACGCCACCTTCCATAGCAGCTCTAATGTATCTAAATGCGTATGCAATACCGCAACTAGAAAGCGACATCATAGCATTAAGTTGGCTTTCTGGCACAAGGAATGCTTTGCCAAGTTCGCCAAAGATTTCTACAATTTCGTTTTCTTGTTCTTTAGTAGCACCGCAAGAAGCGATTGTGTTCACACTTTGAAGCACGTCGATAGCGGTGTTTGGAATAATGCGGAAAATCACAGGTTTTTCGCCATCTTTGTCTAAAAGATTTTGAAGGTCTGCAATAGAAACTCCTGCCGCAATAGAGATTACAATTTGGTTCTTATAATCAAGTGTTTCTTTAATGCCAGAAATAATTTGAGAAACTAGCCATGGTTTCACCGCAATAATCACGATGTCTGCACCTTTTACGTTTTCTGAGTTGTCTGTGGTTACTTCAATGTTGTTGTTGAAGTTTTGCAAGTTTCTCAATGCAACTTCGTTGATGTCACTAACAGAAATTTTTCCTGCTAAACTGCTCTGTGTTAGTCCTCTGGCTATGGCTCCGCCCATATTACCAGCTCCGATAATAGCTATATTTTTCATAACTTCTAGAAAATTTGCGTAAAATTACTAAATAATGTGCAAAATACACATAAAAATGCAGATAAATATAAGGGAAGGTAGCAGATTAATTATTCTCAAGTGCTTAATGTTTAGAATATTAATGCCTAGCCCGATAAGCAAAATACCACCTACTGCAGTAAGGTTTTTGATTGTGTCTTCCTCTATAGAATTCCCGATGAAATCGGCAAAAATTGTGATTCCACCTTGGTAAATAAGCAGTGGAATTGCAGAGAAAACAACCCCAAAACCAAAGGTACTACTTAGCATAAATGCACTAAATCCGTCCATCATACTTTTTGTAAGGAGCAAATCTGAAATTTCACCTGTAAGTCCTTCTTCGATAGGGCCAATGATGCTCATAGAGCCCATACAGAAAAGTAAAAAGGCAGTAATAAGTCCTTCTGTGAACTTATCGTTTTTAGATTTAGTGATTTTTTTTATCTTTTCTGAGATAAATTCTGTTCTCTCTTCTAGTTTTAGCGCCTCGCCTAGTATTCCACCAATGATTAAACTCAGGATAATAAACATGGCATTGCTCATGTCCATTGCCATTTTTATACCTAGTGCCAGGGTAAATAGGCCTACGCCCTGAAAGAAAATGTCTTGGTATCTTTCTGGTAATTTCTTCTTTATCACAAGTCCTAGGCTCCCGCCTAAAATCACTGCTGCTGTGTTTATTATAGTGCCAATCATAATATAACTCCTAACTCTTGAATTATCTCCTCCGCACCGGTTTCCAAGTCTCCGCTTGTGGTGATGTGTGCTTGGGAGTAGAAGGGTAGGCGCGATGGTAACATTTTCTCGATGAAACCGCGCATTTCTGCATCAGACTTGTCCTTGATAAGCGGTCTAGTTGCTTTCACAAGGTTTAGGCGGTAGGTGAGTTCATTGATGCTTGGATTTAGGA
>JAXJWL010000034.1:0-13758 GCA_036308065.1 Paludibacteraceae bacterium
ACTCACTTCTTCCAAAACCTTACTTCTTGTGGTAGTGCATATCTTACTGTGGATAGTTACGACGAGGAAGAATGTTTCAACGAAGACTTCCTAGAGACTCTAGAAGTGGTAGAAGAAAATAAATATCTAAAATGGGTGCGTTCTGCCACACCACTTGTTGCCAAAGTTGATGGAAAGAAGAAACGAGCTGTGATACTACAATGATTTTAAAGGGTGCTTTTTTCGTTGCCCTCGTCTTCAAAATCCTCATTTACGTTTAGTAAACTCCGGTTTTTCAGACTTCAGGACGCCTAAAAATCCCTCCTTTAAAATCACTGTAGCTATTGCAATTTTTTACAATATTTTGTGAAAAATGTAAAATTTTATATACTTTTGCACTGTGAACAGTTTGTAGTAGCTGCAGATTCTGCAAACTGTTTACTGTGTTAATTAACGGGGTGCCTTACTTTCAGGCTGAGATCAAACCCATTGTACTGGATACGGATAATGCCGATACCAGGAGGGCTGCAGAAATATGTTACCCCATATTCTGTAATTTTACTAAAATTTTTATGAAAAAGAACTACTTATGGTCGTTTTGCGCCATGATGTGTCTTTGCGTATGTGCGAATGCGCAAGACGATTTGTATGCAGACAGCATACGTCATTATGAGTTGGCAGAAATAAATGTGAGTGCCAACAAAGTCTCTTCTACTACTCCTATGGCATATTCTGCTATAGATGAAAATCAGATTAAAGAAAACAATTATGGTAGAGATATACCATATTTGCTAGAGGGTCTGCCTTCGGTGGTGGCTATGTCAGATGCTGGCAACGGGGTAGGCTACACCGAAATAAGAATGCGTGGTTACGACGGCTCACGCATAAATGTTACCACAAATGGTGTGCCTATGAACGATGCGGAAAGTCACAAGGTATATTGGGTAAATACTCCAGACTTGATGTCTTCAATGGGAAATATTCAAGTGGTGCGCGGTGCAGGTGCTTCTACAAATGGTACAGGTGCTTTTGGTGGTGCTATAAATATGACTACCGACAATATCCCTGCCAAATTTGGCGGAGAAGTAGATTTGTCTTATGGTAGTTTCAACACCAACAAAGAAGCTGTGAGAGTTTCTTCTGGTTTACTTGGAGGACATTGGGCAATAGACGGCAAACTTTCTCACATTTATTCCGATGGATATATGGAAAGAGCCACTTCCGACCTACTTTCTTATATGCTTCAAGCAGGTTATTATAGCGACAACACTATCGTAAAACTTCTTTCTTTTGGAGGCAAAGAGCAAACTTACAATGCTTGGGATGGCATTACAAAAGACCAAATGGAAGAAAACAGAAGATACAACCCTTGCGGTGCGATTGAAGACAAAGAAGGCAATATTATTGGTTTCTACGACAACCAAAAAGACAATTATTTGCAAATAAACAACCAACTTCAACTTACTCACAATTTCAACGCTAGTTGGAACTTAAACGCCACTCTGCACTATACCTACGGCAATGGTTATTACGACCAATACAAAAATGCTCGCACACTAGAGGAGTATAAACTTACCACTTTGGTGGATAAAGAGGGCAATCTGCTAGAAGAAAGCAATCTTATCCGTCAAAAACACATGTTCAACCACTTTGGAGGTTTGGTGACATCGGCAAATTATAAAAACAACTCTGTAGATTTGTCAATTGGTGCAGCATGGAGCACATACGGTGGCGACCACTTTGGCAAGGTGATAGAAGTGGCAGATGCAGTAAACTTTACCGCTCCTACTGAGTATTATAGAAACTCGTCGCTTAAACACGATGGCAATATTTATGCGAAAATAAATTGGGAAGCATTTAAAGGATTCCATCTTTACGGTGACGTGCAGTATCGCTATGTAAATCAGAAGATTAACGGCTACGACGACGTATTTGATTATTCTACAGGCGATATGCTTAAAATGGATTTAGACAAACATTTCCATTTTATAAACCCTAAAGTGGGTGTTCTTTACAATTTCTGCAATTATCACAAAGTGTATTCTTCTTTTGCTATGGCAAATAGAGAACCTACTCGTAAAGACTTTACAAATGCGCCTATCGGTAGCGAGCCAAGAGCAGAAAGACTTCTAGACCTAGAATTTGGCTACCAATTTGAGCATAAATACATCAATTTGGGTGTGAATTTCTACTATATGTGGTATAAAGACCAACTAGTGCTTACTGGCGAGCAAAACCCTGATACATACGAGGCACTTTATATGAATGTGCCAGAAAGTTACCGTAGAGGTATAGAACTTACAGTGTCTTCTGAACCACTTTCTTGGCTTAAAATATCTGCAAATGCCACATTTAGCCAAAACAAAATACTTGACTACACAGAATATGTGTACAATGATGACACCTACGCCACAGATGCGTTTTATATAGGCGAGAGCACAATTGCATACTCTCCAAGCATTATTGCAGGCATTGCACTAGATTTTCATACCCATGGTTTCACAGGTGTTTGGCGTACACAATACGTTAGTAAACAGTATATTACCAATGGTATGAACGAAAACTTAACCATCAACCCTTATTGTGTGTCTTCTGTAGATTTGTCGTACAAATTGGCTCTGCCAAAAGACAAATCTATTCGCTTTGGCGTGCAAATAAACAACCTATTCAACACTATGTATGAGGCAAATGCCTTTGCTTGGTCTGGTATCTACTCTGGCGTGCGCTACGACGAAGCATACTATCTGCCACAAGCAGGAATCAATGCTTTAGGTAATATTAGATTTGAGTTTTAGTGAATGAATTTATATCTTTGTACTCCGTTTTGTGCGGGTACAAAGATTTTTTATATGAAAAAGTATTTAATTACACTATTAGCGCTATTTATATCTTCCTTGGCATTCTGCCAAACTAAACCTGCCTTGGTGATAGGCATACAAGTGAGCGGACTAAGAGAAGATTACTTAAATATGTTTATGGATGAGTTTGGAAATCAAGGGTTTAAAAAACTGATTTCCGAAGGTGCATATTTCAATAATATTCTTTTTCCATACCACTACGCAGGAAAATCTGCAGACTTGGCAAGCCTTTCTACAGGTGCCACCCCATATTCTCACGGCATTTGCACCAATGCTTTCTACAATCCGAAATCGTATAAAATGCAGTCTTTTTTGCAAGATAATGCAGTGAAAGCTGTAGGTGGTGCAGAAAGTTATTCTGCTCAGTCGCTTATTTGCACCACAGTGGCAGATGAGTTAAACGAATATACCTTTGGAAAATCAAAGATTTATTCTATTGCGTTCAATGCAGAAAATGCCATTTATAGCATTGGTCATAGTGGCATACCATTTTGGATAGATAAGAAAACTGGCAATTGGTCATCTTCTACTTACTACACCGCTACATTGCCAGAATGGGCTATGAAACATGGGGTAGGTGCGTTTATAGACAAAGATTGGGAACCGCTTTTGCCTGCAGGTTATTACGTATCGGCAAGTAGTGGAGCAAAAGGTTTTAAATACAAACTAAAAGAAGCATGCAATGGTGCTAAAATGTATTCAAATTTTGCTACTTCACCTTTTGCAAATGCCATGATTACCGACATGGCACTTAAGACCATAGATTCAGAAAAGTTGGGCAAAGATATTTTCCCAGATTTGTTGTACGTAAACTACGAGCTTCAAAACTTTTGTTTAAACGATAGCGAGGGTATTACAATTGAGCTAGAAGATGCATATTTAAGATTGGACAAAGATTTGGCAGCATTCCTTGATGCTATAGAAAAAAGGTTTAAGAAAGAAAATGTGGTGGTTTATCTTATTTCGGATAGAACTATGAAACCTACCAAACCATACAACGAGCGCATCACCTACAAGGAGTTCAATTCTGGTCGTTATGCAGCGCTTCTAAACTCATACCTCATGGCGCACTATGGTAAATATAAATGGGTGCAAGCCTGCTATGATGGTCATATTTATTTGGATAGAAAAATGGCAGAAGATAAAAAGGTATCGTTTAAAGAGTTGCAAGACAAGGCAATAGAGTTTTTCTCTACCATTCCGGGAGTGTCAAATGTGTGGCCTTCTTATCTTTTAAAAACCATAAATCACAACTTCTCATATCACCCTCAAAATGCTGGTGACCTTATTTATAGTTTGCAAGTAGGATATTACGAAGTAGATGCCAAGGGCAAAAAGACAGATTTTTGCAATAAACTCAACCAGTCTGTACTCTTGATGCTTTGGGGAGGCAACGTCAAACACCAAAAGGTAAACGATAGCAAATCTGTCCTTATGCTATCACCTACCATTTCTGAAATCCTAGGCATCTCCAACCCAAACTGCTCAAATGAGGGTTCGTTGTTGGAGTGAGTGCAAAAGTTTTCACTATAAATTATAAGCAAAATGCCATATATGCAGGTAGGAAAATAGTGTTGTTTTCTACCTTTAGATTTTTTGGGTGTATGACGTAACTTCCGCCTATTCTAGAGTGAAATTTCTCTTTAAACTTGTCGAGTGACCTAGTTGAATATTTCTCTGTTGATTTTACCTCAATAGGAAAAATTTTATATTTTAATTTACTTTTATTGGAGATAATAAAATCAATTTCAATGTCGTTACGATGTTTTTCTTCGTTGTATTTTACGTAAAAGAAAAGTTTATGTCCTGAAGCTACTAACATTTGAGCGATTGTATTTTCATAAAACATACCTTCATTGATAGATAATTTCCCTAGTAAAATTTCTTTGTATAATTCATTATCAGAAATCTCATTTTCATCAAATGTATGGCTAATAAGTAATCCTGTATCACCCATATAACATTTAACGTATGTGCGATCCTCGTTTAATGAAAGACCAATATTAGGGTCTAAACAATTAAAACATTGATTTGAAATCATGGATTCTGCCAACCAAAAGAATGTATTATGATATTTTGGAAATGTAGCTCCTTTTTCTATTCTACTCATAATAACACGTCTTTCAGATTTTGATAAAAAAGAAGGAATCTGGTCATATATTGCTAGTACACTAGAGCGATAATCAGCTTCTATTCTCATTATATCTTTTCTATATAAATCAAGAATATCTCGTTTTTCAATATCTGATTTTTCAAAATCTCTGTTGTTTTCTATATAAGCATTAATGCTTTGAGGCATACCGCCTACTATCATATATTGGCGAAATAACAACATTGCTTTGTTGTGAAGGCCTTTTTCTAGTGGTTTACGCTCTTCAAAGCATTTCTTTATGTACTCTATTAAAGGTTCTTCTTCCATAACCCATGCAAACTCTTCAAAGTCTAATGGGTACATACTAATTGTTCTTTCTTCTGATGGTATTGTTATGTTTTCAATATTTTCTTTAATAGAAATAAGAGAGCCTGTTTCAATGTAGTCGAAACGTCCATCTGCTACAAAATATTTTATAGCTTCGCGTGCTTCTGGGTATTTTTGAATTTCATCAAATATAATTAATGATTCTCTATTGTAAAGTTTAATACCATATTCAGATGAAATTATCATGAAGAATGTGTCAAGATCGTTGATGTAGTCGTTAAATGCTCCTTTAACTGTTTGGCTTGCTTTATTAAAATCTATTATGATATAACTTTTATATTCCTTTTTACCAAATTCCTCTGCTATAGTAGATTTACCAATACGTCTTGCACCTTCTATAAGAATAGCCTTGCTCCCTTTGGTGGTGTTTTTCCAATTAAGTAGTTTGTTATATATTTTTCTTCTGAAAATTGCCATAAAATATTGTATTTGGTTGATAATTATGCAAATATATAACTAAAAAATATAATGCGCAAGTAAGAATAGTTAAAAATACCCTAGAGTGCGCAGGTATGAATAGTTAAAAATACCCTAGAGTGCGCAGGTATCGGCTCTAATCTCAGCACGAAAGTAGCCGACTCAAATAAATTTTTGTTAGATGAGTCAAAATAGGGTGATATTGGAGATTTTGTAGGATTTCCTACTATATTTTATAAAAAACTGTAGAAAAGCTATGGCAACTGCACTTGACACTCTCAGGTGCAGTTGTTTTTTATATTATAATTTGTTTAAATTAAATTCTTTAAGGTGGGAGGGGTCTAAATATTAAAAAATTATTAACTTTGCGCTAATAATGTTTTTAAAGGTTTAAAAAGCATTATAAAAAAAGAACTGATTTAGATTATGAAAAAAATATTCGTACTACTTTTGGGGGTAATGTTTGTTGCTAGTGCTATGGCACAAGAAAATGGTGTGGTGGTGCTTCATCACGATTCTATTATGGAAACCCTACTTGTGAAAAACGAGGTGACAGAAAAAAATAATGCCATCACTGCAGTGGGCTATAGAGTGCAAGTGTACTCAAACAACAATGCTCGCAAGGCGAAGACAGAGGCATTTGAGCTAGAAACAAAACTTGTAGAACTATTTCCTGATGTAAAATGCTACGTTTCTTATAGCGCACCTTTTTGGAAAGTGCGTTTAGGTGACTTTAGCAACTATTCAGAGGCAGTTGTATTTAGCAAAAAGGTGAAATCAACCCTTCCAAAACTAGCAAACGAGATAATTGTTATTAAAGAAAACAATACAAAACCATTGTATTTAGACGAAAATAACCCACAACCAGAGGCTGAGTAAAATGATAGTAAAATTATACGAAGACAATCCAAACCCACGTGAGATTTTAGAAATAGTAAAAATCTTGAAAGATGGTGGAGTGATAGTGTATCCTACCGATACACTATATGCATTTGGTTGCGACATTACAAACGCAAAAGCAGTGGAGAAAATCTGTGCTATTAAAAATATAGACCCAGTGAAAATGCCACTTTCTTTTGTGTGTAGTAATATCAGCCATGTTAGCAACTATTCTTTTATTGATAACAAACTATTTAAAATCTTAAAATCTTGCTTGCCTGGTCCATTTACTTTTCTTCTAAAAGGTAATAGTAATCTTCCAAAACTTTTCAAGAAGAAAAACGTAGTAGGTATTCGTATCCCTGACAATAAAATTGCTCTTGCAATAGTGGAAGCTTTAGGCAATCCAATTCTTTCTTCCTCAGTGCCTATCAATGAAGATGAAATAGAATATAGCACAGACCCAGAACTCATTGAAGAATTTTATGGTAGCCGTGTAGATTGTGTTATAGATGCAGGTATCGGAGAAACCGAACCTTCTACTATTATCGACTGCACAGGAGATGAGATAGAGGTGAAACGTAAAGGGAAGGGAATATTTATCCCAGAGTAAATTTAAAGGGCGCTTTTATTCCCGTTGGTCATCAACACGTGTCGTTGCCCTCGTCTTCACAATCCTCATTTACGCTTAGTAAACTCCGGTTGCTCAGACTTCGGGACGCCTAAAAATCCCTCCTTTAAATATTACTCTTATATTTTTAATAAATCAAGCTAATGCAAATGGAAAAATATGTAATCATAGTGGCAGGGGGGAGCGGAAAGAGAATGGGAGGCGAAGTGCCAAAACAGTTTCTACTTGTGGCTGGCAAACCAATTTTGATGCACACAGTAGAGGCTTTCACACGCACATCGAGCGATTTTAAATTTATACTGGTGCTCCCAGAAGAGCATTTTTCTACTTGGGAATCGCTTTGCGAGCAATATAATTTCACAGAGCCAATGCAAATGGTAGCAGGCGGAAAAGAAAGATTTTTTTCTGTGAAAAATGCATTGGAATATGTGCCTAATGGTGCCCTTGTGGCAGTGCACGACGGAGTGCGACCTTTTGTTTCAAAAGAAACCATAAATGAAGCTTTTGAAGTAGCCGAAAAAAATGGTTCGGCAGTGCCTGTGATAGACGAAGTAGATTCGCTGCGCAGAGTGTCTGATGGTGCTTCGCAAGCAGTAAATCGCTCAGAATACAAACGCGTGCAAACCCCACAGGTTTTTCAAACTACTATACTAAAAAAGGCTTATAATCAAGAGTTTTCCTCGTTTTTTACCGACGATGCCTCTGTGGTAGAAAGCATTTCAGAGAAGATTACTTTAACTAGTGGCAATGTAGAAAATATAAAACTTACCACTCCTCACGAGCTTCTTTTGGCGGAAGCATTGGTAAATGGATATAAATAAAGCAGACATAAAATATTTGCCTGGAATGGGTCCGAAAAAGGCGGAGTTGCTCAACAAAGAATTGGGCATTCACACCCTTTACGACCTTATAAATCACTTCCCGTATAAATACATAGACAGAAGCAGATTTTATAAAATTTCAGAGATAGACAATGTTAACACTCATATCCAAATACGAGGTCAGATAGTTGGTTTTTCGGTGAAAGGCGACGGCAAAGCCAAACGTCTAATAGCGCTTTTTTCCGATGGCGAAAAAACTATCGAACTCATTTTCTTCAAAGGTCTAAATTACATAACAGACGCTTATAAAATACGCACAGACTATATAGTTTTTGGAAAACCAAATTGTTTCAACGGGGTTTATAGTTTTGTGCATCCAGATATAGAAATTCCTACCGAAGACAGAATCAAGGGCTTTATGCCTTTGTATCACACTACCGAAAAGATGAAAACTCACGCAATGCACTCAAAGGCGTTGCAGAAGTTTATCTATTTGGCTCTGAAGCAATTACCAGAAAAATTTCCAGATACTTTGCCAATAAGCATAAGAAAAAAGCATGGCTTTATGGGGCTTTATCAGGCACTTTGGGAGGTGCATTTCCCACACAACAACAATCTTTTAGACTTAGCAAAGGCACGACTAAAATACGAGGAACTTTTTTACATTCAACTTGCCATTTTGCGTCAAGCAAAAGGTATGCGTGCTGCTACATTTGGACATCAGTTTTTGAAAGTAGGTGACAAGTTCAACGATTTCTATTTCAATCACTTACCTTTCCCTCTCACTGAAGCGCAAAAACGTGTGATAAAGGAAATTCGTGCCGATATGCGTGGCCCAAAACAGATGAATCGCTTGCTACAAGGCGATGTGGGTAGCGGTAAAACCATAGTGGCACTTATGTGTATGCTACTTGCTGTGGACAACGATTTTCAGGCTTGCCTTTTAGCTCCAACAGAAATTTTGGCAACTCAGCACTATTTGGGATTAAAAGATTTACTTGCAGGCACTGGCGTTACTGTTGAACTCCTAACAGGAAGTACCAAGAAAAAAGAGCGTGAGCCTATTCACGAAATGCTTATAAATGGCGAACTAAATATCCTTGTGGGTACTCATGCGGTGCTAGAAGACGGAGTGCAGTTTAAAAATCTTGGACTTGCTATTATCGACGAACAACACCGTTTTGGCGTAGCCCAAAGGGCAAAAATGTGGGCAAAAAACACTCGTCCGCCTCACGTGTTGGTAATGACTGCAACTCCAATTCCTCGTACCCTTGCCATGACAGTTTATGGCGACCTAGATGTGTCTGTAATAGACGAACTTCCTCCTGGTCGTAAACCTATTCGCACCTATCATTTCTACGAAACCAAACGTCCAAACGTGTATAGTTTTATCCACAAAGAACTTGCCGAAGGCAGACAAGTATATGTGGTTTATCCCCTTGTGAAAGAGTCTGAAAAAATAGACCTTAAGAACGTGGAAGAGGGTTTTGAGTCTATGAAACACATATTTTCGGAGGTAAAAGTGAGTATGGTGCATGGTAAAATGAAACCAGCCGACAAAGACCGTGAAATGCAAGCCTTTGTGAGTGGTGAGACACGTATTCTTGTGGCAACCACAGTGATAGAAGTAGGGGTGAACGTGCCAAATGCTTCCGTAATGGTAATAGAAAATGCAGAGCGCTTTGGGCTTTCGCAACTTCACCAACTTCGTGGACGTGTAGGTCGTGGGGCAGAGCAGTCTCACTGCATCCTTATGACAAAATATGAAATCTCAGCAGATACTCGCAAGCGACTTTCTATAATGACCGAAACCAACGACGGTTTCAAGGTAGCAGAAGCCGACCTTCAACTTCGTGGTCCTGGCGACCTCGACGGCACTATGCAAAGTGGTCTTCCTTTTGCCCTTCACATAGCAAACCTTGTGCGCGATGGTGGCGTGCTCCAAACTGCTCGCGAAGACGTGCAAGAAATCCTCACTAACGACCCTCACCTACAGCAATCTGAACATCAATTCCTTACAGCACAACTTAAACTTCGTGCTACTGATGCGGTAAATTGGAGTATGATAAGTTAAAAACTCCTAATTACTCGCTACGCTCGTGATTTTTTTACGACTCGGCAAAGCTTAAGCAAGCTTATCTTTGCTCTCGCTGTTCAAAAAATTCCTAATTCCTAATTCCTAATTCCTAATTATTTAGTATATTTGTAAATTAATTTGCAATAAAAGTATATAAATTTACAAAATATGAACTTTAACAACTTGATTGCCAAATTGTTTGGCACAAAATCCGACCGAGATTTAAAAGAAATTATGCCTTACGTAGATAAGGTAAATGCTATATATCCTACCATCGCAGCGATGGATGTGAACGATATGCGTGCTCGTTTACAAGAAATTCGTGCAGAAATTCAATCTGCAGGAGCAGAAAAAAGAGAAAAAATAAACGCAATTAAGGCGAATATTGAAAATACCGACCTTTCTGAACGCGAAAACCTATACGCACAAGTAGACAAACTAGAAAAAGAAATTCTAGATGCTCTAGAAAAAGCCCTAGACAAAAACCTTTCAGAAGTTTTCGCTATCATCAAAGATACAGCACGTCGTTTTAAAGAAAACGAAGAACTACGTGTGAAAGCAACCGACTTCGACCGCAAACTTGCAGTAAATCATGACTTCGTAGAAATCGACGGCGACGACGCTATTTACTTCAATAGTTGGGAAGCAGGTGGCAATATCCTAAAATGGGAAATGGTACACTACGATGTGCAACTTATAGGTGGTGTGGCACTTCACAAAGGTAAAATTGCCGAAATGCAAACAGGTGAAGGTAAAACATTGGTTGCAACCCTTCCAGTGTTCCTAAACGCCTTGACAGGCAACGGTGTACACGTGGTAACAGTAAACGATTACCTTTCAAAACGTGACTCTGAGTGGATGGGACCTCTTTACATGTTCCACGGACTTTCTGTTGACTGTATCGACAAACACAAACCAAATTCAGACGCACGTCGCGAAGCATACAATGCTGATATTACCTTTGGTACAAACAACGAGTTTGGTTTCGACTACCTTCGTGACAATATGGCATCTTCTCCACTAGATTTGGTGCAACGTGCTCACAACTACGCGATTGTTGATGAGGTCGACTCAGTGCTTATCGACGATGCTCGTACTCCACTTATCATCTCTGGTCCTGTGCCAAAAACAGCAGACCAACTTTACGAACAATATCGTTCTCGTGTAGAACACATTGTGGCAGAGCAAAAAAACTATGTTGTCAAGATTTTAGCAGAAGCTAAACGTCTGCTTGCTTCAGACAATTCAAAAGACAGAGAACAAGGAAATATCCTACTTTTCCGTAGTTTCAAAGGTCTTCCAAAAAATAAAGCTCTTATCAAATTCCTTAGCGAACATGGCGTAAAAGCAGGTATGCTTGCTACAGAGGCTATTTACATTGAGCAAAACAACCGCAGAATGCACGAAATCACAGACGAACTTTTCTTTGTGATAGACGAAAAACACAATAGCATCGAGCTTACCGACAAAGGTATCGACCTTATCTCTGCCGATGTAGAAGATCCTCATTTCTTCGTGCTTCCAGACGTTGGTTCAGAAGTGGCGGCAATTGAATCTTCAGACATGTCAGACGAAGAAAAAATTGCTAAAAAAGATGAAGTTCTTCAAGACTATGCAATCAAGTCTGAACGTGTTCACACTATAAATCAGCTACTTAAAGCGTACACACTATTTGAGAGAGACGACCAATATGTAGTTATCGACAACAAGGTAATGATTGTGGACGAACAAACAGGTCGTATCATGGATGGTCGTCGTTATTCAGATGGTCTTCACCAAGCTATCGAAGCAAAAGAACGTGTAAAAGTAGAGGCTGCAACCCAAACATTTGCAACTATTACTCTGCAAAACTATTTCCGTATGTACCACAAACTTGCGGGTATGACAGGTACTGCAGAAACAGAAGCAGGCGAGTTTTGGGATATTTACAAACTAGACGTTGTGGTAATTCCTACAAATAAACCTATTGCTCGTATCGATATGAACGATAGAGTTTACAAAACCAAACGTGCAAAATACAACGCTGTTATTAAAGAAATCGAAGATTTAGTAGCAGACGGACGTCCAGTACTAGTGGGTACTACCTCTGTGGAAATCTCTGAACTTTTAAGCAAAATGCTTACTATCAGAAAATTACCACACCAAGTATTGAATGCTAAACTTCACCAAAAAGAAGCTGACATTGTGGCACAAGCAGGTCGCCCAGGCACTATTACCATTGCAACCAACATGGCAGGTCGTGGTACCGACATCAAGCTTACTCCAGAAGCAAAAGCAGCAGGTGGTCTTGCAATTATCGGTACAGAACGTCACGAAAGCCGTCGTATCGACCGTCAGTTGAGAGGTCGTTCTGGTCGTCAAGGAGACCCAGGTTCATCTGTGTTCTTCATTTCATTTGAAGACGATTTGATGCGTCGTTTCGGTTCAGACCGTATCGTTAAGATGCTTGACAAACTTAACTACGACGAAAACGAGGTGCTAGAACACTCAATGTTCAACTCTCAAATAGAAAAATCTCAAAAGAAAGTGGAAGAAAACCACTTCGGCGTGCGTAAACATTTGCTTGAATACGACGACGTAATGAACTCTCAACGTAAAGTGATTTACACTCGTCGTCGCCACGCTCTTATGGGTGAACGTATTGGTATCGACATCCTAAATATGATTTACGATGGAGTTTCAAATCTTGTTGAGCAATATCTTGCCACAGAAGATGCAGAAAACTTCCGTATGGAAATGCTTCGTTGGTTCTCTATCGACCTACAAATTGAAGAAGGTTGGAGAAAGAAAAAACACGAAGACCTTACCGATACTATCTACCAAAAAGTTGTTGAGGTATTTAAACGTAAAGTAGAAAAAACAGCTGCTATAGCATATCCTGTTATTAAAAACGTTTATGAAAATCAAGGTTCACAATATAAAAACATTATCGTTCCACTTACCGATGGAAAACTAATGTATAATATCCCTGTAAACCTAGAAGACGCATACAACACACAAGGTAAAGAGATAGTAAAAGCATTCCAAAAACAAGTTTTACTTCACACTATCGACGAAGCTTGGAAAGAACACCTTCGTGAACTAGACGAACTTCGTGGTTCTGTGCAAAATGCTAGTTACGCTCAAAAAGACCCACTTCTAATCTATAAATTGGAGTCTTTTGGTCTATTCAAAAAACTAATTGAAAGCGTAAACTATAAGGCGATTACTATCCTAATGCGTGCTCAAATACCTGTGAAAGAAGGTGATGAAGTGCGCGAAGCAGCGCCAGAACGTCGTACCGACCGTAGCAAATATCAAGAACAAAAATCAGATATTATGCGCGCAGGCGAACAAGACACTCGCGAAAAACAAAAACAACAACCTGTTCGCGCAGAAAAGAAAGTAGGTCGCAACGAGCTTTGCCCATGTGGTAGTGGTAAGAAGTATAAACATTGCTGCGGCAAGTAAAACTCCTAACTCCTAACTATGAACAATTTATTATTAACTATAACCTGGAACGTTGACCCTGTGGCATTCTCAATAGGGAGCCTCACGGTGCGTTGGTATGGACTGCTGTTTGCCGTAGGCTTTTTGCTAGCAGTGTATATGCTTGGAAAAATCTTCAAGGCAGAAAA
>JAXJWL010000035.1:0-6905 GCA_036308065.1 Paludibacteraceae bacterium
GCTGAAGAATTGTTCCAAGCTGCTGAAGACCATGCTAAATGGCGTTACAACAGCTACAAACGCATGGAAAAACAATGGGCTGAATAATATAAATGAAAAAACCGACTCAGTTGAGTCGGTTTTTTTTATTTATAAATTTACTTTATCGGAAAGTTCTGCTCCAGCTTTGAATTTTACTACATTTTTTGCTTCAATTGTCATTATCTCTTTTGTGCTAGGATTTACGCCTGTGCGACTTGCTCTTTCTGCTACCGAAAATGCCCCAAATCCAGAAAGCGCTACCTTATCTCCTTTTTTTAATGCTTGAGACACTGATATTATAAATCCATCTAAGGCTTTTCTTGCCATCACCTTACTTATGCCAGCATTTGTTGCCATTGCATCTATTAATTCTGTCTTATTCATATTACTTAATTTTTTAGGTTATCACAAACATACAGATTTTTTTTGACTTTTTAAATATATCTCTGCCATAAATGTTAATTTTTTGCCTAACTTTGCAAATTATGAACGAATACAGACCTATTAACAGAAACTTTCCGCCGGTAATTAAGAATTTAATTATCATAAATGCTTTATGCTGGTTGGCTTCAATTGCACTCCCTAGAGTTTTCGATGTAGATATTATAGAACTTTTCGGACTTCACTATTGGGGCAGCGAAGCATTTAAGCCATATCAACTTGTCACTTATATGTTTCTGCACGACACCTCATCTATTAGCCACTTATTCTTCAATATGTTTGGTCTATGGATGTTTGGTAAAGATATTGAGTTATTTTGGGGACGAAATAAATTCCTTATTTTCTATTTCGTTACAGGTATAGGTGCAGGTATTATACAAGAGTTGGTTTGGCACATAGACCTATCTAAAGCAGCTGAAGCATTTAATATGTATGCTTCTACAAAGGATATTAATCTTCTAAAACCATATTTAACCAACCTTACAGACAATACATACATACCTATGGGTCAACTTATGGCTCTGAAAGAGAAAATGTTGTCTGCAGCTGTTACTGTAGGTGCTTCTGGGGCACTTTTCGGCATTCTTCTTGCCTTTGCAATGATATTCCCACAAGCTAGAATGATGCTACTTTTCTTCCCTGTGCCTATTAGAGCGCCATATTTTGTGGCAATTTATGCAGTGGCAGAACTATTTTACGGAGTGGCACAAACAGCAGATGGTGTAGCACACTTTGCTCACCTTGGAGGTATGTTATTCGGATTAATCTTGATATTAATCTGGAAAAGAAATGGTAAATTTTACAACTAATGGCAAATATTTTAGAAGAAATCAAACAAAGTTTTAGCAGAGGAAATTACCTTACAAGGCTTATCTACATAAATGCAGGTGTGTTTGTGATTGTTAAGCTTATGAGTGTGATTTCAACATACGTGCTTGGGGTTTCTAATCTTTGGATTACTTATTTAGAACTTCCTGCCTTTGTGCAAACACTACTGAGACAACCTTGGAGCATAATCACCTATATGTTTATGCACCACGACTTTATACACCTTATCTTCAACCTACTTACTCTATATTGGTTTGGCAAGATTTTCACAGATTATTTTAGCCAAAAACAATTGGTAGGACTTTATTTCCTGGGTGGCATTGGCGGGGCGATATTTTATGTTTTAGCATACAATTTTGTTCCAAATTTAAATCTTCATATTTTCTTTTCGTACCTCATTGGCGCTTCTGCCTCTGTAATGGCAATAATCTTTGCATTGGTAAGATACATTCCAGACGAAGAGGTAAATTTGGCACTTATTGGACCTGTTAAACTAAAATATTTAGGTATTGCGATGCTTGTATTGGACGTCATTGGCACTACTTCTATCAACGCTGGTGGTAGCATTGCTCATATTGGCGGCGCACTTATAGGTTTTTTATTTGCTCATTTAATACTAAATTCTAAAAAAGATATCACAGAACCTGTAAATAAAGTGATTAGCTGGGTAAATAATTTGTTTAAACAAAACAAAAAGCCTAAATTTACGGTTCACAGAAATACCAGTAAGACAGACGAGGAGTGGAATGTGGAAAACCACAACAGAAGACGTGAAAACAACGAGGAGATTGATAGAATTTTAGAGAAGATAAAGAAAACTGGTTATGCCAACCTCTCTGACGAGGAAAAGAAAAAACTTTTTGATTTAAGCAACAAACAAATTTCTAAGTGAGAAGAAAAATTATTAATGTTATATTGATTATAATCAGTTGTGTATTAACATTTTGCTTAATACTACTGAGTATAATGCCGTATAGCGACATCATTTCATCGTATATAGGAAATTTTAGTCTAGCATTTCCTTATATTTTTATTTCTACTATCATTGTTTTCCTTGTGGCGTTGATAAGATTTTCTCCATGGAGCTTGATTATCTGCCTATTAGGATTTGCGTGCAGTATTCCAAATTTGCTCAAGACATTTAGTTTTTCTCCTGAACTTGAAACTAAAAACACAGAAAAATCTATAAGTCTGCTTAGTTACAATGTGCACTTTTTCAACTTCTTTAAGCCAGACAATGCCATGGATTACATTAAATATTGTGATGCAGACATTATTTGTATTCAAGAGTTTACGTGTTCTAGAAAACTAGTAGATAAGTTTTCGCTTGCGGCAATAAGACTAAGTCTTTATAAGTACCCATACTCACACATTGAGTTTTTGGGAGGCAATAAAAATATGAAAAAAGGCATTGCTACTTTTTCTAAATACCCTATTATTAAGAAGGAGAAAATAGATTTAAACAGTAGCAATCATGGGGCAATAAATTCTTATATCAAGATAAAAAAAGACACCTTGCAGGTGATAAATTGCTATCTAGAGTCCAATAAACTTACTCAGGAAGATAAAAATATTACCGAGTGGGAAAATCAAGCAGAACCTATAAAAAAGATTTACAATAAACTTAGCGATGCTGCCAACACACGCCGCAAACAGTCTGAACTAGTTTCTTCAAAGAAAAAAGAGAACATTCCTTCTATCTTGTGTGGAGATATGAACGACGTACCTAGTTCGTTTGTTTACAGAGAGTTGAGAGGCGACTATGAAGATGCTTTTCTGAGTCTAGGCAAAGGTTTTGGCAACACTTTTCACGAAGGAATTTACAATTTTAGAATAGATTACATATTTTTTAATAACTTTGTAGAGCCACATTTATTTTCTGTGGACAAAATAGAAAAATCGGACCATTACCCTATTTTATTTAAATTTGAATTATGAAAGGATTAATTGCAAGATATTACATTATTTACGTGCTACTTTTAGCTCTATTTGCATGTGTTCATTTTTTTACACCTCAAATGGAACTTACCCCAGACAATGCCTACATAGCTAGTGTGGTTTGTATTTTCTTCCTATTTACTATTCCTGCTACTCTTAAATTGTTTTCTGTGAAGACAAAAGGGAATAAAAAGCTTAAAACTAAAGAAGAAAAAGAAGCAAACTATATGCTTTGGGCTCAAATACAAATGTACATGATAGCACTTCCTGCTGTGGTTGCGGCTATCGGTTACGGTTTTCTTAGAGATAAATCTACTATTTTCTGCTATTTGATAGCGTTTGTGGCACTTATTTTGTGCAAACCAAGCAAAGAGAAAATGGAAGATTGTAGCAGAGATGCTGATGAATTTTAAATTACTAAAATTTTTACATTATGGAAATTATAGCAGTTGACTTCGACGGTACTATTGTGGAACACGCTTTCCCACAAATAGGTAAACCTATTCCTTTTGCCATTGAGACCCTACTTAAACTTCAAAAAGAGGGTTATCGCTTGGTGCTTTGGACTGTGAGAACAGGTAGATTACTAAACGAAGCTGTGCAATACTGTCGTGAACGTGGTCTAGAGTTTTATGCCATAAACTGTGAGTTTCCAGAAGAGAAAATCACTCCAGAGAGTGGCAGAAAGATTGCTGCAGATATTTACATCGACGACAGAAACTTAGGTGGTCTGCCAGATTGGGGTGTGATTTATTCTATCATAAAGGGCAAAACTACTCCTACATACAATATGGAGTATGCTCACCCAAAATCTAAAGGTTTTGTAGAAAAAATCAGAAATCTTTTCTATTGATATGTGGCTTAAAAATGACATTTTAAAGCTGAGGGCGCTAGAGGAGTCGGATTTAAACCTATTGTACGAATGGGAAAATAACTCCGACAACTGGCTATATACCAATACTTTAATGCCATTTTCTAAGCACACCCTACTTGAATACATTAGAAACTGCCAAACAGATTTTCTTTCTCAAGAAAGTTTAAAACTTGTTATTGAACTCTCAGACGGCACTGCGGTGGGTACACTAGATGTGTTTAATATAGACCACTTCAATGGCAGAGCAGAAATGGGTGTTTTTGTAGATTCTCAATTTAGAGGCAAAGGTTACGCAACAATAGCCTACAATCTGTTTAAAGACTATGCTTTTGATTATCTTGGTTGGGTGAATTTGTATTCAATTGTGCCTGAAACAAATAGTCCCATGCATGCTGTGATGCACAGGACTGGATTTATTTCTTCTGGCACTCTAAAGAAATGGATAAGAGTGTCTAGAGAGTACGAAGATGCTGTGTTTTATTGTATTACCAATTAATTGGTTTTAAATTTAAAAGAAACTTCTTTTAGTTCTTCATTGGCCTTAACGATTTTCTTCTTAAGGTCATTTTTGTATGCTGCAAATTTTTCTGCTAATTCTTTGTCGCCTATTGCAAGCATTTGCACTGCAAGAAGCGCAGCATTCATTGCACCATTGATAGCAACTGTTGCTACTGGTATTCCTGGAGGCATTTGCACGATAGCAAGAAGTGCATCCATACCGTCTAAAGAAGATTTGATAGGCACTCCGATTACTGGAAGTGTGGTCATAGAAGCTATTACGCCACCTAAGTGAGCTGCCATACCTGCTGCTGCAATTATCACTTTTATTCCTCTTTCTTCTGCGCCTTTGGCAAACTCTGCCACTTCGTCTGGAGTGCGGTGTGCAGATAGTGCAGACATTTCAAATGGAATTTCAAATTCATCTAATACTTTAGCAGCTTTTTCCATAATAGGAAGGTCACTGGTGCTGCCCATAATAATACTTACTTTTGGAGTCATATTGTTTAATTTTTATATGGTATTCTGTTTAAAATAGATTTTCCTAATGTTAGTTCGTCGGCATATTGAAGTTCGTCGCCTATTGCCACGCCACGAGCAATGGTAGTAATTGAAACCTCTGGAAATGCTGCAAGTTTTCTTGCTATATAAAATGCTGTGGTATCGCCTTCCATTGTGGTGCTAAGTGCCAAAATCACTTCTTTTACCCCACCCTCTGCCACTCTTTTTATAAGGCTTTCTATCTCCAAGTCGCCAGGATGCACGCCTTCCATTGGTGAAACCACTCCGCCAAGCACATGGTAAAGTCCACGATACTGACCTGTTTGCTCCACTAGCATCAGTTCTTTGATAGTTTCCACCACACAAATGGTAGAAGAGTCGCGTTTTTCATCGGAGCAAATACTGCAAATATCTGAGTCTGAGATATTTTTACAGCATTCGCAATATTTTACCTCGCTTTTTAGCATCATAAGAGCCTTGGCAAAATCATCTACCATCTCTTTGTCTTGCTTAAGCAAAAAAAGAGCCAAACGCAGAGCCGACTTCCTCCCAATCCCTGGAAGTTTTGCCAACTGCGCCACCGCATTCTCTAATAAATATGAAGGATAAGACTGCATAAGGTACAAAGATAGTATTATATCTATGAAATTACTCCTCTTTACCGTCTTTTTTTTCTTTTCGTTTGTTTATCAACACATATACACCTAGGATTAATACTATTGCATAAAATACATTTCTAGGAGTAAAATATGGAGATATATTAATTCCAAAAGTATCATATACATACAAAACTACGTCTAAATGATACTTTTTAGAAAGATAGATTAAACCAATAACAATCAATGCAAATACTACAAAGATAGCTCCTTTTAATAGAGAATAAAGAAAATATTTACCTAGTTCTTTTGCTTGTTGTTTTGCCGTAGGATTCACTGTTAGTACAGGAATTTCTTCAGCTTCTGAATTTGGTAATTCTTTTACAATTGCAGTTTCTATCTTCTCCAGAATCTTCGTCATTAGTTTTTTATCATACGCAGTGGTACCGATTTTCTTTACAGAATCATCCTTATTAACTAGATACAACCCCTTATCATCAGTATCTGTTGTAACAGCATAAACTGCCTTGATATTTTTTACATCAAACTCTTTATATGAATAAAAACCTGACCAAACCTTAATCTTGCCCTTATGAATGGCAATACAATTTCCATATAAGGCAAAAGAGAGAATAAGATAGAAAGCAATTACAGCTATCAACAAAATAAGTAAATGAAGAGAGTAAGTTGTCAATGAGATTCCCTTAGAATAATAACTGTAGATTAGTATCCCTGCTATTATTAAATAAAGAATATGAGCTCCAAGTATTACTGATTTGCTAGTAGTAAAATACTCTTCACCCTTTACAAGATTCTTTTTAATATAATACAAATCCTTTACATTTGATAAGCTTTTTGATTCCATAACAATATATTTAAATTGAGCCCACAAAGGTATAAAGTTTTTTCACCATATACTATTTTTTTACTGCTTTTGTATAACAATACAAAAAAACTACTTTCTTTGATCGTTATTGGAAAAATGAAATACAGATTTATTAATATTTTCAAACGATTTAAAAGAATATTTTTGTCTACACAGATAAAATTTACTACCTTTGCATAAAGCTGAAAAATTAAAATACGTCTAGTAGTACATAGCGCCCTGCTATTACGAGACGACATTTATTTTTTGTTCTAATCAGCGGATTAAACAAAAAGTAATTTATGGTCCATCTACAAGCACAAGGACCACACATCCTAATAGA
>JAXJWL010000036.1:0-43609 GCA_036308065.1 Paludibacteraceae bacterium
ACAAGCACGCCAAAGATATAGTATTTTGTGGTAATATTGTCTGTAGTGAAAGGATTTAGATAAAAACAGAAATAACCAACAATAAGTGTGCTTATAAGTGTTACTACAGTAAGAACAATTTTTGTGGTGTTGATACCCAAAACAATAGGTAAACTGTGGCATTCCATTTCTCTGTCGCCCTCTATATCTTCCACGTCTTTCACCACTTCTCTAATGAAAGTGTAAAGGAAGGCAAACAATCCAAATGCAGCACACCAACCGTACACTTCATTTAAAATGCTAGTGTTGTAGATAAGCGCTCCAAATTTGTTTTCTAGGCTAATGGCAGATAAATATCCAATAGAGAAAACAGAAAGAAATGAGCAAAGCGAAATAACAAGGTTGCCTAAAAGGAAGATTCTCTTATAACTTGACGAGTAGAACCAAAGCATACCAGAGATTACAGCAAATAAAATAGCGATGTTTAGTTTGCTCAGTAAAATACCTAATGCAATACCACAAGCAATGCCAATTGCAAAACAGATTTGAAATGCCCAGCCAGCAGCGTTGCGTGAGATTTTATTGCCAACAATCACCTCTGTAGGTTTGTTTATTTGGTCTATTTTGGTGTCGAAATAGTCGTTTACGATATATCCACCTGCGGCAATAAATAGGGTAGCGGCAAGTAGTAAACCAAAGATTGGGTACTCGTATGGTAGTGTGATGGCATATTTAGCCATTAATGGTTTAATAATACCAAAAAACATCAATGTTTGAAGTACCCCTAGGAATAATAAATTTTTCCAGCGAATTAGTTGTAGCATAGTTTTACCAAATAGTAGCCTCGTCGTCGCGAAGCCAGTTGTCTTGAGCTTTTAATACTTGTTCTATCACATCACGAGCACAACCCTCACCACCTTTGCAGTGAGAAATGTATTTAGAAATTTCTTTTATTTCTGGTGCAGCATCGGCAGGGCAACAAGGTACACCTACCATTTTCATTACTCTTAGGTCTGGAATGTCATCACCCATATAAAGTACATTTTCTGGATTTAGATTGTACTTTTCCATCAGTGCCTGAAACTCCACAATCTTGTTGTGGCAACCCAAATAAATATCTTCGTGCATACCTAATGCGGCAAATCTGCTCTTTAGATACTCAGTGTTTGCACCAGTAATAATAGCCACTTTGTAGCCAAGTTTGCTAGCTAAATGTAGTGCGTATCCGTCTTTTACATTTCCTGTGCGTACAGGTAGGCCAGTTTCTGAATTTAGATTCATTACGTTGGCACTAAGCACGCCATCTACGTCGAAAATAAAGACTTTAATATCCTTTAAAAGTTCCTTAAAATTTTTCATCTTGGATGCTTTCTGTGATAAGTTTGTATATCTGTTTTTCTCTACCTTCTAGAGTATTTAGTTGCTTTTCAATTACCTTGCTATCGCGTCTAATTGCTGGTCCTGTTTGAGCTTTGCGGGGTGGGATAGACTTGATTTTCTCTGTGGTTTCTGTGATAAGAGGAATCATATCTTCAAACGTCAAACCTGCCTTTTCAAGTATCTCACTTGCTATGCTATATAGGTTGTTTGTGAAGTTGCAAGCAAAAACTGCAGCCAAATGTACCTTTGCTCTGTTCTCTGAATTTACTAGTTTGGCACGAGTAGAAAATGTACTTGCGAATAGCAGTAATTCGTTTTCTTTGTCTTTGTTGTTCGCTTCTATATATAACGGAATTTGACTAAAGTCAACGTCTTTTGCTTTTGAGAATGTTTGAAGAGGGTAAAATATCCCAATATTAGAAGAGAAATCCTTTAAAATTTCCATTGAAACACTACCTGCAGTGTGCACTATAAGAGCATCAGTTGGTGGAGTGAAAGTTCTCAGGGCTTCTGTTATAGCATCGTCCTTTACACTATAAATATATAGGTCTGCATCGGTGTTGAAATCTTCCTTTGAAGAGGTAAAAGGAACGTCTAGTAGAGTGCCTAATTCTTTGGCAGATTTTTCTGTTCTACTTGCTATTTGCAAGATTTGGAATCCTGCATTTTTAATAGCTTTACTCAAGTGTGTAGCTACATTTCCAGCACCTACTATGACTACCTTTTTTATCATTAGGAATAAATTAAAATTTACCTGTATGGATTTTTTCAAATTGAAGTTTGTCTTCGTTGAATGGTTTGCGTTCCATTCCTTTGTAACCTATGCCAATAATACATTCAACAGCATATTTTTCTGGTATACCAAGAAGTTCTTTGATAGTATCTTCTGCCATTGTGCCTTCTTCCATGCCACCACGTTTTCTTATTTGACACCAGCAGCTACCAAGACCAAGGTCTTCTACAGTAAGTTGAATATTGAATGCTGCCACAGAGCAGTCTTCTACCCAAACGTCGCTTTTTTCTGTGTCTGCAATAATAACAATAGAAAGTGGAGCTTCTGCCAAGAATGCACCGCCAAATGGTTTACATTTAGACATTTTCTCTTGCATTTCTTTGTCTGTTACCACGATGAATTCCCATGGGTTAAGACTTTTGCCTGCAGGCGACATTAGGGCATTTCTAAGGATCGCATCTATTTTTTCTTGTTCTACAGGTTGTTCTGTAAATTTTCTGTGACTTCTGCGTACTTGCAGTAATTTATACATTGATTCCATATTATTTTAAAACATTAAATAAATATACGATTGAAACACTTATTGCTTGATTGTTTGAAGCAGAAAAATAGTCTTTTTTGGTGGAGTTGAACACATTGCCAAGACCAAAGTGATAGCGGGCTTCTAGTTGGAAAGCACCTGCCTTTTTAGTTCTATATTCTACACCAAGACCACCTGTGATGCCGTAGTCAAATCTATTTTCTATTTCTTTATATTGTTGCACTCCAGCACCTTCAGAAAATGGGGTAGTGGCAGCGTCTGATACCATATATCTTATCTCAGGACCAAGGTTTACAAAGAATTTTGTGTTCCTTTTGCCAAAGTAGATATGTGCCAATATAGGGAGTTCAAGATAGTCGAATCTATGACTATAAACTTCACCTGTGGCTGAGGTTTCAGACCAACCTTGAGCACTATAGTTTAGTTCTGTTTGAAAACCAAAGTACTTCAGATTGACATATCGCAAGGTAAAACCGCCTTTGTATCTAACATCGAAATTTTGTGTTACACTAGGTTTAAAGCCCACGTGTGGCCATAGGTTTACACCTTGATTTGTACCAATGTAAAGCTCTGGTTTTATCATTTTATATTGACTAAATGCCAATGTGAAAACGAAAAGAAGTGAAATACTTAAGAGAAATCTGCGCATCTTATTCTATAATGTTTAAGCCTTTTGAATTGATTTCTTGAAGTATTACTCCTAAGTTGCTATATCCTCCAATATTCATTTTTGTGAATGCAAAATTCATTTGAATACCTTTGTGGTTGATATATTCTAGGTGTTTGTCAAATCTCTTTCCGTAGCTATTCATATTCCAAATAAAGAATTGGAAGATATCGAAACCAAATAGAGCATAGTTTGGAGTTTGTTGCACAGAAGGCACACCAAATTTGTCTATAAACAAGTTGAAGAAACGTTTTGTTCTTGCATCTTGATAGTTTGTATAATAGCTAGTAAAACTGTAAACTGGAAGTGAATATAGTTCGTCTATTTGGTAACCGCTCCATTCTGGGAATGCAAATACAGATACTTTTTTAGATGTCACCAATTCTAGTTGTTCTCCTAGTTTGTTTAGTAAAACTTCGTTGCTACTTGGTGTTAGGAAAATAATTTCTTTTTCTACAAGTGCTGAAATAGAATCTATTTTAGATGCTATCTTGTGGTCGTCTATAAATGTGTATTCTATATTATTTTTTGTAAGTTGTGGCAATAGCAAATCTGTAAAACCACTCTTGTTGTATGTGGTGATAGATGCTGTTTGTGAGATAATTACGTGTTTGTCTTTAAACATTTCGCAGAACTTCTCTGATAGTGTAGGGAATTGTTCTTTTTGTGGCGAAACTACTTGATAAAGATACTTGTTTGTAGTTATCTCTGGCACATTTGAAGAGAAAGGAATCACTGTTCTAATCTTGTTTTCTTGTGCAAACTTAGCAACGTAAGACACTTGACTTTGGTATGCAGGTCCAATGATTAAATCCATTTGTTTAAGTACTGGATTGCTAAGCACAGATGTGATTTGACTGTGTGTTTTACCTATGTCAAATGCATGAATATCAATATTGAATCCAAGTTTAGATAGTGAGTCTGCTGCTATGATACAACCTTTGTAGAAATCTACAAAACGTTCCATACTAGCATCTCTTTTTGGAGCATCTAGCATAAATGGCAGTAGGATAGCCACCTTGAAGTCGCCTTGATAGTTTTTGGTAATAACTTCGTCGTCGAAGTCAAAATCTACTTCTAGCTCAGAGTCCAAGATTGTAGCAAGAGTGTCTATCTCATCTTGTACAGCTTCGTCGTTTTTAGCAAATGCTTGTTGTGCTAGGTCGCTATATTTTTTTGTTTGAGCTTTAATCTTTTCTGCTTCTTGCTTTTTAAGCTCTTTCTTAATAGCCACACTATCAGGAATATAAAGTTTGTCTCCAATGCCAAGGTTGATAGCTTTTGGATTTACTTTTATAATATCATCTACACTCACTTTATATTTTTTAGACAGACTATATAGTGTGTCTTTTGGGCGCACAGTGTAAGTTTTAACAGGGAAGTCTGGCTTTTTGTCTTCTTCTTTTACATTGGCTTTAAAAGGATTTTTTGCAACAGGCACTTTTATAATTTGACCTAATTGAAGTCCGTTTTCTACACTTGGATTTGCCTCTATAATTACACTTTGAGGCACGCCAAAACGTTGGCTTATAGCATAAAATCCTTCACTTTTTTGCACAGTGTAAAGATAATATTCTTTTCCATCTACACTAATTTTTGGGTAACCTTGTCCAAAAATGTGAAGTGAAGATACAAGGAATAATATCAATAAAAGTTTTTTCATATTAATCTTGATTTAGTAAGCTGTTTTTTCTGCAGATATATTTTCCAATAATATCAAATTCTAGATTTACAACAGTGTCTTTTTTTATGTTTTTGAAGTTTGTATTTTCAAATGTGTATGGGATAATGCACACTTGGAATGTGTTTTTGGTAGGATTACAAACTGTTAAACTTACACCGTTTACTGTCACAGAACCTTTGTCTACAGTGAAATATCCTCTTTCAATCATTTCTGCAGAAGAGTTGTACTCAAAGGTAAAAATCCAACTGCCGTTGTCGTCTTGCACGTTTGTGCAAATAGCAGTTTGGTCTACGTGACCTTGTACAATGTGGCCATCTAGGCGACCTTGCATTATCATGCTACGTTCAATATTTACTAAGTCACCTTCTTTAAGTAGTCCTAAATTGCTACGGTTTAGGGTTTCTTTCATAGCGGTAACGGTGTATGTACCTTCTTCTAGTTTTACTACTGTAAGGCAAACGCCATTGTGCGCTACGCTTTGGTCTATTTTCAATTCATTTGCAAATGAACATGACAATGTGAAGTGCATATTGTCTAGCTCGCGCTCCACTTTTACTACTTTTGCTGTTTCTTCTACAATTCCAGAGAACATATTATTGATTGTTGATTGTTTACAAGTTTATAACTCCTAATTACGGACTACGTCCGTGATTTTGCTCACGCTCGGCAATGCTTAAGCAAGCTTATCATTGCTCTTGCTTACTCGCAAAATTCCTAATTCCTCATTCCTAATTCCTCATTACATTATGAACCCCGTTTACGTTTTTAATCTTTTGAATGATGCGTTCTAGGCTTTCTAAATCCTTTACGGTAAGCACCAATTTTCCATCAAAACTACCTGCATCTGAGTCGATAGAAATAGAGCGCAAAGTTACCGAATTTTCTTTAGAAATCAAAGAACTAATGTTAGTTATAACCCCTAGGTCGTCTCTTCCAGACACGTATAGAGTGCAAATGCTTTGTTCATTAGACGATGCTTCCCACGCTGCGTTTACTATCCTATATCCAAATTTTGTCATTAGTTGTGGTGCATTAGGGCAATTTTTTCTATGAATCTTGATGCCGCCAGACACCCCAACGAAGCCAAAAATCTCGTCGCCATAGATAGGATTACAACATTTTGCCATGGTGTATTGCACTCCTTTGGTCTCGTTGTTTATGATAAGAACATCGTCTTTACTTAGTTTGTCGTTGCCTTTATAAGACTCTGCACTAATGTTTTCTGGAGCAGGTTCTTCTTTTTTGTCGAAGTTTAGATAGTTTTCTTTAAAGTCGAGAATATCTATTTCTTCGTTGTTTATGTCAATGTAAAGTTCAGAAATGGTTTTGTAACCAATTTTTTTAGCAAGACGAGAAAGTCTGCCTTCGTCAAATTCTATTTTCCAGTTTTTGAAACGACGAAGAATAATCTCGCGTCCCATATTTGCTTCGTTGGTTTCGGTTTCTTTTATTACCTGACGAATTTTTTGTTTTGCCTTGCTAGTGGTAACAAGTTTCAACCAGTCGGCACGAGGTTTTTGGTTCGACGAAGTTAACACTTCTATCTGGTCACCGTTTTTAAGAACGTATGAAATAGTTACGTTTTTATTGCCAAGTTTACCACCGATACAAGTGCAACCAAGTTTGGTGTGAATTGAGAATGCAAAGTCTAGTATGGTAGCACCTTTACGCAGTTTGTGTAGGTCGCCATTTGGTGTGAACACAAACACTTCTTCGTCGTAAAGGTTTAGTTTGAATTCATCCATATATTCCTCTGCCTTAAGGTCTTGACTCTCTAGTGCGTCGCGCAAGTTTTTAAGCCAAGCGTCCATATTGGCTTCGCCTTGTATGCCTTTGTATTTCCAGTGAGCAGCCATACCTTTTTCTGCCACTTCATCCATACGTTCGGTACGAATTTGCACTTCTACCCATTTGCCTTCTGGTCCCATCACAGTGGTGTGAAGCGACTCATAACCATTTGTTTTTGGTATAGAAAGCCAGTCGCGAAGTCGTTTTGGATTTGGCTGATACATATCTGTTACCACAGAATACACTTGCCAACACTCTGCTTTTTCTTTTTCAAGTTCGCTGTCGAGAATCACACGTATAGCAAAAAGGTCGTAAATACCCTCAAATGTGGTATTTTGCTTTTTCATTTTGTTCCAAATGCTATAAATAGATTTGGTTCTGCCTTTAATGCTAAACTTAAGTCCTGCAGCTGTGAGTTTTTCTTTTAGCGGAGCTATAAAGTTTTCTATGTATAGGTCGCGATTCTTTTTTGTCTCGCTTAGTTTGTTTGCAATTTCTTTGTAAATATCTGGGAATGTGTATTTTAAAGACAGGTCTTCCATCTCTGTCTTTATTTTATAAAGCCCCATGCGGTGTGCAAGTGGAGCATAAAGATATGCAGTTTCGCGTGCGATGTTTTGTTGCACATCTATAGGTTTGTCCTTTAGATTTCTCATGTAGAACAACCTTTCTGAGAGCATAATAAATATTACTCTCACGTCTTCTGCAAGTGTTAGAAGCAGTTTTCTGAAGTTTTCTGTTTCCATGGTAGAGGTCTTTCCGTAGAGTTTTTTCACTCTCGTCAGACCGCCCAAGATAAGTGCTATTTCGTCAGAAAAGTCTGCTTTTGTGTTTTCTATATTATACTGGCCGTGCTTTACAAGGGGGTATAAAACCACTGTGCACAAGGCTGCTTTGCTCAAGCCCAACTCTTTTATAGCAATGGTTGCTATCTCTAGAGCAGAACCAAAGTCTGCAGCAAGTTCTTCACTATACTCAGCTTGTTTGTAAGCCTCAGTAAGTTTTGCTTTTAGCGCCTCTGGCAAAAAGTTTTCGCTTATTTGCCTCAAGGTTTTATATCCTGTAAACCACTTTGCCGTTTTCATTCTTGTGAAATTATAATTTGGTAACTATTTTGTGTTGAAGCAATTGAAGATTGTACAAAAGGAATGAAATCTTCATAAAATTCTGTTGGGAAATAGTAA
Organism: Paludibacteraceae bacterium; assembly: GCA_036308065.1. GTDB lineage: Bacteria > Bacteroidota > Bacteroidia > Bacteroidales > Paludibacteraceae > Enterocola. The sequence goes on from JAXJWL010000036.1 coordinate 7,957, forward strand.
TCTACACAGAATTTTGCCTTTTTATCGTCGAAATAAATCACACGAATTAATGTTTTATAAGCATTAGACATTGTAATCTCTTCTACACGAGGAAATTCGTTTGATTTATATGTTCTTTTACTTACGTTGTCCCAAAAGTTTTGAGCATTATAGTTTTGTTTGTAAAAGTCTAGTTCGTTCTCAGTTTTCTCTGCTGGAATGTGTCTCATGTCGTAAATAGACACGTTGGCATTGTTTAGAACTGTATCTACATATAGTTTTGTAAGTATTCTATCAAATGGGTTTGCTAGCACATTTATTTGTGAAATAGAATCTACAAAGTCTTGATCTACAGCTTTAAAGCCAGTAGGCATTCTGTAAGAGATTTGTAGGTCGTTTAGGTTGGCAACGTCTGAAACCAAGCCTTCTTCCATTTCAAAATCTCTGTTGCTAATGCAAGATGTGCATAGCGCTAGTGCCAATAAAATTACTATGTTTCTCATTCTTGATAATATATTCGTTTTACTCGTTTTGATACACTTGTTAAAATCTCGTATGGAATAGTGTTTGTTTTTTCTGCTAGTTCAGAAATGTTTGGTTCTGTGCCAAAAACAGTTACCATATCGCCTTCGTTTACATTTTCAATGCCTGTAATGTCTATCATGCACACGTCCATGCAAATATTGCCCACAAAAGGTGCTTTTTTGCCGTTTATCATTACATAACCATTGCCGTTGCCAAATGCTCTGCTTAGTCCGTCGGCATAACCAATAGGAATAGCTGCAATGCGAGAGGCTTTAGTAAGTTTACCTTTTCTATTGTAACCCACAGTATCTTCTGCTGTAAGTTCTTTGATTTGCAAGATACGTGTTTTAAGTGTTGCCACTGGGCGAATAGGTGAGTTTTTGTCTATTCCTATGCCGTAAAGTCCAATACCCATTCTCACCATATCCATTTGATATTCTGGGAAACGTTGCACGCCCGATGTGTTGAGGATATGACGTAGAAATTTGATATTCAGACTCTTTTGCAATTTGTCTGTTACCTCTTGGAATGTCTTTATTTGTTTTAGTGTAAACTCGTCTTCTGCAGGGTCTTCCGATGCCACAAGGTGTGAAAACGCAGATTCTACTTTCAGACTTTGGTTGTTTTTCAAAAACTCAATCAAGGTATCTACATCTTTTGGTTCAAAACCTAGTCGGTGCATACCTGTATCTATCTTTAGGTGGATAGGGAAGTTTCTAATGCCTTCACTCTCAGTATATTCTGCAAAACTTTTAAGTATTTTGAAATTGTAAATCTCTGGTTCAAGTCTGTATTTTATAAGCAAATCGAAGGTATTTAACTCTGGATTCATAATGATGACAGGGGTTTGAATGCCTGCTTTTCTTAGTTCCACGCCTTCGTCTGCTACTGCCACTCCAAAGTAGTCGCAGTTGTGGTGGCTTAGTGTTTGCCCCACAGCAAGTGCCCCACAGCCGTATGCGTCTGCTTTTATCATTGCCACAGCCTTGGTTTCTTGTTTTAAGAAAGACCTTAGGTGTTTGAAGTTATCTACAATAGCAGATAAATTTACTTCCATTATAGTTTCGTGGCTCTTGGCAGAAAGATAGTTTGTTATCTTTTCAAACTCAAATTTTCTAGCACCTTTTATTAATATGATCTCATTTATAAAGGTAGGTTGAGCGTTGATAAGGTCTATTGTTCTGTCGTAGAAAGTACTTCCTTCTGGAAACAAGTTTTTATAATTACTTATTTCTCCTACACCTATAAATCTGTTTATACCTTTTTCTTTTATTAGGCTTGCCACGGCAGTGTAAAGACTCTTGCTGTCGGTGCCTGTTTGGATAATATCAGATAAAATAAGTGTTTTGCTTAGTGCTGTGTTTTTGCTTTGTGAGTTTAAAAAATCCATTGCTATGGAAAGTCCACCCAAATCGGAATTGTACGAGTCGTTGATAAGGGTACAATTGTTTATACCTTGTTTTAGTTCCAAACGCATTGCCACAGGCTCTAGCGACTCTGTGTTTAGGTCGCTAATGCTCAAGAATACGCAACAAATAATAGCATTTAGTGCATTTTCTATAGAAGCTTCGTCTGTAAATGGGATTTTATATTCGTAGCTTCTGTTGTTGTATTCAAATTTTACTATGGTAGCGTTGTCTAAAACTTGCTTTTCTACGTTAATAACTGCATTTTCATCGTTGATGCCCCAAGTGATAAGTTGTGTAAGTTTCTTTTCAAAATACTTTTCAACTCCATATTTACTTGGGCAAATAACTGTGTCGGCAGGGTAAAAAAGTTTGATTTTCTCTTCTATTTTTTCTTCTATAGAGTGGAAACCTGCGTTGTGAGCGTTGCCAATGTTTGTGATAATGCCAATTTTTGGTTTGATTATCATTGCAAGGCGTTCCATCTCGTTTGTTTGTGAAATACCTGCTTCAAAAATGCCAAGATTGTGGTTTTCGTTTAGGTTTAGCACAGAAAGTGGCACACCAATTTGAGAGTTGTAACTCTTGGGGCTACGACAACAGTTAAATTTGTCTTTAAGTAGTTGGTAAAGCCATTCTTTTACTATTGTTTTGCCGTTGCTACCTGTTACTCCAATAATTGGGAAACGAAATAGTTCTGCACCGTGAATGAAATTGTCTCTATGATACATTGCAAGTGCTTGTAGCGCCTTCAATGTGTTGTCAACAAGGAAAAAATTTGCATCAAATTGCTCGTAACTTTTGTCCCAAATAGAGATAAGAAAGTTTTTTACACCTTGTTTGTATAGTTCTTCCACATATTTATGACCGCTACCTGTGTTTGTCTCCAATGCCACAAATAGGGTGGTATCCATAAAAGACACTTGTCTGCTATCTGTGAGGCAGTGTTCTATTGCGCATTCAGGGTGTTTGAGGGTAGACTTGCTAACAATAAAGTTATTGGAGTCTAATATGTTTTTTATTTCGTTTGCTGAGTATCTCATTTAGATTTTTCTTTTATTTGTTCAGACAAAATTTCATCAAAACTTAGTCCTGTGAGTTTTGTAATTTGTTTGAATATATAGTAAAGTGCCACAAACATTACAGCTGTGCTTGGAAGTGCAATGGCTGGGTAACTGATGGCTGTAAGCGTGCCCAACTCTTCGTTGAACGCGGCTGTGCCAGCAGGACTAACTACTATGTATTTAGTTAAAAAGAAATTTAAAAATGCTGATAGAAGAAAAGAACCTGCTACCATAAATGTAGATTTAACAAGCACTTTTTCTATCTCGAAAACATTGTCATTCTCTTTTAGTTTTTTGTCTATAAGTTTTAAATCTAGTAGTTCTTCGTTGAAAAGAAGTTTTTTTACTAGTGGATAAGGTGTTTTAAGTGACACTATCACTGCTATGCCTATTAGTAGAGGCACAGCGGCTTCTTTCACTGCAAGCCACTCGGTAGGAAACTCAAATACACCGATTATACCTGTTAGGAAGATACTTACAAAACCGATGATAGCAATGAAACCTGTTTCTTTGCGTACAAGTAGGTTGTAAATGGCATATCCAACAGGAAATGCTAGTGCAACAAGAAATCCAGGAAGAATGCCAAGGTATTCTTCTGTGCTAAATTTTGAAAGTATTATTGCTGGAATAACTATACTTACTAGTAAACTTACTAGAGGTGATTCTTTTTTCTTTTCCACGGTTTTAAGATTTAAATTTTTTGGTCCAATTTATTTTATCGTTCTTTATTTTTTCTAAAAGTGATATGTATTGTTCACTTTCTGGGTTTGAAGGGCGGTGTTTTTCTGTTTTTACTATTTTTTCGTATTCTTTTATACCATCTATAGTTTTGTCGGAAAAATAAGTGCCTGAAAATTTTTCCCAAATATAATCTACGGCTAGTGCAGTAGGGTGAGCCATGTCTTCTGCAAAAAATCTGTAATCTCTAAGTTCGTCGAGCACAATTTCGTACGAAGGAAAATATTCGCAGTTTGTGTGCAAGTTCACAAGTTTATCAACAGCAAGCAGAAGTCTGCTTTTGCTCAGTTGATTTTCGTGTGCGCCGTCTTTTAAATGACGTACTGGGCTCACAGTGAATACGATGCGTTTCCCTGTTTGGCAAATAGGGGTGAGCACTTCGATTATTTCTTCCACATCCATAGCTCTGCGAGTGAAACTACTTGCACTGCTATGATGACAGTTTGCCACTATTTCGCCAGTTTCGTTTAGTTCATATACCCAACTTGTGCCAAGTGTGATGATAATGATTGGGTTTTCTGAATTTAAAATTTCGTTTGCTTTGGTTATAGCTTCGCTCATTTGGCGGATAGCCTCATTTTTGTCGGCGCTGGAATAACTACTATGAAAGGCATAACTATTCCACTTGTCTTTTTGGAAAAACAAACTTTCTGCACTTGGCATTTGCTTTTCAGCAATAAGTTTAAATGAATTTGCTACAGAATACGGATTGTAAATTGCTCCGAAAGGGTGCATTGCTTCAAACCCACCTTCTGCAAATTTTACTTGCATATTTTGGGCAAAGCATGACCCAAGGAGAAGAATTTTTTGTTTATGTGAAATCTTCTCCTGAGAGTTTTTTATCTGTATTTCTGTTCTAAAATTCATTATTCAAATATTTTTAGAAGCTCGTCTAAGTTTGGAGTTAAGATAATCTCAATTCTGCGGTTTGCTTTGCGTGCTTCTTTGGTGTCTGCTGTTTCTATTGGGCAATATTCGCTTCTACCGCTTGCACTCACTTTTGCAGGGTTGATGTCTTTGTTTTCTAATAAAATACGAACAATAGAAGTGGCACGTTTCACACTCAAATCCCAGTTGTCTATAATATTGCCGTTGCCAGAAAATGGAACATTGTCTGTGTGACCTTCTACCACGATGTCAACGTCTTTTGTAGTGGCAAGTACATTTGAAAGTTCTCTAATTGCTTTTGCACCTTTTGCGTCAACTACCCATCTACCAGATTGGAATAGAAGTTTTTCATCCATTGAAACGTAAACTTTGCCACCTTTTTCGCTCACTTTCAAACCTTCTGATTCAAATGGAGCAAGAGCTTTCATCACTTTGTCTTTAAGTGAATTTAAGTAGTTGTCACGTTCTTCAAGTAGTTTGGTAAGTTCGGTAATCTTTGCATTTCTATCTTCAAGTTCTGCTTGTTTGTCTTTAAGGGCGCGTTCTGCTTTAAATAGCGCATCCTCGCGTTGAATAAGTTCAGATTGTAGAGTTTGAATTTCTTCAAGCATTTTTTGAATTTCTTCTTTAGATTTTGCGCCTTTAAGTTTGTCTAGAAGATTTGAATTTTGTTCTTGCATTCTATTGCAGTCTTCTACCACACGTTGCAATTCTTTAGAAAGTCGGGTAGTATCTTCCTCAATAAGTTCTTTTTCTTGAGAAAGTTTTGCTATTTGTGCTTCTAAATCTGATATTTTTGCTTTTGCTTTGTTTAAGTCTTTGTCGCATTCTTTTGCTTGTTCATACAAACGTGCTTCGCTTTCAACCACTTCGTTATATTTTGCTTGTGTTACACAAGATGAGGCTAATATGCCTGCGCAGAATAAATAAATTAATTTTTTCATTTAATTATAAATTTTATTCGGTAATACTCTTAAACTACAAAATTAATAAAATGCTCTAAAAATATCAATTAATAATATGCTAATTTATGTTATTTATGAATTAATTATGTATTTTTGTAGTCAAATGTAATTTTATGGCAGATAAATATCCTATTTTATCCACAATCAATTATCCATCAGACCTAAGAAAGCTTGATAAAAAACTTCTTAAGCCTTTGTGTCAGGAAATTAGAACGTTTATTGTAGAGCAGCTTGCAAACAATCCTGGACACTTGGCATCTAGCTTAGGTGTGGTAGAACTTACTGTGGCATTACATTATGTATTTGATACTCCAGAAGACCGCATAGTTTGGGACGTTGGTCACCAAGCATACGGTCATAAAATACTTACTGGCAGACGCGAAAAGTTTTCTACAAATAGAAAATTTAAGGGGCTTTCTGGTTTCCCTTCTCCCAAAGAGAGCGAGTATGATGCTTTTGTGGCAGGTCATGCTTCAAACTCTATTTCTGCCGCGTTAGGTATGGCTATTGGTAGCGAGAAACTTGATACAAACAGAAAAGTGGTGGCAGTGATTGGCGACGGTTCCATGACTGGTGGACTTGCTTTTGAAGGGCTAAACAACGCTTGTGTAAACCCAAACAATCTGCTTGTAATCTTAAATGACAACAATATGGCCATTGACAATGCTGTGGGTGGCTTAAGTGAATATCTTACCGATATTACTTCTTCTGCGTGGTACAATAAATGGCGTTTTAGAACATATCACTTCTTAAAGAAAATAGGCCTAATGAAAACCTCTACTCGCAACCGTATGGTGAGGGTAGGAAATCACTTAAAGTCTATTCTAACAGGTGGCTCAAATATTTTTGAGGGCTTGAATATCAGATACTTTGGTCAGCTAGATGGTCATAATATTGACCAACTTGTAAAGGTGCTTACCGATATTAAAAACTTCGAAGGTCCTCGTGTTCTTCATATAAAAACAACAAAAGGAAAAGGATTTGCTCCTGCAGAAAACTCTGCTACCATTTGGCACGCGCCAGGTCTTTACAATCCAGAAACTGGTGAGCGTATCAAGAGCAAATCTACCGATGCAGACCTTTATCAAGATGTCTTTGGTTATACCTTGTTAGAACTGGCTAAAGCCAATCAAAAAGTAGTAGGTGTTACTCCTGCTATGCCAACTGGTTGCTCTATGAACATAATGATGCAAGAAATGCCAGATAGAGTGTTCGACGTGGGTATTGCAGAAGCGCATGCAGTAACATTCTCTGCAGGTATGGCAAAAGAGGGCTTAATGCCTTTCTGTAACATTTACTCTTCGTTTATGCAACGTGCATACGACCAAATTATTCACGATGTGGCACTGCAAAACTTGAATATGGTGCTTTGTTTGGATAGAGCAGGTCTAGTGGGTGCCGATGGCCCTACTCACCACGGTGCATTTGATATGGCATATCTGCGTTGTATTCCAAATCTTACTATAGCTTCTCCGCTCAACGAGTTGGAACTTAGAAACCTAATGTACACTGCACAATTGGAAGGCAAGGGTACATTTGTAATTCGTTATCCACGTGGTGCAGGTGAGGGTGTTGTGTGGAAAGATGTTCCAATGACAGAGGTGCCTGTGGGTAAAGGCGTAGAACTTAAAAAGGGCAACAAGGTTGCGGTGCTTAGTGTTGGACCAATAGGAAATACTGTAATGAAAGCGGTGGCAAGTCTTGGCGCTGATGCAAGTGAAGTGGGCGTTTACGATATGCGTTTTATTAAACCTTTAGATACTGCACTTCTTGATGAGGTGTTTAAAAATTATAAGTCTATAGTTACAGTAGAAGATGGTTCTTTAAGGGGTGGATTTGGTTCTGCTGTGCTTGAATACATGGCTGATAGTGGTGTGTCGCTTCCTGTGAAACGCATCGGTATTCCTGACAATTTCATTGAACACGGCTCTCCATCCGAACTTTACCACATGCTTGGTATGGATGCGGAGGGCATCGCTGATGCAATTAGAAATGTGTAGGGACACAGCGTGCTGTGTCCGTATAAAGCACCCGTTAGGGTGCAATTGAATTGTAATACCGTCTCAAAATTTAGATTAAGTGAGAGCAGAAGCAAGCTTGCTTGATAATGCCGAACGTGAGCAAAATCGCCGTTAGGCAATGTGGAATAAAGGAGATTTGAGAAAGGAGAGATGTAAGGACACAGCGTGCTGTGTCCGTTTAAAGCACCCGTTAGGGTGCAATTGAATTGTAACACCGTCTCAGAGGGTAAAGCCCGGCGAGGCGGTGATAATGACACCCCACCGCAGGCACGCCCGTTAGGGTGTGCGTCTAACAATATTTACATGGAAAAGGTAACATACAAAATAGGGAAAAAATTCCGTAAGGCAATGAAGGACTACGGTCTTATCGACGATGGCGATAAGGTCCTGATTGGTCTTTCTGGCGGAAAGGATTCGCTTGCATTGGTGGAATTCCTTGCGGAGCGCTCTCGCGTTTTCAAACCTCGATTTTCTGTTGTTGCTGCCCATGTAAGCATGGAAAATATTCCATATCAAGCAGATATAGAATACCTTAAAAACTATTGCGAGAGTTTCGGCGTGCCATTTTACCATGTAACCACAAGTTTCGACCCAAGCACAGACAAAAGAAAGTCTCCTTGTTTTTTGTGTTCTTGGAATAGAAGAAAAAAACTTTTCGACCTGGCAAAGGAACTCGGTTGCACCAAAATTGCCCTTGGGCATCATCAAGATGATATTCTTGCCACTTTGCTTATGAACCTAACATTTCAAGGGGCTTTTGCTACTATGCCACCACGCCTTTACATGAATAAAGTGGATGTGGATATTATTCGTCCGCTTTGTTTGGTGCCAGAGGCAGACATTGTGGAGTATGCCAAGCTTCGCGAATTGAAAAAACAAATAAAAAATTGTCCATACGAACAAGACTCCAATAGACATGATATGCAAAAGGTGATGGATTTGCTCGAAAAAATGAATCCAGAAGCTCGCCATAGTCTTTGGGGCGCAATGACTAATATACAATCAGATTATTTACCAATATTAAAAGATGAGTGAGTTTTTAACCTTAGAAGAAAACATCGTTAAGATGTTGAAAACAGTGTTCGACCCAGAAATTGCGGTCAATATTTACGATTTAGGCCTAATTTACAAAATAGATGTGAACGAAAACAACGATGTTCACATAGACATGACCCTTACCGCACCTTCTTGCCCAATGGCAGACTTTATCCTAGAAGATGTGAAACAAAAAATCGAGTCAATAGAAGGCGTTGGCAAAGTAGAAATCGAACTAGTCTTCGAACCAGTTTGGGACCGCGACATGATGTCCGAAGAAGCCAAACTCGAACTAGGATTTTTGTAGGATATATGTAATTTATCGCAAATATATTTTTTGTGATAAAATTATATCTTGTTTATTTGGGTGTAACGAAAAATATTCATATCTTTGCATCACTAGAATCCGCCACGCGAGCTGTAAAGCAGCGTACCAGGGCGGAACTTTTATTTTAAAACCATCATGAAATATTCAAATCTACCTCTTGATATCACAGATATCATTAAACAAATGAAAAGTAGAGGTCTTTCTATTACGAATGAAAACAAGGCTACTACTTTCCTTGAAATCTCACAATATATACATAAAACTAAATTAGGGTTGCTACGAAATGTGGCAACCCTGATTTATTATTGTAGTAAGAATGTTTTTAATATTGTTCTTTTTCTGAAGGGAAGTCGCATGATTTTACGTCGTCGATGTAGTTTTGCACTGCTTCGGTGATAACAGTGTTTAGGTCTGCATAGCGACGAAGGAAGCGAGGAGAGAAACCTTTGGTGATGCCAAGCATATCTTGCATTACAAGCACTTGACCATCTACGCCAGCACCAGCACCAATGCCAATGATAGGAATTTGCACTGCTTGTGCCACGCGAGTTGCAAGTGCTGCAGGGATTTTTTCAAGCACAATAGCAAAGCAACCAGCTTGTTCCAAAAGTTTGGCATCTTCTATAAGTTTGTTTGCCTCTTCTTCTTCTTTTGCACGTACAGCGTATGTGCCATATTTGTTGATAGATTGTGGCATTAGGCCTAAGTGACCCATTACAGGAATACCAGCAGAAATAATACGTGTGATAGAGTCTATTACTTCTTCGCCACCTTCCATTTTAATACAATCCACACCAGTTTCTTTCATAATGCGGATAGCAGAAGAAAGAGCTTCAAGTGAGTTGCCTTGATATGTACCGAAAGGCATATCGCACACTACAAGTGAACGTTTTGCTGCTTTCATTACACCTTTTGCAAGGAAAATCATTTCGTCTAGTGTGATAGGAAGGGTAGTGGTATTACCACAAATCACGTTTGATGCAGAGTCGCCAATTAGAAGCACATCTACACCTGCTTGATCTAATATTGTGGCCATAGAGTAATCGTAAGCAGTAAGCATACTAATTTTTTCGCCACGTTCTTTCATTTCTCTTAGTCTATGAGTAGTGACCTTGCGTTGGTCTTCAATCTTATGTACAGACATAATTATTAAGGTTTATAAATTCTGTGCAAAATTACTAAATTTATTTACAAACCATTATACTTATTCGTAATTTTTATATAAATTTGCATAATTAAGGACACAGCACGCTGTGTCCCTACACATAAGTTCATACAGATAAAATTAAATAATTAATATATGACAGACATTAAATGCTTAGAATATGATGACGAAGCTGCTATCATATTCATTCAAAAGAAATTACCAAAAGAATTAAATATCTCTGACGACGATATTCAATATGTACTAGACGTGATTTACGATTTCTACGAATCTAAAGGTCTTTTAAACGACGACACTGACGAAGAAGTAGAAATTGTAGAAGAAGAGCTTCTTCACTACATTCTTAAAGCAGTGAAGAAAGACGAAATGGATGCAGAAAAATTAAATGAAGAAAATGTTCAGTTAATTCTTGATGCTGAGTATGAGTATTCTGAGTCTTTAGGTGTATACTAAAAATCACCGTTAGGTAATTAGATTTTAAAATTATGTGGTTTCTTAAGTTTTTATCTCGTAGGTCTTTCAAGACCCTTTATGTGCTTTCAGATTTTCTTTATTATTTAGCATACTATGTGGTAGGTTATAGAAGAAAAGTGGTTAGAAAGAACTTAGTAAATTCTTTTCCAGAAAAAACAGAAGAAGAGATAAAGAAAATAGAAAAAGCATTTTATCGTCAGTTCTGTGATTTAATAGTTGAGATTATTAAGCAAGTCACTATTACTAATGAAGAAATGGCGTCTCATTTGTATGTGGAAAATATAGAACTAGTAGAAAGACTTCGTGCAGAAAATCGTTCTATAGTTTACTATTTAGCGCATATTGGTTGTTGGGAATATGTGGCATATTTCGCAGAAGCAACAAAAACAGATGCTTTATACATTGGGTATAAAAAATTGACAAACGAAGCCTTTGATAAATTAATGTTTGATCTAAGGTCTAAATTTGGTGGTCACCCTGTGCAAGATACCAAATTGCTACGCACTTTAGCTCAACTTAAAAAAGAGGGCAAACGTGCAGAACTTGGTTTCCTTGCCGACCAATCTCCAATGCCAGATGCACTCAACTATTGGACTAATTTCCTAAATCAAAATACTGCAATCATTGACAGTATAGAAAGAATTGCAAGAAAACTAGACTATGCTGTTTGTTATTTTGATGTAAGACGTGAGTCTAGAGGCGTGTATAAATTGGAAGTGAAATTAATTACCGACGATATAAACTCTACTCCACAAAACTACGTTACAGAACAATATACAAGATTATTGGAAGAGACTATAAAGAAACAACCAGAATGTTTCCTATGGTCACACAATCGCTGGAAATATACCCCAGCAGATTCTACAAAACACAAAAATGAAAAAGGTTAGTGTAATTATATTAAATTATAACGGACAGAACCATTTAGATACATATTTACCTTCTGTAATTAAAAATACACCACTTCACCTAGCAGATATCATTGTGGCAGACAATGCCTCAACCGACAATTCTGTGGAGTGGCTTAAGGAAACATATCCTGCCATAAAAATAATCCAGTTAAAAAGAAATTATGGGTTTGCAGAAGGTTATAATATAAGCATTGGTAGGGTTGAAACTCCATACGTTATACTTTTGAATTCAGATGTTGAGGTTACTCCAAACTGGATTCAACCTATGTTGACCTTTATGGATGCCAACCAAAAAGTAATAGCTGTTCAACCAAAAATACTTCAATATAAAGATAAAACCAAGTTTGAATATGCTGGCGGTGCTGGCGGTTTTATAGACAAATTTGGTTATCCTTTCTGCAGAGGAAGATTGTTTTCTTCAATAGAAGAAGATAAAGGTCAATACAACGACGAAAGACAAATCTTTTGGGCTTCAGGGGCTTGTATGATGGTGCGTCGTGTAGATTTTGTCGATTACGGCGGCTTTGATGAAAACTTCTTTACACATCAAGAAGAAATCGATTTTTGTTGGAGAATAAATTCAAGAGGAAGAAAGGTATATTATATTCCATCATCTGTGGTATATCATTTAGGAGGAGGTACGCTAAATCAGTCAAATCCTAAAAAGACCTATTACAATTTTAGAAACAATAGGTTGATGATTTACAAAAACCTAAATACAGCAAGACTTATTCCTCTTGCGATAATAAGATTTTTCCTAGACTATTTAGCTGCATTTGTATTTTTAATATCGCTTAAACCAAGTTTGTTTTGGGCTGTTTTAAAAGCAAGAATAGATTTTTATAGATACAAAGGCAAAGTAAAAGCGCAAAGAAAAGAAAATCTTATAAAAACAATCCGTTATACAATACCTAATGTAGTGTACAACGGAAGTATATTACTAGCGCATTATCTACTAAGAAGAAAGAGATTTTCTCAACTTTCTTCACTTAATAAAGACTGAGCATTCTTTATAGCAGCATCGCTTAGTGTACTACCGCTAAGCATGCGAGCTATAGCAGTCACCCTTTCTTCTTTAGTTAGTTGAGTTACGGTAGTTTCACTCTCACCAGACTTTTCAACAAAATAATGAGTACTAGCCTTGGCAGCAATTTGTGGTAGGTGGCTAATTGAAATTATTTGCACGTTGGCACTCATTTTCTTAAGCATTTTTGCAGTAAGATCAGCTGCTTCGCCTGAAATACCTGTGTCTATTTCGTCGAAAATTAGGGTAGGTAGACTAGTGCTATTTGCAAGTAAATATTTTAAGCATAGCATTACCCTAGAAATCTCGCCACCAGATGCTGTTTTGTCTATTGGCTGAGGTGATTTATTTTTGTTTGATGAGAACAATAGTTCTACTTTATCTATTCCTGTGGTCGTAGGAGCAGAATGTGGCGCAATATCAAATTTTACTTGTGTGTTTGGCATGCCAAGAGCAGAAAGTAGTTCTACAAGCGATGTTTCTACTTCAATTGCTTGCGACTTTCTTCTTTTTGAGATCTCTGTAGCCTCGGTTAATAGGTTCTTGTAGATGCTGTCACGCTCTTTTTTTAGTTTTTCGATTTCCTCGTCTGAATTGTCGATAAGAGAAATCTTATTTGCAAGTTCTTCTCTTATTTCAATAAGTTCAGACACAGTTTTCACTCTGTGTTTTTGGCAAAGAGAATAAATCAAATCTCTTCTTTCTCTTAAATATTCTAGTCTTTCAGGATTTGAATCTACTTTATCGCTTTCGTTGTAAAGCTCAGATGCAATGTCTTTTAACTCTATGGTGCAAGATGAAATCCTACTCACAAGTTCTTCGCAGTAAGTAGAATATCTAGACACAGAAGATAGCGTGTTTTCTGCTTGTTTTAGCATATCTAGTATGCCAGAGTCGGTAGAAAGAGTGTTTTCTGCTTCTAGTAGAGCCTGTTTTATGTCGTAGGCGTGCTCTAGAATAGTAAGTTCTGTTTCTATATCAGTATCTTCATTGTCCACTAGATTGCTTTCTTCTAGTTGATTATATTGAAATTGAAGATAATCTAGTTCTTCTTTACCCTTTGAAAGTTCTTCTTCAAGATTTTCTATTGTTTTAGAAATTTGAAGATGAGATTTATATAAATTCTTGTAATTGTCTAATAATTCTTGGTTTTTAGCAGTAATGTCTAATACTCCCAATTGGAAATTATTATCTCTTAAAAGAAGATTTTCGTGTTGTGAGTGAATGTCTATCAATTGGTCTGCAAGAGTCCTTAGTATAGATGCATTTACAGGTGTGTCGTTTACAAAGTGTCTTGATTTGCCAGAGGCAGATATTTCTCTTCTAAGTATGCATTCTGTGCTATAATCTAGGTCGTTTTCTTCAAAAAAGTCTTTGATATCGTAGTTTTTAATATCAAAAACAGCCTCGATAATGCATTTTTCTGCACCTTCTTTTATATTTTTAAGGTCGGCGCGTGCGCCCAAAACCAAGTTTAATGCACCTAAAAGAATAGATTTACCAGCACCAGTTTGACCAGTGATAACAGAGAAACCAGACTCGAAGTTTAGGTCTAGTTTTTTGATAAGTACATAGTTTTCTATGTGTAAAGAATTAAGCATAAATTATTTCTTTAAAGAATTGAAACGGTGCTGTGAAGTAGGTATAATATAGCTAAGCACATCGTATGCAGTATTACACTCTTCGTTGCTACCTTTAGAATAGATGTTGATGATTTCGTCTAGTTTTGCTTCTAAAAATGGTGTTAAAATCACACTAGAAGAAGGATGGTTTTTATATACAGTTCTTAATGTTTTAAGCCCTTCGGTAATAGTAGCTCTACTTTTTGCCGCAGACATAGACATTTCGTCAAGTCCAAGTCTGTGGTATGTGTATAGATATTTTCTATATTCTGTAAGAGCGTCGTCTAAAATATTGCTTATTACAGCATATCTGTTGTTGCTGTCTTCAAATGCTCTCCAACCTTGTTCATTTGTGCTTTGTGCTTGGTTTACAATGCTTTCTGCTTTTTTGTAAATAGGTGTTCCACCCAAACTAGAGAAAGTATCTAAGTCGGTTGCAATTATCATATAAGCATAATATGCTAGTACTGCTGTTAGGTTGTCTGAAAACGAGTTTTCGTCAAAGTTTAGAGGGTCATTTTCGTTGTAGCTAAAAGCAAAATTGTCGTCGTTGAAACTATAAATCGGACTTTTATAGTTTGTGCCATACACAGGTCTATTTGCATTTACTTGTATGTTGCAACTAAAATGTCCGTTGTTGTAGTTGTTTACAATTATCATTACACTACACTCGATGCGTTCTTCTACAGCATATTCGTGGTCTGTCCATTGTCTTTCATTCATAAACTCTGTAATGGACTTTTCAAGTGTAGTAAAGATTGATTTACTTGTACCAGCAATTTGGTCTGAATTGACAGTTACTTTGCAATTCAGTTCGTTAGCAAATCCCAATGTAATGAAGGAAATGAATAAGAATAGGGTAGATAATATTTTTTTTATGCTTTGCATACTTTGTCAATAATATCTTTAGCCACTTCAGTTTTTGATTTTAATTCAAAGGCTTGAGTGTTGCCGTTTTTTTCTATAATTGTAATTTTATTTGTGTCGTAACCAAAACATGCATTAGCATCTTTTAGTGAATTTAGCACAATAAAATCTAGATTTTTTCTTTTCAATTTACCTTGAGCATTTTCTGCTTCGTTGTTGGTTTCCAAAGCGAATCCCACCATTATTTGGTCGTCGCGTTTTCTTGCACCAAGATTTGCAGCAATGTCTTGAGTAGGTTTAAGTCTGATGACTAAATCGTCTTTTTCGCGTTTGATTTTTTCATCAGCCTGAGTTTCTGGTCTAAAGTCTGCCACAGCAGCACAAAGAATAGTTATGTTGGCAGAATCAAACTCTGCGCTAGTTGCTTCAAACATTTCCCCTGCAGATTCCACACTAATAGTTTTAATATTAGGGTGTTTTGCTTTTATTTGCACAGGACCACTCACAAGAATTACTTCTGCACCACGCGCTGCACATTCTTCGGCAAGTGCATAACCCATTTTTCCACTAGAATGATTGCCTATAAAGCGCACAGGGTCTATCTTTTCGTGTGTAGGACCTGCTGTGATAAGCACTTTTTTGCCCTTAAGTTCTTGTGTTTGAGTAAAATAATTTGAAACTTGCTCTGCTATTTCTTCTGGCTCAGCCATTCTACCTTTACCTTCTAGTCCGCTCGCAAGAAAACCAGAAACCGCGTCAATAATATTCACACCTTTACCTTTAAGGTATGAAATATTTTCTTGTGTGGTAGGGTGGGCATACATGTCCAAATCCATGGCAGGAGCCACAAACACAGGACAACGAGCTGAAAGATATGTTGTAGTAAGTAGATTGTCTGCTATGCCGTGTGCCATTTTTGCAATGGTATTTGCTGTAGCAGGGGCAATTACGTATGCGTCAGCCCAAAGACCCAAAGATACATGACTATTCCAAGCACCATTTGTAGGGTCGAAGAAATCTACTAGGATAGGATTTTTAGAAAGTGTAGCTAGGGTAAGTGGCGTGATAAAAGCCTTTGCTTTTTCGGTCATAATAACCTTAACTTCAGCACCACGCTTTACCAAGTCACGAATGAGGTAAGCTGTTTTATAAGCAGCTATACCTCCCGTTACTCCTATAAGTATGTGTTTACCTTTCAATGAAAAAGTAAATTATTTTTTGTTTGGATTGCGAAAATATGTTTTGTCTTCGATGTATTCTTGTGTTGCAAGAAGTACTGGTTTTGGAAGACGTTCGTAGTACTTAGAAATTTCGATTTGTTCGCGATTTTCAAATACTTCTTCTAAGTTGTCAACATTGCTACCAGAAAATTCTTCTAGTTTGCGTTTTAACTCGTCTTTAATTTCAACACCAATTTGATTTGCACGTTTACCGATGATTGCAACAGTTTCATAAATGTTACCGGTGTTTTCACATAAGCTGTTTACATCACGTGTTACTGTGTTTGTTGGAGCGTTTGATTTTTTGTAATCCATCGTAATTTATATATAAATTGGTTAATCTTCTATTTGTTCAAATTGTGCTAATACACGTTTTAGGTGATCAGAAATCTTTTCAATCTCCTTTTTGTATTTGCTGTCTGGATATTCTTGTGTGAAATAATAGCATTCGTCTAAAGCATCCTCGCTACGTTGTTGTAGTTTTTCCAACACACTATTTATTGCTTCTTTATATTTAGAACGTACTATTATAATAGAATATTCTTCTTTGTATTTAGAGTCTGGGTAATCGTTCAATGCATTTTGAGCACTTACCACAGCCGCTCTATAGTTGTTGCCTCTATAGTTACCTAAATTGTAATATAGTTGAGCATTTTTTAGGTCTCTTAAAGCCAATTTTTCATACATTTCAGCCTGAAGTTCTTTTGCTCTAGGTGTTTGCTCATTGTAAGGGAATGCTTCAATGAAAATTTGGAAACGCTCAATAGCCTTCACAGTGGCTGTTTGGTCAAGTTCTGGCTCTGGCGATTGGTGATAATAAGAATATGCAAGCATAAACATACATTCTGTGTAGTGATTACCTCTTAAATAGGTGTTCACGTATGTTTTATAGTGATGTCCTGCTGCAATATATTCTTTCTTTTTAAAGTGACTTGTAGATAGAAGATAAAGAATATTTTCAGATCTTTCTGTCCCTTTATATGCGTTTGAAATATCCTCTAGTAGAGTGATAGTCTTTTTATAATCACCTTCGTTGAAACATTTTATTGCAAACTCATATTTAGCATTGTTGTCTGTGCTTTTTCTAATAAGTTTGTATTCCTTACTATCTATCTTGGCCAAACAAATTTGGCAAGAGAACACAAAAAGGCATAATATGTACAATAATTTATTCATTAGGGTGCAAAGGTACAAATATTATAATCAAAAAGCAAATAAAAATAATGTATCTCACTTACTAAATTTTCTTAAAAATTTGCATTACTTCCACTTATAATGTGCTTTAGGTCTAAAATAGGCTACAATATATAGGTAAAGATTGATTAATGGAAGTAAAATGTCCATTAGACCAATACCAAAATAAAATTTTCTTTCACCTAGTGTTTTGGCATTTAGATTTATAATAATGTATTGCACAATGTATCTAAGTAGGAATGCGCCCGGTGCAATAAAGTACCAATATGGTATTTGGCAGGCTCCCGTCAATACAATTCCTAAATAAAACAAGAATCTGCTTCCAACTTCTGCTCCTAGAAGTAGTTTGGAAGAAAATTTGTATCTGCCAGAGGTAGAAAGGTGGCGTTCTTTTTGTGCCAAAAATGCTGAGAATTTTTTCTTTTCTTCAGATGTGGTAACGCTTTCTGGGCTAACGCAAACAGCAGTGTTTTTACCACGAGCAAAGTCGTTTACAAAAAGGTCATCGTCGCCAGATTGTATGTCTAAATGTTTTGAAAATCCTTTAGAACTTTCAAAGAAACTCTTTCTGTATGCCATATTTCTGCCCACACCCATATATGGATAGCCCGCAATGGCATAGTTTAAGTATTGAATACCTATAAATAATGTGTCGAACACTTGAAGCATATTGGTAAAACTTTTGTTTTTGTTGTATGCTCCATAGCCAAGTACTATTTGTTTCCCTTCAGAGAAACATCTCACCATATTTTCCAACCATTTGTTAGAAATAGGCTCGCAATCTGCATCGGTAAACACCAATATATCATTTTTAGCAGCTTTTACACCCAGAATTACTGCAATTTTCTTTGAGTCGATATATTTAGCATCGTGAGGCACGAAACTGGTTTTTAGGTGAGGGTATTGCTTTTTTAATAACTCTAAAACAGTTTCTGAGTCGTCGTATGAGCGGTCGTTTATTACAATTACCTCGTACTTATTTGGGTAGTCTTGTTCTAAAACACTTGGAAGGTGCTTTTTAAGGTTTTCTTCTTCGTTTCTAGCACAAATAATCACAGAAACCTCTGGGAGTGTTTCCAAAAGTTTGATTTTACCCTTTTTTATTCTGCGTTTGTTTCTGAAAATAGCAGTGTAGAAACGTAGGTAATAATAAAGTTGAACTAAAAGGCTAAAAAATACTACTGCCAAACATATAAGTTCGGCAGTAGAAAATGTATTTAAAACTGTGTTTAACATGTTTTATTCAAAGTCTTCTGAGAAATAACTGTTAGGAAGATTTCTTAGGTTGTATTGAGAACTCATAACCTCGCCGTATGCACCAGCAGAACGAAGAGCAAAAATATCACCACGTTTTACTTCGTTTAGCATCACATTTTTGCCAAATACGTCGGAAGATTCGCAAATAGGACCAACTACGTCGTATTCTTTTTCTTCTTTGTCGCTTGTTAGGTTTTCAATTCTGTGATATGCGTCGTACATGGCAGGACGAATAAGTTCGGTGAAACCTGCATCAAGGATTGCGAAGCGTTTAACTTCACCTTCTTTTACATAAAGCACGCGGCTAATAAGGTTGCCACATTGACCAACTACAGCTCTACCAAGCTCGAAGTGAATATTTTGACCTTCTCTGCGCTCAACAAGTTTGTTGAATACAGCAAAGTAGTTTTCAAAATCTGGTATATTAATGTGGTTAGGGTGGTGGTAGTCGATACCAAGGCCACCGCCAAAGTTCATGTTAGGGAAGGTGATACCTTCTTTTTCTAGCTCGTCTTGAAGCTCATTTGCTTTAATGCAAAGGTCTTTAAATGCGCTCATATCAGTGATTTGTGAACCGATATGGAAGTGAAGACCCACAACTTCAATGTTTGAAAGTGTTTTTGCTTCCTTGATAACACTAGAAATTTGGCTCATATTTATACCAAATTTGTTTTCAGAAAGACCTGTTGTAATTTTTGCGTGGGTGTGAGCATCCACATTTGGATTTACTCTAAATTCTACTCTTGCTGTTTTGTTTTTAGCGATAGCCAATTCATTAATAATGTATAGTTCTGCAAGAGATTCCACGTTGAAACAGAAAATATCAGCATCAAGAGCAAGATTTATTTCCCAATCTGCTTTGCCAACTCCAGCAAAAACTACTTTGTCTGCAGAGAAACCTGCTTCAATAGCTGCTTTCACTTCGCCTCCGCTCACGCAGTCTGCTCCAAAACCGTAGCTAGCAATAAGTCTTAAAATGCGTGGGTTTGCATTTGCTTTAATTGCGTAGTGTTGACAGAAATTGTACTTGTCTGTTTCTTTTTTTATTGCCTCTAAAGTATTTTTTAGTAGGGTAGTATCGTAAAAATAGAATGGGGTAGTTAAATTACCCCATTTTTCTATTGGAAAAGTTCCTTTCATTTATAATCAATTAAAATAATTCTTTACTTAATGATTCAAGAGCACGTTTTTTGTCTTCTGCTTTTACAAGGAATGAAACATTGTAGTTGCTACCGCCGTAAGAAATCATGCGAACAGGAATTTCTCTTAGTGCGTTAACAATTTTTGCTTGATAACCAAGGTTTTCAGAATCCATGTCACCAACCACACACACAATAACCATGTCTTTTTCTACGGTTACAGTACCGAATGTTTTAAGTTCGTTTACTATTTCGTCTAGGTGTTTGTCGTTGTCGATAGTAACAGAAACACCTACTTCAGAAGTAGTAATCATATCGATTGATGTTTTGTGTGTAGCGAAGCATTCAAATACCTTGCTTAGGAAACCATGAGCAAGCAACATACGGCCAGATTTAATTTTGATGGCTGTGATATTGTCTTTTGCAGCTACAGCTTCTATTTTTTTAGGAGTAAGCTTGGTAGAAATAAGTGTACCAGGAGCTTGAGGGTCCATAGTGTTTAGAAGGCGTACTGGAATGTTTTCCAATTTAGCAGGAAGAATGCAAGTAGGGTGTAGGATTTTAGCACCGAAATATGCAAGTTCAGCTGCTTCCTCAAAGTGTAGGTTTGCCACTGGTTTGGTATTTTCTACAAAACGAGGGTCGTTGTTGTGCATTCCATCAATATCTGTCCAGATTTGGATTTCTTCTGCTTTTACAGCAGCACCTATTAAAGATGCAGTGTAGTCTGAACCACCACGTTGAAGGTTGTCGATTTCGTTGTATGCATTTCTACAAATGTAACCTTGAGTAATATAAATCTCAGTATCGGTAGGGAATACAGAAAGAGATTTAGCAATGTTGGTTCTGATATAAGCAAGGTCTGGTTCGTTGTTTTTGTCTATGCGCATGAAATCTAATGCAGGAAGTAGGACAGATTTAATGCCTATTTCTTGTAAATATAGATTTACCATAGCAGTTGACATAAGTTCACCTTGTGCCAAAATGATTTTTTCATCAAATAATAGGAATACATTATTTTGGGTAAACTTACGTAGATAATCGAAGTGTCCTTTTAATATAGCATTTGCTTCTGCTTTAGTTTCTTCTTTAGAATACAATTCTTCTACTACAGCAGCATACTTTTGCTCCATTTTGTTAATAACCTCGTTTGCGCTAACTGGATTCTTTTTATATAGGTAGTCAGCAATTTCAACTAAGGTGTTTGTAGTGCCAGACATTGCAGAAAGTACTACTATTTTTTGATCACCATCACAAATTAAAGAAGCTACTTCTTTCATTCTTTGTGCAGAACCTACGGATGTTCCGCCGAATTTTAAAACTTTCATAGTTGTAAAAATTAAATTTCTCGCAAAGGTAATAAAAAAATGGGAAAATGCACGCTTTATATATAAGAATTATATTTATAATGTGTAATCTTCAACAATAAACACATATATAAATGTATTGTAAATGCTTTGAAATGTTAAAAAATGTTATTATATGAAATTTATTATCCAAATATTTTGCAGGTTTCAGAAAAAGCACTACCTTTGTGACATATTAGTTTTCTTCGTAAGAAAAAGATTAAGAATTAAGATGGGGCAAATGGTTACCGAGCGAGGTAACCATTTGTTTTTGTATACGTTCCAATCGAAAATTACAGGCGTTATCGCTATGCTCAACACCTGCCTACAATTTAAGAATCACACCCTACGGGCGTGAAAAAAAACTAATTCCTAATTCCTAATTCCAAATTATTTTATTAACTTTGTGCGAAATTTTTTTCACTGAAACTTTTATTCGTCAAAAATATTTATGGCAGATTTAATTAAAATTAAGCAAGGCCTTAATATTCAGATGGTTGGACAAGCCAAGGAAGAATATGGCCGTGTATCCCAATCAGCTTTAATTGGATTCAATCCTGCAGATTTTCACGGGATTACTCCAAAACCAGTAGCTAAGGTTGGTGATAAGGTAAAGGTTGGTTCTGTTTTATTTGTAGATAAAAAGAATCCAGACCTAAAGATAGTTTCATCAGTTAGTGGTGAGTTGTTAGCAATTAATCGTGGCGAAAGACGTAAAATCATTGATTTCGTAGTTCAAAATGATTTTAAATCAGAACAAGCTGAGATTAAACCTATCAATCTTGATGGTTCTGCAGAAGAAGTTAAATCTTCTCTTTCTGATGCAGGTTTCTTAGCATTCTTCAAACAACGTCCTTACGACGTATGTATAGCTCCAACAGATACTCCAAGAGCTATATTTATTTCAGCTTTTGACAAAGCTCCTCTAGCACCAAATTTCAACTTTATTTTAAAAGATGAAGTTTCAAACTTCCAAGCAGGTATCAATGCTATCAGCAAAATTGCTCCTGTTTATGTAGGTGTTGAAAAAGGTTGTGCTTGGGCTGCTCAACTTCAAAATGCTAAAGTAACTCAGTTTGAAGGTGATTATCCTGCTAGCAACGTTGGTGTACAAATCAACAAAGTAGCACCTATCAACCGTGGTGAAATTGTTTGGACTATTGCTCCTCAAGAAGTTGCAATTATCGGTCGTTTCGTTAACAAAGGTAAGTTAGACTTTACTAAAACTATCGCTTTCTGTGGTGAAAATGCAGCTATCCCAGCTTATTATAAAGTAGTAATGGGTAGCAACGTTTCTGCTATCGCTAAAGCAAATGTTTTAGAAGGTAGAACACTACGTTATATTGCTGGTAACCCATTGTCAGGTACACAAGTTACTCCAGAATCTTGGTTAAATCCACTAGTTTCTCAACTTACTGTTATTCCAGAAGGTGATGATACACACGAAATGTTTGGTTGGATTATGCCAGGTATCAAGAAATTTAGCTTAAATGGTTCATTCCTTTCAGGTATGTTATGTTCTTGCCTACGCAACAAATTCAAATTCTCATTTGATGCGCGTCTTCAAGGTGGCGAACGTCACATGATTATGTCTGGAGAGTATGACAAAGTATTCCCAATGGATATTTATCCAGAATACCTAATCAAAGCTATTATCTCTGGTAATATTGAGAAAATGGAAGAACTTGGTATTTACGAAGTAGCTCCAGAAGACTTTGCTGCAGCAGAATTTGTATGTTCATCTAAAGTAGAACTACAAAAAATCGTTCGTCAAGGTCTAGATATGTTAAGAAAAGAAATGTGTTAAGAAACTAATAAACTATAAATAATGAATGCTTTAAGAAAATTTGTCGATAAAATCAAACCTACCTTCTCAGAAGGCGGTAAATTATCGATGTTCCGTTCTGTCTTCGACGGATTTGAGACATTCTTATTCGTTCCGAATACTACTTCTAAATCTGGAGCACATATCCACGATGCAGTAGATTCAAAACGAATTATGATTATGGTGGTAATAGCACTTATGCCAGCTTTATTGTTTGGTATGTACAATGTGGGTTACCAACACTATTTATCAATTGGCCAATTGGAAGTTGCTAGCTTCTTTGAAGTTTTCTTCTATGGTCTTCTAGCTGTATTACCTAAAATCATCGTTGCATATCTTGTAGGTTTAGGTATAGAGTTTACAGTTGCCCAATTTAAAGGCGAAGAAATTCACGAAGGTTTCCTTGTTACAGGTATTATCCTTCCAATGATTGTTCCAGTGGATTGCCCACTTTGGATTTTAGCTCTTGCTACTGCATTTGCAGTAATCTTTGCTAAAGAAATCTTTGGTGGTACAGGTATGAATATCTTCAACGTAGCTTTAATTGCTCGTGCATTCCTATTCTTTGCTTATCCTTCTAAAATGTCTGGTGACAGTGTTTGGATTCGTACAGACTCTACATTTGGTCTTGGCGAAGGTGCTGTAGTAGACGGTTTCACAGGTGCAACACCTCTAGGTCAAGTAGCTGTTTCTACAGGTTCTGAAGCACATATCACAGACGCTGTAGGTAATATTTCAACTCTTTGGGACGCTGTACTAGGTTTAGTTCCTGGTTCAATCGGTGAAACTAGTGTTATCGCTATTGCTTTAGGTGCTATTCTTTTATTAGTAACTCGTATCGCAAGCTGGAAAGTAATGCTTTCTATCTTTGCTTCAGGTGCTTTAACAGCATTCTTATTCAATATCGCTGGTCTTAACAACCCAGTTGCAAACCTACCTTGGTACTATCACTTATCACTTGGTGGTTTCGCATTCGGTGCAGTATTTATGGCTACAGACCCTGTAACTTCTGCTCGTACCGAAACTGGTAAATGGATTTATGGTGCTTTAATTGGTTTCATGGCTATCGTTATCCGTGTGTTAAACCCAGGTTATCCAGAAGGTATGATGCTTGCTATTCTACTTATGAATGGTCTTGCTCCTGCTATCGACCACTTCGTGGTACAACGTAATGTTTCAATGCGTGCAAAACGTGCTAAAATTCAAAAATAATAATCATTATGAATACAAATAGTAATACTTATACAATTATCTATGCTTCGGTAATGGTTATTATCGTTGCATTCCTTCTAGCATTTGTATCTGATGTTTTAAAAGATAAACAAACAGAAAACGTAGAGCTTGATAAGAAAAAACAAATTCTTACTTCTCTAAATGTAAACTATGAAGGTGAAGATGCTGCAGCACTTTATGATAAATATGTTCAACAAGAACTTATCATCAATTATGCTGGTGAAGTAGTAGAAGAAACTGGTGCTTTCTATTTAGATGTTAAAGCTGAAAACGACAAAGCATTAGAAGAAAGAAAACTTGCAGTGTTTGCTTGCGAAGTTGAAGGTCAACCTAAATTCGTTCTTCCTATTCGCGGTGCAGGTCTTTGGGGACCAATCTGGGGTTATATCGCTCTAGATGCAGACAAAAATACTGTTTATGGTACATACTTCTCTCACCAAGGTGAAACTCCAGGTTTAGGTGCTGAAATCGCAAAACCTAAATTCCAAGAAGCATTCAAATCTAAAAAGATTAAAAATGCTGCAGGTGAGTTTGTTTCTATAGCCATCGTTAAACCAGGCAAAACAGACGACACTAAAGATTATGTAGATGGTATCTCTGGTGGTACAATCACTTCTCAAGGTGTTGACGCTATGCTTAAAGATGGTCTTGGTCAATATGTAAACTTTTTAAACAAATAAGGAGGGTTAAGTCATGGGTTTATTTTCAAAAGAAAATCGCGCAACATTCTTAGCGCCTCTAGGCGTTAACAACCCTGTTACCGTACAAGTTCTAGGTATTTGTTCTGCTTTAGCAGTAACAGCACAATTAGAACCTGCTTTAGTTATGGGTTTCTCAGTTACAATTATCGTGGCACTTGCCAACGTTATAATCTCTTTACTTAGAAATACTATTCCAAACCGTATCCGTATTATCGTACAGTTGGTAGTAGTTGCTACTCTAGTTACTATCGTGAGTGAATGCTTAAAAGCGTTTGCATACGATGTGAGCGTACAACTTTCTGTGTATGTAGGTCTTATTATTACAAACTGTATCTTGATGGGTCGTCTTGAAGCATTTGCTATGGCAAATGGTCCTTGGGAATCTTTCCTTGATGGTTTAGGTAATGGTTTCGGTTATGCTATTATCCTTGTTATTGTAGCATTCTTCCGTGAATTATTAAGTGCAGGTACATTATTAGGTTTCGCTGTTATTCCAGAATCTTTCTATGAATTTGGCTACCTAAACAATGGTCTAATGCTTATGCCTCCTATGGCACTTATCCTTGTAGGTGCAATCATTTGGGCACAAAGAGCTAAAAATCCAGAGTTACAAGATTAATCACCCAAATTAAGTAAAATATGGAAAATTTATTAAGTTTATTCGTTAAGTCGATTTTCGTCGACAATATGATTTTCGCTTACTTTTTAGGTATGTGCTCTTACTTAGCTGTATCTAAAAATGTGAAAACTGCGTTAGGTTTGGGTGTAGCTGTAACATTCGTGTTATTAATTACAGTACCAATCAACTACTTACTTGAAAACTATGTATTAAAAGCTAATGCAATCATTGAAGGTGTAGACTTAAGCTTCTTAAGCTTCATCCTATTCATTGCAGTTATCGCTGGTATAGTACAACTTGTAGAAATGGTTGTAGAACGTTTCTCTCCATCTCTATATGCTTCATTAGGTATTTTCTTACCCCTTATCGCTGTAAACTGTGCTATCATGGGTGCTTCACTTTTCATGCAACAACGTGCATTTGCAAACATTGGTGAAGCTTCTGTATATGCAATTGGTTCTGGTATTGGTTGGTTAATAGCTATCGTTGCTTTAGCAGCTATTCGTGAAAAAATGGAATACTCAAATGTTCCAAAACCTCTACGTGGTCTAGGTATCACCTTCATCACCACAGGTTTACTTGCTATGGCATTTATGTGTTTCTCTGGTTTAAAAATTTAAGATGACGATGAATATGATATTAGCAATAAATATGGAAATGATTGGCTTAAGTATTGCCATCTTCCTTGGAATCATCTTAGTATTAGTAATTGTACTTTTAGTAGCTAAGAATTATCTTTCTCCATCTGGTCCTGTAAAAGTGACTTTAAATGGTGAAAAAGAAATAGAAGTAGCTTCTGGTGGATCTCTTTTAGGTTCTCTTTCTGCAGAAGGCGTGTTCCTTCCATCTGCTTGTGGTGGTAAAGGTTCTTGCGGTCAATGCCGTTGCCAAGTGCCAGAAGGTGGTGGTGAAATCCTACCAACAGAAACAGTTCACTTCTCTCGCAAACAAATTAAAGACAACTGGCGTTTAGGTTGCCAAGTTAAAGTGAAAAATAACATGAGCGTTACTGTTCCAGAATCAGTTCTTGGTGTGAAAGAATGGGAATGCGAAGTTATTTCAAACCGCAACGTTGCTACCTTTATTAAAGAGTTTAAAGTTAAGCTTCCTGCTGGTGAACACATGGACTTCGTTCCTGGTTCATACGCTCAAATTGTTATTCCAGAATACGATCTTAACTATGCAGACTTCGACCGTTCTTTAATTGGTGACTTATACGTACCAGCATGGGAAAACTTCGGTTTATTCAACTTAAAACAAAAGAATACCGAACAAACAATCCGTGCTTATTCTATGGCTAACTATCCAGATGAAGGTGATATCATCACACTTACAGTGCGTATTGCTACACCTCCATTCAAACCAAAAGATCAAGGTCCTGGCTTTATGGATGTACCTTGTGGTATCGCTTCTACATATATCTTCTCACTAAAACCTGGTGACAAAGTTATTATGAGTGGTCCTTATGGTGACTTCCACCCAGAGTTTGACAGCAAACGCGAAATGATTTGGGTAGGTGGTGGTGCCGGTATGGCTCCTCTTCGTGCACAAATTATGCACATGCTTAAAACTCTTAAAACTCGTGACCGCGAAATGCATTACTTCTATGGTGCTCGTGCTATCGACGAAGTGTTCTTCTTAGAAGATTTCTTGGAACTAGAAAAAGAATTCCCTAACTTCCACTTCCACTTGGCTCTAGACCGTCCAGACCCTAAAGCAGACAAACTTGGTATTAAATATACCGCTGGTTTCATTGCTCCAGTTATGGGCGACACCTACTTGAAACAACACGAAGAACCAGAAGAAATCGAATATTACCTATGTGGACCTCCAATGATGGCAAAAACAGTGCTTGACTTGTTGGATAGCCTAGGTGTAGAAAAAGATATGATTCACTTCGACGACTTCGGAGGATAATATATAAAGAGAGGTTGCTAAATTTAGCAGCCTCTCTTTTTGCTACTTTATCTATATTTTCCCTACCTTTGCAGAAAATTATTGAAGAGTATGTTTCAGTTTATAAAAAATTGGTCGCTTCCTATCATTATGTGTTTAGGAGTATTGGCCTATATAGTGGCGCACGCATTAAATTTACCTGTTGAAGTAAAGGCAGAAATAAACAGTGGCATAAAGATATTACAACCATTACTACTTTTTTGTATGCTTTACATTTCGTTTTGTAAAGTAGACTTCAAACAACTACGCTTAAGACCATGGCATGGATTGTTGTTGTTGATTCAAGTAGGCATGGTTGGAATACTTTCATTGGTTTTACGCTATTTGCCACATTCAAACATCTATTTATTGGTTGAATGCCTTTTGGCTTGTTTTATTTGCCCTACAGCAACGGCTTCTGTGGTAATTGTCGAGAAACTCAGAGGAAATCCTGCCACATTGCTTATGTACAATATACTTATCAATCTTTCTATTGCTGTGACAGCACCTATTTTCATTCCTCTTTTTATGAAAAATGAAATTGGTTTCACAGAAACATTTGTTAGTATTGTAAAGCAAGTATGCCCAGTACTTATGATACCACTAATATTGGCTAGACTCACAAATAGATTTTTGCCAAAATTGAGAGATAAAATCACTCAAATAAAGGATTTAGCTTTTTATCTTTGGATGGTGGCATTGGGACTCGCCATGGCTACTGCAAGTAGAGCTTTTGCCAATACACAAATAGATTTTTATACAGTACTAGGTATTTTACTTATTACTGCCACTGCTTGTTTGCTTCAGTTTTTTATAGGACGTCGCATTGGTAAAGTATTTGGCGACCAAATAAGTGCTGGTCAGGCACTTGGGCAAAAAAATACTGTCTTTGTTATTTGGCTTGCATACACTTTTATGGACCCAATTTGTGCCGTAGCAGGTGGTTTCTATAGCATCTGGCACAACACAGTAAATTCAATTCAATTATATCGCCACAATAACAAAGGAACTAAATAAATTGTTTAACTTTGTAGATTAGAAAACAAAAATTGCAAAATTACGCCAATATTATATTACCGCTGAATGTGGGGATGTACACTTATTCTATTCCACAGGATATGCAGAACATGGTTTCTGCTGGGATGCGTGTGCTTGTGCCGCTGGGTAAAAATAGGAAATATATTGGTGTGGTGCATTCTTTAACCACTGAAGCGAAAGAGGGAATAAACTATAGAGATATTTTGCAGGTGCTTGATGATGAACCAATTGTGTCTCAATATCAACTTGAACTTTGGCAGTGGGTGGCAGAATATTATTGCTGCGGACTATCAGATGTAATGAAAAATGCCTTGCCAAGTGCTCTATCTAAAAATACTCTTACTGAGCTAAAGGATGCGTATGTAATTAAAACTGAAGTTGAGCATAAAAGATTTACCAAACAGGCGCTTTCGCTTTTAGCAAAATATGATTCGTTGGCTTTAAATGGTGATGTGTTAAAGTCTAAACTTCTTGAAAATGAGAGTCTTAGTGCGTTTAATACTTTGGTAAAACACGGAGTTTTTGCTCTTGATTATAAGACTAAAAGTAGAATAAAACAGTCTGAGTCAACCAAAGAAGTGAGCGAACTCTCTGATGCTCAGAAAGTTGCATTTGAAGATATTAAAACTGGTTTTGCCGAAGGTAAGCCAGTGCTTCTACATGGTGTAACTTCTTCTGGTAAAACAGAAATCTATATAAAACTAATACAAGAGGTTGTAGAAAAGGGTGGTCAGGTGCTTTATTTGGTGCCAGAGATTGCTTTAACAACCCAACTTACAGAGAGATTGAAGGATGTTTTTGGTGATACACTAATAAATTATCACTCAAAACTATCTGATGCAGAGCGTGGTGAAATCTACAATGAGGTAGGAAGTAGGTTTAAAGTGGTGTTGGGTGTGCGTTCAGCAGTATTTTTGCCGTTTACAAATTTGCAACTAATTATTGTGGACGAAGAACACGAACCTTCTTACAAACAAACCGATACTGCTCCACGTTATAATGCTAAAAACGTGGCACTTATGCTTGCGCATAAACTAAAAATTGGTATTCTTCTTGGTTCTGCCACTCCATCTGTGGAGTCTTATCACTTGGCGGTGAACAAAAGATACAAACTTGTGGAGCTAAAAGTGAGATATGGTGATGTGAAATTGCCAGAGGTGTTGGTTTTAGATAGACAAGATGCGTTTGTGAAAAATAGAATGAAAGCGATGTTTTCTTGGCTACTTATAGAAAAAATGAATGAGTGCTTAGCTAATGGAGAGCAGGTAATTCTTTTTCAAAACAGACGTGGATTTTCTTCATTTGTAGAGTGTAAACAATGTGCTTGGGTGCCAAAATGCCCTCATTGCGACGTGAGTCTTACTTATCATAAATTTCAAAACTATCTTTCTTGTCATTATTGTGGTCATAGAGCACCAGTGCCTACATCTTGTCCAAAATGTGGTCATGAAGAGATAAAAGACAAGGGTTTTGGCACAGAAAAAGTGATGGAAGAACTAGAAGCGAGGTTTCCAGATTATAAAGCAGGGCGTTTAGACCTCGATGTGGCAACAAGCAAACATGCCTACGAAAAAATTTTTAAAGCATTTTCTTCTGGCGAAATAAAAATACTTGTGGGTACACAAATGGTAGCAAAGGGCTTAGACTTTGATAATGTGGGACTTGTGGGTGTACTCAATGCAGATAATATGCTAAACTATCCAGATTTTAGGTCTGACGAACGTGCATTTCAACTTCTTCTGCAAGTGGCAGGTAGGGCAGGAAGAAGAAATAAAAGAGGTCTAGTTTTGGTGCAAACTGCTCAAACAGAGCATTCTGTGATACCTGCGATTATAAACAACGATTATTCTTACTTTTACAATAAACAAGTGATGCTTCGCCAAATGTTTAGTTATCCGCCTTTTGTGAGGATAATTGATATTTATGTGAAAGCAAATGATTATACTCTTTGTAGTAGGGCAGTGGGTGCTCTGCATAAGGAGTTGGAAAGGAGTTTTGGCGACCAACTTTTAGGTCCAGACAAACCACCGGTTTCTAAAGTGCAAAAGATGCATATTCAGAAACTTATGCTAAAACTTCCTATTGGACAGTCTATGGTGGAGTCTAAAAAGCGAATAAATAATGCAATTAACAATTTAAAAAAAGAATATCCTACAGTGCTTACTGTGGTAGATGTTGACCCTGTATAAAAATGAGATACATAAAAATAATATTGTTTTTGCTTACTTTTTCTGTAAGTTTTTCTATAAATGCAGAAAATGTGGGCAAAATTATATACGATAGTTATATAAACAAAGATATGACGAGATGGAAGGCTGTGATAGATAGTCTTCAGAGAGAAAAGGAACTTGGTAATTTTTCTGTTCAGCAAAAGTGGCAATTGCTTGATTATCAATATGGATATATTGCTTGGGCAGTGAGTAAAAAGAAGACAATGAAGCGTGAGGCAGAAGATTATTTAGATTTGGCAAAAGAAAATTTGTCTGAAATGGTGGAATCGACCGGTAAAACAGCCTTGTCTAATGCTTTCAATGCTGCATTTGTGGCATACGAGATAGGAATTACACCGTTTAAAGCGCCTTTTATCGGTTTAAAATGTATGAAATATGGAGAAACTGCATTGAAACAAGATTCTCTCAATCATTTTGCATTGATTCAGTATGGAAATATTATGAATTATATGCCTACCGCTTTTGGTGGCTCAAAAGACAAAGCTCTAGTTTATTATAAAAAAGCCAAGGCAATAATGAGTAGGGAAGAGTCTCTTTATAAAGATAATTGGCTTTATATGAACTTGATACTTACTATTGCTGATATTTACAAAAACAAGAAAGACTACGAAACTACAAAACAATATTACCTAGAAGCATTGGAACTAGAACCTGGGTATAAGTTTGTAGAAGAGTTGATGGAGAATTTAAACCCCTAACTTTTTAGAAAAAATATTCTGTTTCCTATTGCAGAATAAAAAAAAAGTATTACCTTTGTGCCGTCAATGAAAATTGACTGATGGTGATTGTAGCTCAGTTGGCAGAGCATCGGATTGTGGTTCCGAGTGTCGCGGGTTCGAGCCCCGTCTTTCACCCTAAAGAGACTGATAAATTTAAATTTGTCAGTCTCTTTTTTTATTGTATTTTTTTGCATTATGTGAATAAAAAATTCTCTCTAAATTATATTATTTTGATAAAAAATCTTAATTTTGTACTTTGCTTGTAAGAGGTATCAATTTGTTACATGAATTGAGTATTCTTTAAAAGATAAGAAATAATTTTTAATTATATGGGCGGTTTTTTTGGAACTATTAGCAAGGGTAATTGCGTAGCAGATTTGTTCTATGGTACAGACTACAACTCACATTTAGGTACACGTAGAGCAGGTATGGCAACATACTCTAAAGAAAAAGGAATGGTTCGCTCCATTCACAACATTGAAGGATCTTATTTTAGATCTAAATTTGAAGATGGACTTCACAAATTTGATGGTGCAACATCTGGTATAGGTGTAATTAGTGATACAGATGCACAACCTATCATTATCCACTCACACTTAGGCAAAATGGCCATTGTTACTGTGGCTCGTTTAGACAACTTAGTGGAACTTGAAGCAGAACTACTTAAAAGAGGTCATCACTTCACAGAATTGAGTTCCGGTAAAACTAATCAAACAGAGGTTATTGCAACCCTTATCAACGAAGGTAAGACCCTTGAAGAAGGTATCCAAAATATGTTTAACCATATTAAAGGTTCTTGTTCTTTATTGATTTTAAGAGAAGATGGTGTTTACGCAGTGCGTGACAAACTTGGCCGTTCTCCTATTATAATTGGTAAAAAAGATGGTGCATACGCTGTTTCTAGTGAAACAACTGCGTTCCCAAATCTTGATTATGCTATCGACTATTATGTAGGTCCTGGTGAGATTATTAAACTTACTGCAGACGGTTGGACACAAATACGTAAACCAAACGATAAAATGCAAGTTTGCTCATTCTTCTGGATTTATTTTGGTTTCCCATGTAGTAGTTACGAAGGTATCAACGTGGAAGAAGTGCGCAACTCACTAGGTGAAGCATTAGGTGAAACAGATGAAATTACACCAGACTTTGTTTGCGGTATTCCAGATTCAGGTATTGGTCACGCAATAGGTTATTCTAAAGGTAAAGGAGTGCCTTACAAACGTGCAATCCTTAAATATACCCCAACATGGCCACGTAGTTTCACACCTTCAAACCAATCTATGAGAAATCTAGTGGCAAAAATGAAACTACTTCCTAATAGAGAAATCTTAACAGATAAAAAAGTAGTGTTCTTAGATGACTCTATCGTGCGTGGTACTCAGCTAAAAGGTAATGTTGACATGATGTACGACTACGGTGCGAAAGAAATACACATGCGTATTGCTTGTCCACCAATGATTTATTCTTGTCGTTACCTAAATTTCTCATCAACACAAAACGACCTAGAGTTAATCACTCGTTATTATATTGAGCAACTTGAAGGTGCTCACGACAAAAATCTACAAGAATATGTAGATCCAACATCAGAAAAACATAAACAACTAGTAGAGCTTATCCGCAAAAGATTTGGTCTTACTTCTCTTCGCTACAACACAGTTGATGCTCTTGTTAAGGCGATAGGACTTCCTAAGGAGAAGATTTGTACTCATTGTTTTGACGGTAGTAGCTACTTTTAGTCGAGCGAATTTAAAGGGTCCCTCCTTTAAATTCACTCTTAAATTGAATAATTTTTAGGAATTCCTAATTCCTAATTCCTCATTCCTAATTATTTAGAATTATGTTTGAATCACTTAGCGAGCGCCTGGAGCGTTCATTTAAAATACTAAAAGGTGAAGGTAAAATCACCGAGATAAACGTAGCGGAAACCCTAAAAGACGTGAGAAAAGCGCTTTTAGAAGCCGACGTAAACTACAAAACTGCTAAAACTTTTACAGATGATGTAAAGGCTAAAGCACTTGGTATGAACGTATTAACCGCTGTAAAACCAAGCGAGTTGATGGTTAAGATAGTTCACGACGAGTTGGCTGCTCTTATGGGTGGTACTCACACCGAACTAGAACTTAAAGGTTCGCCAAGCATTATCTTGATGGCAGGTCTTCAAGGTTCTGGTAAAACTACATTTACCGGCAAACTTGCCAATATGCTTAAAACTAAGAAGGGTAAAAATCCTCTGATGGTGGCTTGCGACGTATATCGTCCTGCTGCTATTGAGCAATTGAGAGTTTTAGGCGAACAAATCAATGTGCCTGTTTACACAGAAATCGACAGCAAAGATGTAGTAAGCATTGCTAAAAATGCTATTGCAGAGGCTAAGAAAAAAGGAAACGACGTAGTAATCGTCGATACCGCTGGTCGTCTTGCTGTGGATGAAGAAATGATGAACGAGATTTCAGCTGTGAAAGAAGCTATCAATCCAAACGAAATCTTATTCGTTGTGGACTCAATGACAGGTCAAGATGCTGTAAACACTGCAAAAGAATTCAATGATAGACTAGACTTCACTGGTGTTATCCTTACCAAACTTGATGGTGATACTCGTGGTGGTGCTGCGCTTTCTATACGTTCTGTGGTAAATAAACCTATCAAATTTGTTGGTATAGGTGAAAAAATGGAAGCTATTGATGCTTTCCACCCAGCACGTATGGCAGACCGTATCTTGGGTATGGGTGACATTGTTTCTTTCGTAGAACGTGCTCAAGAACAATACGACGAAGCCGAAGCTCGCAAACTGTCAAAGAAAATTGCTAAAAACCAATTTGGTTTCGACGACTTCCTTAACCAAATCCAACAAATCAAAAAAATGGGTAATATGAAAGACCTTCTAGGTATGATTCCTGGAGTAGGTAAAGCCCTAAAAGATGTGGATATTAAGGATGACGCTTTCAAACATATTGAGGCTATTATTCAGTCTATGACCCCAGAAGAACGTACAAACCCACAAATCCTAAATCCTTCACGCAAACAACGTATTGCAAATGGTAGTGGTAGAAATATTCAAGAGGTGAATAGACTTATTAAACAATTTGACGATATGCGCAAAATGATGCGTATGGTTCAAAATAGTGGTGGTAAACTTCCAAAAATAAGAAGATAGTTATTATTTAGGCGGTCACTGAGCTTGTCGAAGTGCCAGCCTAAATTAAACTAAATAACCGTCGGGGACTTCGACAGGCTCAGTCACCGACTCTCCAAATAACCATAATAACCAAATAAAGGATGATATTAATAGACGGAAAGAAGACTGCTGATGATATAAAACTTGAAATCGCAGAAGAAGTAAAACAAATGTTGGCCGAAGGCAAGAAACAACCACACCTTGTGGCAATTCTTGTTGGTCACGATGGTGGTAGTGAAACATACGTAGCAGCAAAATGTAAAGCTTGCGAAGTATGTGGTTTTAAATCTACACTTATTCGTTACGAAGACGATGTAACAGAAGCAGAACTTCTTGCTCGCATTGAAGAACTAAACAACGATGCAGATGTAGACGGATTTATTGTTCAACTTCCACTTCCAAAACATATTTCTGAGCAAAAAGTAATTGAAGCTATTGATTATAAAAAAGACGTGGATGGTTTCCACCCAATCAACGTAGGTCGTACTTCAATTGGTCTTCCAGCTTTCGTTTCAGCTACTCCTGCTGGTATTCTTGAACTTCTTAAACGTTACGAAATAGAAACTGCAGGTAAACACGTAGTAGTTCTTGGAAGAAGTAATATCGTAGGTAAACCTGTGGCACAACTTCTAATGCAAAAAGCATATCCAGGTAATGCAACAGTAACAGTTTGCCACAGCTATAGCAAAGACCTTAAAGAACAATGCCTAAAAGCAGATATTATCATAGCAGCTCTAGGTTCTCCAAACTTTGTTACTGCAGATATGGTAAAAGAAGGTGCTGTGATTGTTGACGTTGGTACCACTCGCGTGCCAAACGCAAACACAAAATCTGGCTTCAAACTTACTGGTGACGTAAAATTTGATGAAGTAGCACCAAAATGCTCATACATCACTCCAGTGCCAGGCGGCGTAGGACCAATGACTATTTGTTCTTTAATGAAGAATACTCTTCTAGCAGGTAAAAAAGCAATATATTAATTTTAAAATATAAAAGTAAATTAGAG
>JAXJWL010000037.1:0-3534 GCA_036308065.1 Paludibacteraceae bacterium
CTCTTTAGACTCTTCGTCTATTAGTAGGTATGTATTTTCTTGTAATGGGTTGGTTATGAATGTTTTGACTTTCATTGTGTTATTCGTTTTGTTGCACCCTCGCTTTGCTCGGGTGCACTGTGAGGGGGATATGTTTTACAGGCGTCGCCGCTACGCTTTGACACCTGCCTACAATATAGATTCACACCCTACGGGCGTGGCTTTAACTCCTAACTCCTAATTCCTAATTCCTAATTACCTTAGTGGTAAATATACTG
Source organism: Paludibacteraceae bacterium (assembly GCA_036308065.1). Classification (GTDB taxonomy): domain Bacteria; phylum Bacteroidota; class Bacteroidia; order Bacteroidales; family Paludibacteraceae; genus Enterocola. The sequence goes on from JAXJWL010000037.1 coordinate 258, forward strand.
CTTTTTTGGTTTGGAAGTATTCTTCTTTGTAGAACTCGGTGAGTTCGTACACGGTAGCAAGTTTTTTGTATGGCTTAAGTTCTTCTTGCATGTCGCCACCTTTTAGGCAGATAAGGCCGTTAGGAAGGGCGTTTCGGTCGGTTTTGCTAATGTTTTTCTTGCACACTTTTACAAGGTCTGTAAGGTTCATAGCTGCGCGGCTCACTGCAAAATCGTAAAGTCCTTTTTCGTTTTCCATGCGGTCGTTTACGAAAGTAACATTTTTAAGACCAATTGCATTTGCTACTTCTGAAGCAACTTTGATTTTTTTGCCAACAGAATCGAGTAGGGTAAACTGACAGTTTGGGAAAAGGATAGCCAATGGAATGCCTGGGAAACCACCGCCAGTGCCTATGTCTATGATTTTGCTTCCGTCTTGGAAAGGCAAAATCTTGCCAATCACCATGCTGTGAAGCACGTGATGTAGGTATAGTTTGTCAATGTCTTTGCGTGAAATAACATTGATTTTTGAGTTCCAATCGGTATATAGGGCTTCCAATTGTTTAAATTGTGAGATTTGTTCCTCGCTCAGCCCTTTGAAATATTTTAATATGTTTTCCATTGTTAATTTATTTAGACGCACCCCTCTACGGGGGTGCCCAATATTCTCATTATTAATACAGGCATCGCCGGGCTATGCCCTCTGATACCTGCCTACAATATAGATTCACACCCTACGGGCGTGTCTTTAACTCCTAATTACGCTACGCCAGAAAATCCCATAAATGCCATGGCTAGGATGCCAGCTACTATTAGGGCGATTGGTGTACCTTGCATTGCTTTAGGTACAGAAGAGAAGCGAAGTTGTTCTCTAAGACCTGCAAATAGAATAAGCGCAAGACCAAAACCTATTGAGGTTGATAATGCGAAAAATAAACTTTCTATAAGAGAGAAATTCTTTTGAATAACAAGAATTGCAACACCAAGGATAGTACAGTTTGTGGTAATAAGTGGCAAAAATACCCCAAGTGCTTGATAAAGTGCAGGAGAAATTTTCTTCAAGATAATTTCTATCATTTGCACAAGAGCCGCAATCACAAGGATATACACGATGGTTTGCATGAAACCAATTTCTAGAGGCACTAACACGTAGTTTTGGATAAGGAAAGTGCAAAGAGTAGCAAGCACCATAACAAATGCTACTGCAGCACTCATACCAGCTGCTGTGTCTAGTTTTTTAGAAACACCAAGGAAAGGGCAAATCCCAAGGAATTGAGATAGCACAATATTATTTACAAAAACTGCAGAAATAAATATTAGAAAGTAACTCATAATTATTTATTTTTAAAGTGTTGAATTGTTGCCATTAATAAACCTAATACAATGAAAGCACCAGGAGCCAAAATGAATATTAGCATACCGTAATCTTCTGGGTAAATGCTGATATTGAAGATGTTACCACTGCCAAGAAACTCTCTGATAGCACCAATCACAGTAAGTGAAAGGGTGAAACCAAGTCCCATGCCAAGACCGTCAAGTGCAGAGTCTAAAACAGAGTTTTTAGCCGCAAATGCTTCTGCACGACCAAGTACGATACAGTTTACCACGATAAGTGGGATAAACAGACCAAGACTATCGGAAATAGCTGGTGCCCAAGCTTTTAAACAAAGTTCTACGATAGTAACGAAAGATGCAATAATAACAATGTATGCAGGAATACGTACGCTATCTGGAATAAGTTTTTTTACTAGTGAAATTACTGTGTTTGAGCACAATAGCACACTTGCAGTAGCAAGACCCATACCCATACCGTTGATAGCAGAGGTGGTGGTTGCTAGTGTTGGACACATACCAAGTAAAAGAATGAACGTTGGGTTCTCCTTTAAAATGCCGTTGAATAATATTTTAAATTTGTTCATATTTATTAGGTTAAGAATTAGGAATGAGGAATTAGGAATGAGGAATTATATTTAACTCCTAACTCCTAACTCCTAACTCCTAACTAGTTTTCTACTTCTGTTGCCGATGTAATTGCATCAGTGTCGCCAGTAAAGTTGTTTTCTGCTTTTTTTACAGCGTCAAGGAATGCACGAGAGGTGATAGTTGCAGCTGTTATTGCATCCACATCGCCACCATCTTTTGTTACCTTGAAATCTGTGCTTATGCTTTTGCCATTGATTTGTTCTTTAAACCAATCCACACATTTTGTACCCAAACCAGGAGTCTCTTTTTGAGAAAGCACCTCGTAATTCACAATGTTTTTAGCATTGTCGATACCCACCATTACAACGATTTGGTCAGAAAAACCAAGGTCGCTAGTAATAGTTGCAGCGCCCACATATACTCCATTTTTAAATGCCTTAAACACAGGAGCACCGTTGATACTATCTGTTTTAATAGTGTCAAACTCGGGAAGCACGCCTTTAAGCGCGTTTTCTTGCTTATTTTTCTCAGCTAACGCAATGTCAGCCTTGGTTAGTTCATACACACCTGCCAAAAGTCCAGCCGAAACTAGACAAACCATTAGCAGCGACACTAACATATTAATAAATGTAGATTCTATCTTTTTCATTTTGCTCCGAAACGTTTAGGACGAATATATCTGTTAATTAATGGAACCACCGCATTCATAATAAGAATAGCAAATGAAATACCTTCTGGATATGAACCGAAAAGTCTGATAACCATGGTGATAAGACCTATGCCAACACCGAAGATGATTTGACCAGTTTTTGTCATTGGAGAGGTTACGTAGTCTGTTGCCATGAAAATACTACCAAGTAGCAGACCACCAGAAGTGATATGAAGTAGTGGAGATGCGTATGTGCAAGGGTCTATGCCGTGCATAATGCCTGTGAAAATAAGCACAGTGCCAATGATGCTCACAGGTATGTGCCAAGATATAGTGCGAGTGGCAAGTAGATAAACAAGACCTAGAAGAAGTGCCACACTAGAGGTTTCACCCAAACTACCGCCGATTTCACCCATTGCCATTTCTGCATGAGTAAATGTGGTAAAAATACTTTCTTTAATATATGAAAGTGGGGTAGCTGCTGTAAGTGCATCTACAGAACCATCAAATGTAAATGGAGCAGGAATTGGCCAAGTGGTCATTGCCGCTGGGAATGAAATAAGTAGGAATACACGACCTACAAGTGCAGGGTTGAAAAGGTTGTTTCCAAGACCGCCAAAACTCATTTTACCAATGCCTATTGCAATAAGTGAACCAATGACAACCATCCACCAAGGAAGTGAAGAAGGTAGGTTCATACCTAGTAAAAGACCAGTTAAAAGTGCA
>JAXJWL010000038.1:0-1051 GCA_036308065.1 Paludibacteraceae bacterium
ATTATGATATAATTCTTATCTTTGCAACGAGAATAAAGCTACATTTTTTATTATGAACCTTACATATTTTGTTCCCCATACAAAATATGTGCTAAATGTATGTTTTATTTATCATGACAGAAACAGAAAAAATTCACCGCATTGCCATTAGTTTATTTAAAAAAATAAACTTTTGCCACATTCAAGAAATCTTCAATTACCTAGACTCAGTAGAAGACTTTTTTCATCTTGACAAAGCTATACTTAGCGAAATTCCAAATGTAAATTCTCCATTTTTAGAAGAGTATAAAACTCAACTACCCATTTGTCTGGAAAAGGCAAAACGAGAACTTGAATACATAGAAAAAAACAATATTCAAATTCATTTTTTCACAGACGAAACCTTTCCAAAACGTCTTTTAGAATGTCCAGACTGCCCAAAACTTATCTATAGCAAAGGAATAGCAGACTTCAACAAACACAAATATTTAGGCATAGTTGGCACGAGAAGAGCCACAGATTATGGTAAAAATACCTGCTATAAAATAGTGTCTGAACTAGCAAAATCACACCCAAATTTATGCATTGTAAGCGGACTTGCATACGGCATCGACATCTGTGCCCACAGATCTGCACTAGAAAATAATATCCCAACTATAGGAGTAATAGCAGGTGGCTACGACTTTTTTTACCCAAAAGCACATTACAATACCTCACTCGCAATGCAAAAAAATGGTGCCGTTATCACAGAATTTACTCACGAAATGCACCCAGAACCATTCAATTTTGTACAAAGAAATAGGATAATAGCAGGCATGAGCGACGGCGTACTAGTAGTAGAAAGTGCAGAAAAAGGAGGTAGTCTTATCACTGCCGAACTCGCCCATTCCTACAACAGAGACGTGATGGCAGTACCAGGCAGAACAATAGATACTTCCTCTATTGGTTGCAATAGCTTAATAAAATACAACAAAGCATCGCTTGTAGAAAACGCCAAAGACATAGAAAGGGTAATGTGTTGGGAAAAATCAAGTCCTCAAAGTATAGAACTCTTCCCTATCCTATCAGAAAA
>JAXJWL010000039.1:0-11849 GCA_036308065.1 Paludibacteraceae bacterium
GTGATAGATGTTTTGATAGTAATACTTTCTTCTTCATTTACAATTAATGTAGCCTCTGTATTTAACTGTTGACCTTCTGCATTATAAACAGAGTTTTTAATAATAATTGGTTTCACAAATATTGGATCACTTTCTTTGCCGTCAGTGGTTTTACCTTTTATATATACACCATCAGTATTTTCCTCTGGGACATCAAATACAATAGGAGTTCCTACTTGTGAATATTCTGTATATTCATTTCCATCAGCAGAATAATACCATTTAATCTTACTTGGCTCAATATCTGTTTTGCCTTCTATAGTAATTTCATTACAATTACGAGACTTCTGAGATATTTTTAATGGTTCAAGTTTTTCTATCACAACCTCTGCTTCACAACCTTCTGCTACCACTTTTACAGATGATTTATCGCTTTGTAAAGTATAGTAAATAAATGAATTTGAGGTTTCTTCTAACATAGTATATTCTGAATTAACTTTTTCAAACCATTGATATTTATCACCATCTTCCAATTCGTAATTAACAGTTGAAGCCGTTAATTTTACACTACTTCCAATATAGGTTTTAGTTGGTTGAGATGTTAGAGAAATTCCTCTTAGAGAGACTTTAACTGGTGAGCTCGCTACTAAATCAGTATAAATTCTAAAGTAAGAATCTGATGTAATAACATAATCTTCTAGTTTATAAGTATTTTTAGGAACATTTAGGTTACTCCAATTTTTACCATCTTTTGAGATTTGCCACCAGAAATCTATTAAACCACTTGGGTCATCGTATTTTTTTGCTTCTAACGTAACCTCGTTACAACTACGTTCTTTTACTGATACTTCTAAGTTTGGAGCACAAAGCACTGTAATAGTATTTGACACTGCCACAGGAGCACATTTTGATAAATTTCCTGCAATATAGTCCAATGCATCTGCCTCATTTGCTGTTGCCACCACATAATATTGAGTATATGGGGTAATTTGTGTAGATATCGCTGTTATGTTATCATATTCCGCCTTGTGAACAAACTCAGTGCTGCCTTGCTCTTTTACATACCATAAATAATAAGGATTGTCAAACACCACTTCTGCCATACCTTCTTCTAAATCTAGATAGATATCAGAACCACATGAACCTGAAACTTGGTCGTCTTTTATTTCTACCTCTGGCACTAAGCTAGAAACTGACAAACTAACTTCTGGCACACAAATGCTAAATGAAATATCATCTACCATAAAGTCGTTGCCATTACCACCTTCTATACAGTTGTAGATTTCTACTGTAAGTTTCTCATTGTTGCCAGAATTGAACGAAGTTTCACCTTTCACCCAACCATCCTCTGGTTTAATTTCATCAATTTGAAGGGTTGCTGCTTCAATCACATTACCATTTTGGTCACGAACAACGAATTTCATAGAAATTTGTGTACTTACACGTTGTGGATTGGCAGCATTGGCAAACCAAGCAGAGAAAATCATATTGGTGTTGGTACAAGGCATATCTACTGTACGAGAATATACCAATTGCTCAGTCGTACCTGCAAGATTTGCAGCATTTACCATAAGCATTGCACCCCACTGACCATCTTTTTGACCTCCAAATGTGTGGTCGTAAAGGTCGCGGAACCATAAATTATTTACGTCTGGAGAACAAGAGTTATCATCATTTCCCAAATCGCCATAACCTGCATATTTAGGGTTGGTCATAAGAGCGTATGTACCTTCTGCCTTAAGTGGCTTACAATTGTCTATAAAACTATAAATTGAAGTATTGATATAGTCCACAGAGCCACTACTACGAACAGTTTCTGATGCAAGAGTTCCAAAATCTTCTATGAAAAGATTGTGTTGAGCAGAGTTTGTTGCACATTTGTATTCTGCACTCACACAAACTTCGTTTGAATAAACTATTGCACCTTCTACAGTGGCAATAGCACGATAACAAGTTTCGCCTGTCTCTGGTTTATCTACCATAGTTGCACCTGTAAGTTGAGCACCAGAATCATCTAAAAGAGGCGCATAACCTGCTCCATTTGCATTCTTTTCCCATGCTACTGCATCTAAGTCTACATCACTAGCAGAAGTAGCTGTAAAAGTAACAGGAGTACCAAGAGTAACCACAGACTCGCTAGCAGATATTGAAAGCACATCTAGACCACCATAAATATATAGGTCTGAAAATGCCAACACAGCACCACTTCCACCAGTGAATTTCACTTCAATATCCAATTCTGAGGTATCAAAGCTAGATTCGTATGGTTGCCAATGTGCAGAGCCACCACTTGAAACAGACATTTCTGAATAATTTATGCTTCTACCATTTACTGTAAGAATAAGTTGAGCATCACCTGCGCCAGACACTTCTTCCATCATCATAGAGATAGAAAATGCTGAACCTGGTTTGTAAGAACTCACTTTTACCTTAAAAATAGTTTCTCCTACAGCTGGCATTTGACAGATTAGTCGATTAACACCATCTTGTCTTGCAGAACATGCTAAAACTGCAGGATTACTTAAAATAGCATAACATGGATTTACTCCTGCCACAGTATGATCCCAAACACCATTATATTCTTGGTATTTAGACCCCATTTCTAATGTAGCAATAGGTCTTCCAAATATCACTTCAGATAGTTTGAAGTAAGTCTTATCTGTTTCAGATTCATCATTTGCAATAGAAAATGTTGTACCTGTTAGATAAGTTTCTCCAAAAGGAGAAGGATTTGTTTTCACAGGATTGTTCTTCAATGTAGGCGTTTGAGAATATGCCATACCCACCGAAGAAATCCAGAATAAGAGGGTAATAGATAAAATTTTACACAAACGATTAATTTTTTTCATATTTTCTTTATTTGATTTATACACAAGTGCCAAAATTAGTAATTTTAATTGAATTTTAATAATTTTTTAAACAAAATAATGTATTTTTGCAGTATGAAGAAATTAGATATTAACACTTTAGGTCCTATCGGCGAAGGAATATACAAAGAAAAAGGGAGTAAATTTATAGGATTTGCCCTACACGTAGATAGCACCGACAAGGTAAAAGAGATAGTAAACGCATACAAAAAAGAACATCACAAAGCGAGACACGTTTGTTATGCATACAAGATTGGCAACGACATTCGTGCCAACGACAATGGCGAACCTTCTGGCACTGCAGGTCGCCCTATCTTGCGTCAGATAGAAGCATCGGGAAAAGAAAACCTTCTTGTGATAGTAGTAAGATACTTTGGTGGCACGCTACTTGGCACGGGAGGACTGATAAATGCATATAAAGAAGCATCGAGGGATGCAATTAAGGAGTTATAAAAAATGGCTGAAAAATTTTCAGCCATTTTTTTATAATTTTGTATAAGTTACACTCAATCTCATATTCGACCCATCATTTTTACCACTACGTAGTCTCACACCTGTAGGTCTAAACTGGTGACGCACCACAGCATCAGTACCTTGAATATCGGTAGCGCCAGTCACTGGTAAAATATAAAATGGATTTACATCATCTTCTGTATCACCATTTTCTAGTATATCATGAAGATAATCTGCCAAGTTGTTGAATGTATATGCCCTCAATTCATTGCTATATATACCCAATACCGTAGTAATACCTTCTGCAGGATACAAACTTTGAGTAAAGAATTTTTCCACGTCGGCTTCACGCACCAATATCACGTTTGGAGGTAATTCCAATAATGTAAGCGAACTATCAGCACAAAGAGCTTCCTCTACCACAATAGACATATTGTTTATGCTAATAATATCACCTTTTTCATAGCCTAGTCTTTCTCTTATACGTTGAATTGGTAGTTCCACCTTAGGCACCATACCTATATAAGAAGACATATAAACCAAACTATCTGGAATATCTTCAAACGCAGGTGCCTCTATATTAGAAATTCTAAGCACACTTGTAGTTTCCTTATTTACAGGATAAACCCTCACCTTGTTTACTAGAGAGTCTGGTTTGCTTTCTTTTGGAGCATAATCGTATGCCACTTCCAAGTTTACAGAGTCTACATCAAGCACCACTTGACCAGTGAACTCGTTTGTTACGTAAACACCTTTAAGTAGATTTAAAAAACTTTCTTGATTTTGAGTGATACTTCTGTCTGAGATAAGTTTTTCACCAATAGAAAGAGGCAAATCAATTCTCACAGTGTTGCAATATTCTTCTTCATTTTTAATAGAATCAGGCACTGTAGGGTCGTAAGCCACATACACTTTCTTTCCAAGTATCACAGACTTGTCACAAAACTCATCTACATTGATATTTGTAGTATAGTTTTTATTAAATTCTAAAGCTTTATTTAGTTGATACACAGTAGCTTCTTGCACAGCAGTAGAGTCACCAAAGAAGGTTTTGTAGTATAGTACTACTTGCACAGAAGTTGCTTTTGCAGAAGCTGGATAGTCTGCATTTAAATATCTAAATTCGGCAAGGAAGTCTAATCTTGCTTTACCATAGATAGGGTCTTCATAATTGCCAAGCAACAATTTGTCAGACTCAGAATATCTCTCTTTTATAAACGTAGTAGTAGCCGAAACAGAAAAAGAATCTGTTTTCACAGACACTTTATCTTCGGTTGGTTGTATTTCAGCACCTATTTCATTTGCCTCACAAGCAGCAAACAACAAAGAAGCAAGGAATAATATTATTCCAGTCCAATTTTTCATCTGTAACTTATTTTTCTAAAACTTTGTCGTAAAATTCGTTGTACGAAGTTACATAATTTTCTTCAGAAACGTAAGGAAGGAACAATTTTTGAGATTTTTTAATATCTTCCAACAAGTTTGCGTTCATCTTTTCAGAAGCTTGAATCACACCATCTGAATATTGCATAGCAAGTTTAGAAAGAGTTTCATAATTTGCATTTCCTGCCACAGCAGTAACATCAGAAAGTTCAATTCCGTTCATCAAGATTTTTTCGTTCAATCTGTCAGACATTGGAGTTGTAAACTCATCATCATATATAGAGTATACCACCTTTGAATTTTCAAAGAATGGGTCGTCGTGATATGCTTTTTTCACCATCACTGGCACAATAGCAGACATCCAACCATGACAGTGGATAATATCTGGAGTCCAACGTAGTTTTTTTACAGTTTCTAATACCCCACGTGCAAAGAAGATTGCTCTCTCGTCGTTGTCGGCAAAGTCATTGCCTGCTTCGTCTTTCACAACAAAACGACGTTTGAAGAATTCTTCGTTGTCTATAAAGTAAACTTGAATACGTGCTGCTGGTATAGATGCCACTTTAATAATCAATTGGTGGTCGGTGTCATCAATGATAAGGTTCATACCAGACAGACGAATAACTTCGTGTAATTGGTTTCTTCTTTCGTTTACACAACCATATTTAGGCATAAAAGTGCGTATTTCCCTACCCAATTCTTGAATTGCTTGGGGCAACTGACGGCTCTTATTTGCGATTTCAGACTCTGGTAAATAAGGAAAGATCTCTTGTGTTATGTATAAAACTTTTACTGCCATAATAATAAAAAAACAATTACTTTGCAAAGATATAAAAAAAATTCCTTAAATTTACAATAATTTAGGCATAATTTTTTAACTAATACTTTGGTACAATGGTAATTTTATCTAATTTTGTGCCCGAAAAATAAACCAAACTATGATTGTAGTAGAAACTATAAATAAACTAAAACAAGAACTTGCTGAATACAAGTCTAAAAACATTGGATTTGTACCAACAATGGGAGCACTTCACAATGGACATATCTCTCTTGTGAAACGCAGTGTTGAGGAAAACGACGTTACAGTAGTGAGCGTTTTTGTAAACCCAACACAATTCAACGATAAAGCAGACCTAGAACGCTATCCTCGCACCGAAGAAGCAGACAAAAAACTTCTTGAAGCAGCGGGTTGCGACATTGTTTTTATGCCTCAAGTAGAAGAAATGTATCCAGAGGAAGACACTCGCGTGTTCAACTTTGGTAGCATCGAAACTGTAATGGAAGGCAAATACAGACCTGGTCACTTCAATGGTGTAGCACAAATTGTGAGCAAACTTTTCTACGCTGTAGAACCAACTCGCTCATATTTTGGCGAAAAAGACTTCCAACAAGTTGCTATCATTAGAGACATGGTAAGACAATTAAACTTGCCTGTAGAAATCATCGCTTGCCCTATTATTCGTGAAGAAAGCGGACTTGCTCGCAGCAGTAGAAATGAACTTTTATCTGCAGAAGAGCGTAAAAAAGCAGCTTTAATATCTGAAGTTTTAAGTAAAAGTGTTAACTTTGCAAAAGAAATGTCTGTTGAAGAGGTAAAAAATTGGGTGTGCGAACAATTTACACACGATGAAGTCTTCAAAATGGACTATTATGATATTGTAGATGGCAATAGCCTACAAAGCGTTTCTTCTTGGGAAGATAGCGATTATATAGTGGGTTGCATTGCTATTTATTGTGGCAAAATAAGATTAATAGATAATATACACTACTAAGATATGATGATAGAAATTCTTAAATCTAAGATTCACAGAGTAAGCGTTACAGACGCAAATCTTAACTATATTGGTAGCATTACCATTGACGAGGACTTAATGGATGCTGCTGGTATTATTGAGAACGAAAAGGTGGCTGTGGTAAACAACAACAACGGCGAACGCTTTGAAACATACGTAATCAAGGGTGAAAGAGGCTCTGGTGTGATTTGTACCAACGGTGCTGCTGCTCGTAAAGTACAACCTGGCGACATTCTTATCATCACTGCTTACGCTTACATGGATTTGGAGGAAGCAAAAACTTTCAAACCAAAGATTGTACATCCAGATACATTAACAAACAGATTGAAATAACTCGGAATAAGAAAATTAGAAGTGAGGGGTTAAGAATTAGTACTAAGAAATTAGTATGAGGGGTTAAGACTTAGGAGTTAAAGAAAGACGCCTGCGGCAAAACTCCTAATTCCTAACCCCTCATACTAACTTTCAACCGAAGTACTTCTAAGACGAATTCAGAGTTAAAGTTGGGAACTAGTATTTTGGAATATTTTGCCGTAGGCTCTTTTTTTTATTCCAAAATACTAGTTTCAAACTTTAACGTTAACTTCTAACTCCTAACTATTAAAACCTATGGCAAAAATATCCTACATTTGTAAAGAGTGCGGTCACAAATCTGGTAAATGGTTTGGCAAATGTACTGCATGTGGACAGTGGGATACTTGCGTAGAAGAATTGGAAGTAAAAACAAGCAAAAAAACTCCTCAAAACTTTATTCCTAACGAAAATAAAGCCGCTGTTTCTATTCACGAGATTAGCACAGAAGAAGAAATCCGCATCGATTTAGGAAACAACGAATTTAACCGTGTATTAGGCGGCGGACTTGTAGCTGGTTCACTTGTGCTTATTGGTGGCGAACCTGGCATTGGTAAATCTACCCTACTACTTCAAACAGTACTTTCTCTTAAAAACAACAAGGTACTTTATGTTTCTGGCGAAGAAAGTACACGCCAATTGAAACTCAGAGCCGACAGAATAGGCATTACCAACAACGAATGCTACATTTTGAGCGAAACTTCATTAGAACAAATTTATCACCAAGCAAAAGACATCAATCCAGACATTTTGGTGATAGACTCCATACAAACCATACACCTAGAGAGCATAGACTCTTCTGCAGGAAGCCTAGTACAAGTGCGTGAATGCACCGCTTCCCTACTCCGCTATGCAAAACAAACCAACACTCCTATTTTCCTAGTGGGTCACATCACAAAAGACGGAAATATAGCAGGTCCAAAAATCCTTGAACACATTGTAGATACAGTTCTTCAATTTGAGGGCGACCAACATTATCTATATAGGATTTTAAGGGCTATTAAAAATCGTTTTGGCAACACAAGCGAAATGGGTATTTTTGAGATGCGCCAAGAGGGTCTAAGAGAAGTGAGCAACCCTTCTGAACTTCTTCTTACTCAAAACAACGATGGTATGAGCGGTATTGCTATTGCATCTGCTATAGAAGGCGTGAGACCATTTCTAATAGAAGTGCAAGCCCTTGCTAGCACAGCAGCATACGGCACACCTCAGCGTTCTGCCACAGGTTTCGACCTTCGCAGACTAAACATGCTACTTGCAGTGCTAGAAAAACGCGCAGGCTTCAAACTTGCTCAAAAAGACGTATTTTTAAACATTGCAGGAGGATTGAAGATAAACGACCCTGCCATAGACCTAGCAGTAATCTCTGCTATCCTTTCTTCAAATCTAGACATAGAAATACCAAAAGGAATATGCCTTGCAGGCGAAGTGGGTCTTTCTGGCGAAATACGCCCTATAAACCGCATTGAGCAACGCATAGCAGAAGCAGAAAAATTGGGCTTCGAGAAAATCATACTTCCAAATCACAACTACCAAAGCCTAACCAAACACAACTACAAAATAAAGCTTCTCCCTGTTAATAAAACAGAGGAAGCATTTAAGATATTATTCACATAATTAATCCCGTAAGTTCATGAGCTTACGGGATTAATTTTATTTAAGTACCTCTGATAGTTTCTTGATAAGTTCTTCGCCGCGTAGCGACATGGCAATAATCTTGCCGTCTTTGTCGATAAGGATAGAATAAGGAATGCCACGCACTCTGTAGTCTTTTGCAGCAGGGCAGTTCCATTGTTTTAGAGAACTTACGTGATATGGCCATACAAGACCGTCTGCCTCGATGGCAGCTTTCCAAGAAGCTTCGTTTGCATCTAGAGAAACGCTATACACGGTAAAACCTTTGTCTTTAAACATATTGTAAGCCTTCACCACATTTGGATTTTCCGCTCTACAAGGGCGACACCAAGATGCCCAGAAGTCTATCAATACCACCTTGCCTCTAAGAGAAGACAATCTTATTTTTTTGCCATCAACACCAGGAAGATAAATTTCAGGAGCCACCTTACCCACATCTATAGAGTTTTCTACTAGTTTACCTATTTCTTTCACTATAAAGTTGTCTGGATAAAGTGTTTTTTGTTTATCATAAATAGTTTTTAGAATACCATTTTTTGCTTCAACAGCAGAGTTTGAATACTCGCTATGCGCAATTAAAGCAGCAGCCAACAGATCTTGATTTGCATTTAAAAGAGATTTTACTTTTGCTTGAGTTGCATTCATTAGCGCATAAAACTCTTGTTGAATAGCAAACTGTTTGGTTTTGTCTTCTGTCTCATTGAATCTCTTTTCTATTTCAATTGCTTTTTCAGAAAGTTTGTGGTATTCATTTTGGTACTGTTGTATAAGTGTCATATTTGCAGAACCTTCTACTTGCTTCATAGAAAACACATTGTACTGAATACCATACACTATTTTTACATTTTCATTTGGAAGCAACACTAATTGATGAACAGGATTTTGTCCACCTCCTGAAACAAACTCCAATGTGTAAACCTCTGCTTTTTTTACATCTTCTGAATATGAGAAATTGCCATCTGGCGAGATTACAGATGTGGTCATAAAATCGAAATCGCCATCGGCATTCAACTTTTTCACGTTTACACTCTTAAATGCCTTTGTATCTTCTACTTTTGCTGTGAAAGTACTAGCCATTACAGCCATAGGCATAAAAATAGATAATAAAACTAATAACTTTTTCATGGTATTAAAACTGATGAATCACCGTAACTTAAAAATCTATAATCGTTGTTTAATGCATACTCATAAAGTTCTCTCCACTTTTCGCCCACAAATGCTGCCAATAGCAACAGAAGTGTACTTTTAGGTTGGTGAAAATTTGTGATAAGAACATTTACAATATTAAACTTGTATCCTGGCACTATCATGATTTGAGTAGTGGCATACAATATATTAGACTGAGTTTTCTCCATATAATTTAATATGGCCTCAAGCGCCTCACGAGCAGACAAGACTTTCTCAGATTCGTATGGTTCCCATTGGTTTACTAGCAAACTAGTATCTCCATTGTGAAGTTGCACCCCTAGATAATAAAGGCTTTCCAATGTTCTCACAGAAGTGGTTCCTACTGCCACAATATTGCCAAGATTTTCTATTAGATTTTGTATAAACTCTTTTGATACTTCTATTTTCTCTGCGTGCATGGCGTGCCCACCTATCTCTTCTGCTTTCACTGGTTGGAAAGTGCCAGCACCCACATGCAGGGTTAGTTCCATGGTTTTGATGCCCTTGGTATGCAAAGCAGAAATCACCTCTGGAGTGAAGTGAAGTCCTGCTGTTGGCGCAGCCACAGAACCTTTTACCTTTGAATAAACTGTTTGATATGTGGTTTTGTCGCTCTCCTGAGTTTTTCTATTCAAATATGGTGGAATAGGAAGTTCGCCAAGCAAATCTAGCACCTCAGCAAAAGAAACACCATTGTTCCAAGAAAATTTGATATAAGAAGTATTGCCGTTGGTTTCTAGTCTTTCGGCTTCTAAAACAAGATTGTCCGCCCCTACTTCCTTTTTCAAAACCTCGCCTTTCCATTTCTTTAAGTTGCCAATCATACATTTCCACACACAAGACTGTGTGCTAGAAAGCGAAAGTTCGTAAGAGGATGGTTCTTGAGGTTCTAAACAGAAAATCTCTATCCTACTACCAGTAGATTTAAAAAACTCCAAACGAGCCTGTATCACTCTAGTATTGTTGAACACAAGGCACGAGTTTGCTGGCAAAATCTCTGGCAGTGAGCTAAATACATTTGTGCTCACATTGCCAGAAACGTATGTCAAGAGTTTTGAAGAATCGCGTTTTTCTAGAGGAAATTTTGCAATTCTCTCATCTGGTAGATTATAGTTGTAATCTGATATGTTTATTTGTTTTACAGTCATTATTTTTTCTTCTCAAAGAATTTCTCTTGTATCTTTTGCCAGAACTGATAGAAGTTTGGTATAAAGAATGTACCTACTAAAGTAGACATCAACATACCTGCAAACACAGATAGACCAAGTGAAACACGGCTTTCTGCACCTGCACCTGTAGCAGTTACTAGTGGAAGCACACC
Source organism: Paludibacteraceae bacterium (assembly GCA_036308065.1). Lineage (GTDB taxonomy): Bacteria > Bacteroidota > Bacteroidia > Bacteroidales > Paludibacteraceae > Enterocola. The sequence continues at coordinate 10,950 of JAXJWL010000039.1, forward strand.
CAAGATAAACGCAAATGATGTCATCAAAATAGGACGAAGACGCACTTTACCTGCTTCTAGTGAAGAGTCGAATATGCTCTTGCCTTCTTTTCTATAGTCGCGAGCAAACTCTACGATAAGGATGGCGTTTTTCGCAGAAAGAGCAATCATAAGCACCATACCAATTTGAGTATAAATATCATTTGCACGACCTGCGATTACGCAAGCTATGATGATACCAAGTAGCGCCACTGGCACAGCCATAATTACTGCGATAGGGCTAGTAACACTCTCATACTGAGCAGCAAGCACCATAAGCACCACTATAATAGCAAGTGCGAAAATCACTACAGTAGAGTCGCCTGCCATTTGTTCTTGGAATGCCATAGAAGTCCACTGAAAACCAAAACTGCTACCAAGAGTTTCTTCTGCCACTTTAGCAAAGGTTTCTTGTGCTTGACCAGAACTATATCCTGTGGCTGGGTTACCAGACATATAAGCAGCTTTGTACATATTGTATCTAGCAATCACTTCTGTACCCAATTTTTGTTCTACAGTGACAAAAGAACCAAATGGCACCATCTTGCCTTCTGAGTTTCTAACAGAAAGTTTCATTAGGTCGTCGATAGTAGAACGGTCTTTAGACTCTGCTTGCAGACGCACTTGATATACTTTGCCAAACAAGACAAAGTCATTTGCGTATGAAGAACCTAAATAAGCAGAAAGAGTATTGAACACACTACCTATTGAAAGGTTGTGAAGTTTTACTTTGTCTCTGTCTATGTTTAGATAGTATTGAGGCACAGTGGCTTTAAATGAAGAACGCACTCCGCTGAGTTCTGGATTTGTATTGGCGTGAGCAGCAAGTTCTTCTGCCATACTTTGAAGCTCTAGCACACCTTGGTTTGATTTGTCTTGCAC
>JAXJWL010000040.1:0-1100 GCA_036308065.1 Paludibacteraceae bacterium
ACAACAAAGAGTTGCCCGAAAAGAAAACGAGCAACTCTTTGTTATATTCTAAAACGTGAGTCTACAAAAGAACCAATAGCGACACCACGCTAATTATATCCAAAGCAAAGCCCCAAAAATAAGAGGTTTGATACCTACAGATTTTAAAACACTTTTAGAAAGTCCTGCACCAATAAAGAAAAGAGTAAGGGTAAGAAGTTTCTTAGACACAGTGCTTATAAATTTACTTATTTGCATGCCCCACTCAAACTCAGAAAGCAGATATGTGTTTAAAAGTAAAGCAATTATAAAGAAAATTATAAACATTGGCACAGCAATTTTCTTGCCACTACCATCAGATGTTTTATCACGGAAAAGAAACGAAGTGAGCAGTGCCACTGGAATAATCCAAAGAGCACGAGTAAGCTTAATTGTTGTTGCCACATTAAGCGCCTCCTCGCTATAAGCCTGCGCCGCACCCACCACACTACTGGTGTCGTGAATAGCAATAGCCACCCAAGTGCCAAAGGTTTCATCTGGCAGAGAAAGATAGTTTCCAATAACAGGAAAAATAAACAGAGCCACAGCATTTAAAATAAATACCACGCCAAGCGACACTGTCATATCAGTGCTTTTTGCCTTCACAATTGGCCCCACTGCAGCAATAGCACTACCACCACAAATAGCAGTACCTGCACTAATAAGATAAGACAAAATAGAATCAATCTTAAGCAGTTTTGTACCAATAAACCAACCCAGAAGCAATGTTCCAAACACCGAAATAATAGTGAAAAGCATACCTGTGCCACCAGAGGCAAGTGCGCTATACACGTTCATACCAAAGCCAAGCCCCACCACTGAATACTGCAACAGTTTTTTCGACATTGTCTTATTAAACGTAGGATACGCCTCGCCAAATGCTAAAGCAAAAATAAGCCCACACAACAAACTCACAGGTGGAGTTACCCAACCCTTCATAAAACTCAATACTGGCAGAACATCTGCAAACAACATAAATGCCAACAGCGCTACCAAAGTAATATACACAACCTTTTTCATAACAATAAATTTACAACTTCATTAATACAGAATAAATCTATTTTTATCAATCGCCTCCTATA
>JAXJWL010000041.1:0-2639 GCA_036308065.1 Paludibacteraceae bacterium
CCTAAAAAGACTATTCGTGCTATCATAGAACAATATACACGCGAGTCTGGTGTGCGTGCTTTGGACAAAACTATAGCAAAAATTGCTCGTAAAGCAGCCAAAAAACGTGCTCTTGACGAAAACTTTACAGATACCCTACAAGAAAGTTCTCTTTACGAATATTTAGGCTTAGCCCCATTTAGCAAAGACGAACAAGACGATAAAGAAGAAGTAGGTATTGTAACTGGCCTTGCATGGACTTCTGTAGGCGGAGAAATTCTTCAAATAGAAACAAGCATTTGCAAATCAAAAGCAGGTAAACTTATCCTAACAGGCAACTTGGGCGATGTAATGAAAGAATCTGCCACACTAGGGCTTCAATACATTAGAGCTCACGCAGAAGAATTTGGCATAAGCGAAGACTTCTTTGAAGACAAAAATATTCATATTCACGTGCCAGAAGGTGCTATTCCAAAAGATGGTCCATCGGCAGGTGTTACTATGGCAACTAGCCTACTTTCTGCTATCACTGGCAGAAAAGTGCGCAAACACATTGCTATGACTGGCGAAATCACTCTTCACGGCAAAGTGCTTCCTGTAGGCGGAATCAAAGAGAAAATCCTAGCAGCTAAACGTTCTGGCGTTACAGACATTATTTTATGTAAGGAAAACCAAAAAAACATAGAAGATATTAAACCTATCTATGTAAAAGGTGTCAAATTTCATTATGTAAAAGACCTTAAAGAGGTGTTTGCGTTAGCGTTAAAATGAAATTAAAATATACAATATACCTTCTTATATTTTCAACCTTTTCGTTGGTGGCACAGATTAACACCCAACGACTGTTGGACATTGGCAGAAACGCCCTGTACTTCGAAGACTATATTGTTGCAATACAAAACTTCAACCAAGTAATAAAAGCAAAACCATATTTGACAGAGCCCTATTTATTTAGGGCTTTTGCCAAATTGAATCTAGAAGACTACTACGGTGCCATTTCCGACTGCGACGACGCACTAGAAATCAACCCTTTCCTACCAAAAGTTTATTATTGTAGAGGCTATGCCTACAGACAACTCGGAGAACTAGAAAAATCTACCGAAGACTTCAAAAAATCGCTAGAATTCGACCCAAACAACATAAACACAGGCTGTCTTATGATAGAAAATATGATAAGACAAGAAAAAACAGACGAAGCCCTACTAGCCTGCGAAAATCTGATTCAAGAATACCCAGGACACGTAAACACGTATATTTTAAGGTCACAAATCTACATTGCCCAACAAGACACCACCCTAGCCCTTATGGACTTGGATAGCGCCATTGTTCACAACAAATTTGCCGACCTACCATACGCCATTAGAGGTATGGTAAAATACTCTCAAAAAGACTACAATAGCGCACTTGAAGACCTAAACAGCGCTATAAGACTCAACCTTTTTAGAGCAGATTATTTTGGCAACAGAGCCATCATTAAGATGAATCTAAACGACCTTCGTGGCTCAATGCAAGACTTCGACCAAGCCATAGAAATGGACAAGAAAAACCCTAATAGTTATTTCAATAGGTCACTTTTAAGGGCACAAGTGGGCGACGAAAACAGAGCACTAGAAGACCTAAACACCTGCATTGCATTAGACAATAAAAACTACAATGCATATCTTCAACGTGCATTATTGGAATACAAATTGGGAGAATATAAAAAGTCTATAGAAGATTTTTCGCTTATTCTAGATGTATATCCAGACTTTGTGCCTGCATATTATGGCAGAAGTGAAGTTTACAAAAAGATAAGACAAACCACCAATGCCAACAAAGACATTTATACTGCTAGAAAAATAGAAGACGAAATCAAAAGTGGCAAACGCAAACCAAAAACTGCCCAAGAAAAAGAAATTGAGCCTACAAAAGAAGCAAGAGCTATTGTGCACAATCTAAACACAGAAATCAAAGACAAATATAAGAGTGAGATTAGAGGTCAAGTACAATACAACGACATTGATATAGAGCCACTTCCAAACTTTGTGATTGGTTTACCAAAGGTAGATAGCCCTATTCTAGCCAAACGTTGGCACAATGCAGACCTAGACAGATACAACCAAAACCACAACACAAATCTGCAGTTTTGCATAAAAAACAACATAGAAGTGGAAGATTTTACCAGCACTATAGCAGATTTTGATTCACTAATTGCATCAAAAAGTCTTTCTATTGCATATTTCAATCGTGGTAACGCCCGCCTAAAAGAAATAGAAAATCTTTCTGCCGAGCTAAAAGACAACGCATATCTAGACTATCAAGCAGCCATAAACGACTTCACCAAGGCATATCAAACAGATAGTTCACTTATTTATGCCCTTTACAATATTGGTTACATACATCTGCTAGAGAAAAACTTCAAAAAAGCCATCGAAGTGTTTAACCAACTGATAGAAATAAACCCCGACTTTGCCGAATGCTACTACAACCGCGGGCTTATTTACATCTTCCAAAACAACACTGAGCAAGGCAGAGAAGACCTATCCAAAGCCGGCGAACTCGGCATCCACGGCGCCTACAACATTTTAAGAAGATATGCGCAGTAGAGTTAGTTAGGAATTTTGCGAGTAAGCGAGAGCAGAGTCAAACTTGTTTGAACTATGCCGAGCGGGAGCAAAATC
>JAXJWL010000042.1:0-3027 GCA_036308065.1 Paludibacteraceae bacterium
CCACAAATTCTCATATTTAGACGAGCCACTACGTCCACTTAAACAACTTCCTTGTTATACCCTAAACACAAACGAAGAAGTACACGAAGTGCTTCGCAATGGACTTGCAGATTCTCCACTATATAATGGTCAAATCAAGAGTATCGGACCTCGTTATTGTCCAAGTATTGAAACCAAAATTGTAACCTTTGGAGAGAAAGACTCTCACCCACTATTCCTAGAACCAGAGGGTGAAAATTCTACAGAATATTACTTAAACGGTTTCTCTTCTTCTCTTCCACTAGAAGTACAATTGAATGCTCTACAAAAAATACCAGCATTTAAAAACATTCATATTTTCCGTCCTGGTTACGCTATAGAATATGACTTCTTCGACCCTACCCAACTACTACATAGTTTGGAAACAAAACTAGTGAAGAACCTATTCTTTGCAGGTCAAATAAACGGAACAACAGGTTATGAAGAAGCAGGTGGTCAAGGTTTGGTAGCAGGTATAAATGCTCACCTTGCAGCAAACGGAACAGACCGTTTCAGCCTAGGCAGAGACGAAGCATACATTGGTGTTTTAATAGACGACCTTGTAACAAAAGGCGTAGATGAACCTTATAGAATGTTTACCTCTCGCGCAGAATATCGTATTCTTCTTCGTCAAGACGACGCTGACAAACGACTTACTCCTAAGTCTAGAAACATAGGATTGGCAGACGATAGACGCTGGAATCTGCTTCAAGAAAAGATACAATATTGTGAAGAATTAAGCCAAGTATTGCGCGAATCTTCTGCAAAACCAGAACAAATAAACGAAGGTCTACTTGCTATTGGTAGCACAGAATTGAAGCAAAAACAACGCCTTGGAGAAATACTTCTTCGCCCTGGAGTTGACATTAATTTCCTTGCAGAACGCGTTCCTGTTTTACGCAAAGCGATAGATACTCTTCCTGAAAATCGCAAGGAAGAAATCATGGAAGAAGTAGAAATAACTTTTAAATATTCTGGCTATATCGACAGAGAAAAACAAATTGCAGAGAAGCTACATCGCCTAGAACACATCAAAATCAAAGGCAAATTTGACTATGCTTCTATCACTGCTATCTCTACCGAAGCACGCCAAAAACTAATCAAAACAGACCCTGAAACCATAGCTCAAGCAAGCCGCATCCCAGGCGTATCACCTAGCGATGTAAACATCTTGCTAGTGATGATGGGGAGATGAGAGTTCTTAGTGTTCCACGTGGAACAATTGGAGCAGCGAGAGCAATGATAAGCTCGCTTAAGCATTGCCGAGTCGTGACAATTGGGTACGTAGCGAAGCGGAGTACAACTAAAACCAAAAGCAGAACCAACAATTGTTCCACGTGGAACAATTCACACACATATACCTTATGCAAACCGTAAAAGAAAACATTAGAATGGTGGAAGACTTCCCAGAAAAGGGAGTAGTTTTCGTGGACCTTACCACAGTATTTAAGAAACCTGAGTGCATGAAAAAGATAGAAGATGCACTATATGAAACCTACAAAAACTCTGGAGCTACCAAAGTAATTGGTATCGAATCTAGAGGCTTCTTCTTCTCTACAATCCTAGCAAATAGAATTGGAGCAGGCTTCGTGCCACTTAGAAAAAAAGGAAAACTTCCAGCAGAAACACTAGAAGTTTCTTACCAAAAAGAATACGGATTGGATACAATTCAAATCCATAAAGACGCATTAACCGAAGACGATATTGTGATTCTTCACGACGATATTCTAGCAACTGGTGGCACAATTAAAGCTGCTATTGAACTAATCAAAAAATTCAACGTAAAGAAAATTTACGTCAGTTTCATCGGAGAAATCGACTTCCTAAAAGGTAGAGATAAAATAGAAAACGACGTGGATGTTGACGTATTAATTCACTTCTAAAACCTAAGAATCTTGAGCAAGAAAAACCATATAGAAGAAATAGTGAGTACACTTCCCCACTCTCCGGGAGTGTACCAATATTTAAATTCTGATGGTGAAATTATCTACGTTGGTAAAGCCAAAGATTTAAAGAAAAGAGTTTCATCTTACTTCAATAAAACAGACAAATCTGTAAAAGTGCAAGCCCTAGTAAAGCACATAGCAGATTTAAAATACATTGTAGTAAACACAGAAAACGACGCTCTTTTACTTGAAAACAACCTAATAAAACAATACCAACCTCGCTACAATATTCTTCTTAAGGACGGCAAAACATACCCTTGGATTTGTATCACAAAAGAGGACTTCCCTCGCATTTTTAAAACTAGAATTATTATGCGTGGAGCCGAGTATTTTGGCCCATATAGTTCGGTATGGATATTAGATACAATCCTAGATTTGGTAAAGCAAATCTACCCTATCAGGACCTGCCGTTTCCCTATGAATGAAGAAACAATAAGACAAGGGAAACATAAGGAATGTTTGGAGTATCATATCAAGAATTGTATGGCTCCTTGTGTGGGTTTTCAAACTAAAGAAGAATACCAAAAAATTGTCGGTGAAATCAGGGAAATTATCAAAGGTAATAGCAAGTTTATCGCAGAAAAAATCTTAGGCGAAATACATAAATGCGCTGAAGAACTCCGCTTTGAAGAAGCCGAAGAATTGAAGCAAAAATACCTTGCTATTATCAATTTCCAAAACAAAACAGTGGTTACTACAGCCACTGACGAAAACCTAGATGTAATGGCATACGATGTGGACGAAAAGTCTGTTTACATCAATATGCTTCAAATAGTAAATGGTAGTATTGTAAAAGGTCTCACTATCGAATATCAGAAGAGAATAGACGAGGCTGACGAGGAGATTTTAGCCCTAGGATTACTAGAACTACGTAGCAGACTTCAAAGCGATTCTAAGGTAATTTTAGGGCCTTTTATGCCAGATATAGAACTAGAGGGAATAAGCCTAAAAGTGCCGATGAAAGGGGACAAAAAGAAGCTTATCGACCTTTCTATGCAAAACGTAAAACAATACAAACTAGACAAACTAAAACGCAACGAAGAACTGAATATTGAGCAAAAAA
>JAXJWL010000043.1:0-2836 GCA_036308065.1 Paludibacteraceae bacterium
ACGCCTCTAATTTTAGATTTTTTGATGCTAAAACTTTCGTCGCCAGAATATAGGGTAGTGCCAACAGTAGCAAGAATAGTAGTAAGACCTGCACGGCAGTTTGGTGCACCGCAAACTACTTGGATTAACTCACCATTACCAGCGTCCACTTTAGTAATATGTAAGTGGTCTGAGTTTGGATGGTCTTCACATTCCACAACTTTTGCAGTAACTAAACCTTCTAAACCACCTTTGATGGTTTGGATTTCTTCTACAGTGCCCACTTCAAGACCAAGTGAGGTAAGTTTCTTTGCTGTATCCTCGGCAGATAAGTCGAAATTTAGGTAATTTTTAAGCCAATTATAAGAGATATTCATAATCTTATGTTTATTAAGTCCGCAAAAATACAATTTTATATTCTAAAATAGAAATTTTTGGGCTTGGAATTTAAGTTTTTAAAAAATGATTGTTATCTTTGCCTTATTGAATTTATTATAATCTTAACATCAAACAAAAATATTATGGACAGACCTTATGTAGTAGGGATTGACATAGGCGGTCAATCTGCTAAAATCGGTATCGTTGACACACGTGGTACAGTGATTTCTCAAACAGCTATCAAAAGTAATGATACCAATTCTCATGTGGAGTTTATTGATAATTTATGCTCAGCAGTGGAAAAATTGGCTGAAAAAGCTAATATTCCAATGTCTAAAATTCGTGGTATAGGTATTGGTGCTCCAAATGCAAATTATTATACAGGTACTATCGAAAATGCAGTAAACCTTACTTTCGGTGGTATGAAAGTGATTCCTTTTGCAGATTTAATGTCTGAACGCATAGGTCTTCCTGTTCGTTTAACAAATGATGCTAACGCTGCTGCAGTAGGTGAAATGACATACGGTGCTGCTCGTGGCATGAAAAACTTTATTACTATTACCCTTGGTACTGGTGTAGGTAGTGGTATCGTGGTTGGTGGTTACGTACTTTACGGTCACGATGGTTTCGCTGGCGAACTTGGTCACGTTACTATGGTAAGAAAGAACGGACGTCTTTGCGGTTGCGGTAAAACTGGTTGCTTGGAAGCATACGCTTCTGCTACAGGTGTGGCTCGCACAGCTCGTGAACTTCTAGAAACTACAGATAAAAAAAGTGTTCTTCGTAACATTCCTGCAGAAAGCATTACTTCAAAAGACGTATTTGAAGCTGCGCAACAAGGTGACGAACTTGCAATTGATATTTTCGACTTTACCGGTACTATGCTAGGTGAAGCTATGGCAGACTTCGTTGCATTCAGTTCTCCTGAAGCTATCATCATGTTTGGTGGTCTTACAAAAGCAGGTGACTTAATCATGAATCCTGTAGTGAAAGCCCTAAACGAAAACGTAATGCCTCAATGGCGCGGTAAAATTGATGTGATGTTCTCTCAATTGAACGAATCTGATGCTGCGATTTTGGGTGCGTCAGCATTAGCTTGGGAAGTAAAATAAAATTATTGTTTTAAAGGGTGCTTTTGTCGTTGCCCTCGTCTTCGAAATCCTCATTTAGGTTACTAAACTCCGGTTTCTCAGACTTCGGGACGCCTAAAAATCCCTCCTTTAAAAGCAATAATTTGGAGAAATAAAAAATAACAAAAAGTTTGGGACTTACTAGTTCCAAACTTTTTTAATAATTATCATTATGAATTCTTTTATTAAAGTATCAAACATTGTACCACGCATTCCAGACGTGAAGTTTCCAACACCTATTTCATTTACAATGAATAAAGGCGATGTGTGGACTTTTTATGGTCCAAATGGAAGTGGAAAAACTCTGCTTACAGAGATTATTTGCGGTAGATATGGGCTGTCTAGTGGCAATATTGAATATCCTTTTTTAGAAGAAGAAAGACAAAAAACTACGGAGTTTATCTATCCACGTCAGTTTATAAAAACCATACACTTTCAGTCTGCTTATTCGTTTTCTGATTTTAGAGATGCCTATTATCAGCAAAGATTCAATGTGTATGAAGTGGAGTGGTACCCAACAGTAGGGGAATTAATGCAATGCGAGGGGAAAGAAGAATGGGTTGAAAAACTTATAGATTTGTTTAGATTGCGTGAATTGCTTTCTCACAGACTTATTACATTGTCTAGTGGTCAACTTCGCAGACTTATTATAGCAAAATCTCTGCTAGAAAAACCACGAATGCTTATTTTCGACAATCCATTTATCGGGCTTGATGTGGAAACTCGCCAAGATATGGAAGAGGTTTTTGTTTACCTAAAAGAGCAAGGTATTCAAATGCTTTTCATAGTGGCAGATGCTCGTGATATTCCTGCTTGTAGCACACATCTACTTCATTTACAAGCGTGTGCGCCAGTTTATGCAGGTCCGTTAAGCGATTATAAAGTAGAACAGATAGAAGATGTATCTCTTTCTGGTGGATATGAATTTAAACCTTCAGATTTGGGAAGTGAAGATTATGCCAATACTGTGGAAATGAAGCATGTGAGCATAGTGTATGATGGCATTGTTTTCCAACCAGATATAAATTGGCAAATAAAACGTGGTGAAAAATGGGCGCTTCTTGGACCTAATGGTTCGGGAAAATCTACTCTTCTGAGTTATATTTTTGCAGATAATCCACAAGGTTATTCACTTCCAATTTGGCTTTTCGACCGTAAACGTGGTTCGGGTGAAAGTATTTGGGATATCAAAAAACGCATAGGCTACACTTCGTCTGAAATGCACCTTTACTATCGTGAAAATGTTCCTTGCCTAAAGGTAGTGCAATCAGGTTTCTTTGATAGTGTAGGTCTGTATAGAAAATGCACCGAAGAGCAAACCGCTAGTGCTCTGCTACTTATGAAAGAAC
>JAXJWL010000044.1:0-1822 GCA_036308065.1 Paludibacteraceae bacterium
TCGCCACAGAGTTTTTTATAGAATCGTCGGAATAAATTCCACTGTTCATTTTGTTTATTTGCTCCATAAGTTCTGTGGTATGCTCGTGTCCGCCTGCCTTTGGAGCAAAACGGCGAAGTCCTTTTTGAGGGTCGCCACGAAGCACAAATAGGTTATGCAAATCTAGGAAATCTAAGTCGATAAGAATATTTTCAATTTCCTCTGCATTTAGACCACTACATATAATATGTGGCACCACCTCTATATTGTACTTATACTTAATAGCCGCCGCTGAAGCCACAGTACTAGGGCGTTTGTGCACCATTACTTTATCGAAAGTGCCATCGGCATTTTGTTTGTATTGCTCGTCTGCAGCATGCGAAGTAATGTTGATATACGCTGGATTAAACTCTAAAAGCGAATCAATGGTTTGATAAATAGCATCAATACCACGACCTTTTAGCGGAGGCAACACTTCAAATGAAAAAAGTGTTTTATCTGTGTTTTTTAAAAGTTCAGATACGTTCATATTAAAAATATTTAGCTTTAGAATTACTAATATAAAGTCCACAAACAGAAGACACTGGCATCATTGCACCTGTTTCTGTAAGTTTTATATCAATTTTGTTTTCTAAAAGTTCCAACAAATCTTGTTTTAAACTATGGTTTGGCAAACATGAATATCCCACAGCAGGACGAATCATATTTTCCACACCCCATTGCTGTTTTACCTTTTCATATTGCCATACAGAAAGTGCTTCGGCAAGCCTATCAGCAAACAGTTGAAGAAGCATAGCGTCGTATTCTCTGCCTTGCTCACGCAACGAAGTTAAAATATTTTCCACATTTACTGAGGTTGCAAACACGCCTACATAGTCTTTTTCTGGCGATACGAAATCTGAAATACAAGCAGATTTTTCAGACTCACGCTTCAAAGGTAGGATTTTTCCATGACAACATTCACATTTGTTGTCTGCTAAGATGACATTATCACCTTCTGAATGTGCTTCAACTACTTTATATACAGACTTGTAAGTCCAGTTGTCTTTTTCATTAAGCTGTGCGAGCAATGTAAGTAAGTCGGATTTTACTTTTTCTGCCCACTCACCTTTTACTTGCCATGCCGCAAAATATGCTTTCCAATTGATATGGTTTTCTAGTTCTTCTAGCGAAGGAGTGTTTTCAACCACCTCATTTAGAGGACTAAACGGTTTGATTTCTTCGCTAGCCCAATCTATAAACTCTCTATTTTCGTGTGCAACAGGTTGTGCTTTTAGGGCATTTACACGTATTTCAGCGTATTTATTTTTATAAAGTGCTGACAAATGAGGTTCTTTTTTAAGCGAGTTTACCAAACGCACATTTTCAGAAGCATCATTTGAATGAAGCACAACGCCAGAATATAGAGGATCAATTTTTATTGCTGTATGTTTAAGCGAAGTTGTTGCACCACCTACTATAAGAGGTACCTTTGAACCTATTTTTTCTAGCTCTGCAGCCACTTCTTCCATTTGAGCAAGCGATGGTGAAATAAGTCCACTAAGGCAAAGCGCCACAGGATTTTCTTTTTGTACAGCTTCTATAATGGTTTCTTTTGGAGTCATTACTCCAAGGTCTAGCACTTCGTAACCATTGCAAGAGAGCACCACACCTACTATATTTTTACCAATATCGTGCACGTCGCCTTTCACTGTGGCAACAATCACTTTTGGTTTTGAGGTAGAAACCGCAGAGTCTGCACTCATATAAGGTGTAAGTATTTCCACTGCCTTTTTCATAGTTTGGGCAGTTTTCACTACTTGTGGTAAAAACATATTGCCTGCGGCAAAACGTTCGCCCACCA
>JAXJWL010000045.1:0-12216 GCA_036308065.1 Paludibacteraceae bacterium
CGCGGTATTGAGTAGGGACACAGCGTGCTGTGTCCGTGTTTCAAATCCGCATTGTCCGTGAACCACGCCCGTAGGGTGTGAATCTCAGGTTGTAGGCAGGTGTTGAGCGAGCATCGCGAGCGATAACGCCTGTGCAGAACGCCCCCCACACACATCCCACCCGCAAGGGTGGCACCGAGTTGTAACCCCGTCTCCTAGGAGCGGAGCGACGGCGAGGCGGGGCAAACAAAACACCCCTCCCACCACTCACCCGAGCGAAGCGAGGGTGATACAAAACACCCCAATAAAACCGCACAATTTAACCCATAAAAATGGAACAATAAATTAACCTATGTTGAATATAATGAAATTAACATGTATTCGACATACAACAAAGATATAGCAATGAAAGAATTACCTTCTTTTATGATAGACTCAACCTTAACAGACGGTAGGGCAGAAACTATAATTGATTTTATGTTATCGTGGTGCATAAGGTGTGCATCCATAGAATACAAGGTGGAAGAGTACAAGATATTTCACAATTATTGCCGAAATATCCTAGCGAATTTGTTGGGAATTAAAAAGATAAACGATGATATACAATTTCAAAATATCCAAGTATGGAAAGGATGCCAATACATAGACTTGTGGGTAGAGTTGGAAGTAAAAGAAAATGAGCAGATAACCAAACATGCCATACTAATTGAGGATAAGTATTACGGACCATTAAGACAATGTAAAGATGACGACGGGGAGTATAGAAATCAATTGTTTGTATATAAAAAGAGGTTTGATGCACATTACGATAATGGTGAAAACAAAAAGATACCTTGGGAAAAGCATTATGCACTAGTAACCTGTATTAAAAAGGAAGACAAAAAATTTGCGATATATGACATTCCAAAGTCATGGAAATACCATAAATACTATATAAAAGACCTCTTAGGAAATAAAAATAATGAATATCAATTGAGCGAGAACGAAATTTTCAACGAATTCTGGTTCAGATGGTTAAACAACTAAATAAAGAGAAATACAAAACAAAATAATTAAAAACAACATACTTATGAAAAATTTTACAAACAATTTTAAACAATTTACCTTGCGCCTAAGCGCAAGGTGGCTTATCATGGCCCTAATGCTACTGCTAGGTACTAGTAGTGCGTGGGCGACAAGAGTTTACTATGTAAATACTAATGGTTGGTCTAATATTAATTGTTTTGCATGGGAAAAATCTTCAGACACAGACGAAAAAGGATGGCCTGGCACTGACATTACAGCTAATAAATGTAGTTTTCAAGTTGCTGGCTATGATGTTTACTACTACGAAACACAAAAAACAAAGTCTGATTACTGCATTTTTAATAATGGTAGTAGTCAAACTGCCGACCTAGAGATCGCCAATTGTACGAACGTTAAAGACTATTTAAGCAACTACGCATGGATGTTTTATATAACTCAATCATACGGTGGAACTTTATGTTTAAAGGCAGACAATAATTCAGTAGGGAACTCTTCTCAAATTTCAAGTGGTAAAGCTTATGTTGTTGTAACAAAATCTGAAGTGCTTGATAAGACACTAACAGTATCTAATAACTGCGGAGGTTGGAATGGCGCTGGAGATAAAAAAGGTGGAGTAGAAGTTGGGACAGAAAAGGTACATCCAGGTTGTTCGTATGAAGCAGCTGGCTCTTCTTCTATTACAAAAGCATCTACATTATCTTCTTTATCCATTGCTTCTTCTATTTCAAAATCAAATGCAAGTGCTGTAAGCGTTACAGCAAAATCAAGTAGTGCTAATTCTTCTTATGGAAATGCATTAAAGGCCCAGTATTTTGTTGACAATACATTTGTTGCAGAAAGCGCTAATTTGTCTACTTCAGGCACGACAACAACATTAGACCTATCTTCTTTTGCAGATGGCGAACATACGTTAAGTGTAATATTAACAGATGGAACTATTTCATATCCTGATGCAAAAACTGCAACTTTTACAATAATTTCATGTACTAAATCAGTATCAGGGGGAACTGGTCGTTATAGCAATGGCAAAATAACCCTTTCTGCTGAGTTTAACACGTGTGGAAGTGCATACATCGGTTTCCAATGGAAAGAAAAAGGTAATGTGTGGTGTTATGAGGATAAGAATACAAATCCATGCTTTATTCCTCTTGGAGAACAAAGTAAAGAAAATGAAACAGCAACAAAAACGGTTTCAAAATCTGGTGGTACTTACGTATTTAGACCATATATTGTGGATGGCAGTGATGCCACAAAATGGATTTACGGTGATGATTTTGAAGTTATCACATGTTCTGACCCTTCTGCAGGTTATTCTATTTCTAATGAAAACGCAAGTGTTGATTGGGATGGCACCGAAAAAGAAGTAATCATTACCACTGTAAATGGTTATGCTACACCAAGTAAAATATATTATGAAGGAAACGAAACTAAACCAACTGCGGTTGGCGAATATACTATAACTATAGACGTTCCTTCAAATGGTACATATTGCCCCGCAACAGGCTTAGAAATCGGTACCTTTGAAATTCTATGTGCAACAGCAACATCTGCAAACTTTACTATTAGCAATACCACATTTACCTATAATGAAAAAAAACAAACTCCAACTATAATACCTGGGACTGGTGTTGGAGCTGCTACAACAACTTATAAACAAGGTGATACAACAGTAGAAAGTCCTACAAATGCCGGAACATACGATATTTATGTTACCACAGAGGCTGGTACTGGTTATTGTGCTATTACAGATCCAATGAAAATTGGTGACTTTACCATTGACAGGAAAGACGTTAGTAAGGAAGATTATACAATGTCGCCTGTTGAATTTACATACAATGGTGAAAAACAAGTTCCTATTATTAACCCTGAAAGTGGAGTAGGAATTGTGAGATCAACAGAGTATAAACTAAATAATACTACTGTTGTTGAAAATCCTACAGATGCAGGTACATATACTGTATATATAACCTCAGATGCTGGAACAAACTATACAGCCGCATCTAGTTTAGAACTTGGTACATTTACTATTGCTAAAAAAGCACCTTCTAAAACAGACTTCTCGTATGTGGCAGAGAAAGACTATACAGGTTCTGCTCTTAGCGCAGAAGTGGAATGGATACAAAATACAGGTTCTGGGAATATTTACACATATTATAAGGTAAATGGAGCTGCTGATAATACTTACACTACAGCGGAACCTACTGCAGCTGGAACTTACATTGTAGCAGTAACTACCGATGCGGATGTTAACTACGCTGCTGCAACTGCAAAAATTGAATTAGGCGAATTTGTTATTAACTGCCCATCAGTAGCAGCACCTGATATCACAACATCTGCTACTATTTGTGCAGGTACTCAAGTGACCCTTTCAGCCTATAATAATAGCAATACTGTTAAATGGTATTCTAATTCAGCATGTACTGAGGAAGTAACAGAACAAGTTACTCCAACCAATGGTAAAGTATATTATGCAAAAGCATATGACGAAGCCAGTGGCTGTTATTCTTCACAATACTCAACCTTAACATTTACCGTTAATGCTCTACCTACTATCAGCATTTCAGGCAATGAAAAAGCAGTTTTCTACGAAGATGTTACTCTTACTGCTAATGCAACTCAAGGTGCTACTGTAAAATGGTATGAAGGTGTTGTTGAAAAGGCTACTGGCGCAACTTACGTAGTAACCTCTGCTACCGAACCTTCTAAAACCGTTACCGCAAAAGCATTCCTAAACGGTTGCGAATCTGCCGAACCTGCAAGTCACACAGTGAACTTTGAAGCAGAAGGCGAATGTGAAACTGGAAGAACAAAGATTTATTTTAGAAAATCATACACTACTAAAGAATATTATCATTTCAATATTAATGATGGCGTATACTTATACGCATGGAATAGTTATACAAATGCAAAGTATACAGGAGAATATCCAGGAACAGAGATTGAAAAGACAGAAAACATTAATGGCACTGAATATTATGTGTATGAGTTTACAGAAGCTCAGTCTACCGAAAACCTTAAAATAATTGTTAGAGCGACATATGATTATTGTTCTAATAATTATTGTGAAATAGGTAAAACCAGAGATATTGCTCTTGACGTTCCTGGTGCAACTTATACATTAGAATTAGCAAATGGTGACACAAATAAAGTGAAACAAGCTGAAACAGAACATAAAAAAGGAGATAGTAATACTAATTATGATGTTTACCTTTTCGATGTAAATAAGAACTCTACCGGCGGTGGCATTACAATCACCGCCCCAGCAGTGAAAACCGTTAGCGTAACTTCTGACGAAGATGGTAATGTGACTATGGTGGGTCAGGTAGTGAAAACAGGTTGTGATACTCAGGCTATATTGGGATTACAATACAAGAAACAAAAACAAGATGGTACATATGATGATAATTATACCACCTACCCTAATCCAGGAACTAAAGAAGCTATCTCAGCAGGCAAAACTTTTTCTGTTACAACTAAATTAGAAGACTGCACATATTTGGTTCGTGCACGCATAGATAACTCACATGCTACCAATGGTTATGGCGAAGACATTAAAGTTGTTGTCAATACCACAAAAACTCCTATCTCTAACGTAACACTTAATTACTGCGATGAGAATGGCGGAAGTGTAGGCGTTGACCCTAACCCAATGTGTAAGGGAGCAACTGCTTATGTAAAATTATCCTACGAAGGTAGTAACTATTCTGATATTAAATGGTTGGTAGAAGGAGTTGAAACTAACCTAGTTACAGATAAAGGTAACGGCGTCGTGTGGAGTTATATAATTCAAGGAACAGGTCAGCTTTCTGTAGAACTTAGAAATGATGCTAATAAAGATAATGAAGGTAACCCAACATGGGCAACGAGTGACAAACTTTCATTTACTATGAAAGCAGAACCTGCAGCTCCTTACATTTCTATAGACCCTGCTTCTGGTATTATTTGTGAAGGTTCTGAAGCAACCATTAAGGTAGAGAATCCAAGCAAAGCTTGCTCTTATAAATTGGTTGAAGAAGAAGATACTAAAGCTGGATTTAAAAAGTACGAATCTGGCGACTTAAAATATTCTGTAGGTAGTGTAGGTAAATACTACGTTGCTGCAAAGCATATCGAATGTTCTACCAACGAATACACTTCTAACCAAGTTGCTATTAACCAAATAATTCGCACAAGCGCTAAGATTAGCATTGAACCAAATGATCCAAAAACCACTCCATGGGAACCAGTAACTATAACTGTAAAACCAGATGCTGGCTACACCTACGAACTTACCTATACCGATGGTAACCTTGCCGCTGTAGATGGCGTAATAATTAAACAAAATGGCGATAGTTATACCTACTATATTCCACGCCCTTGGAGCACGGGTGATAGCGATCCTGTTCGTACTCCTATTAATTACGGCATTAAGGCTCAACTAAAAGTAGATGGCGAAGCGAGTGAATGTAAATTAAAAGATGCTACTGCTACCATCCAATTAAAAGATGAAGACAACGAAAATTGTTCTAAATAAACAAGAACCTTAGTAAGATTAAAATAAAAAATATACAATATGAAAAGATTTTATAATAATACAAAAATGAGTGGAGCATTTAGTAGTGTTCTACGAATGTTTGCCTTGCTTTGCGTTCTATTGGGCTTTAGCAGTAGTGCGTGGGGGGAAACATATTATATCTGGGGTGATAAATCCTTAGGATTCAAGGATAGTAATACTAGCATAGGTATGAAGCAATCTGGTGAAGATCATCTTTATACTTTTACAGCTAACAGCACTTCATCTGGTAGATGGTTTAAGATATACTATGGTACAAATAAAGATGTTGGTGCAAATGCTATAGGTACAGGTTCTAATAATAAGATAACATTAGGTACAGAATATAGTTGCAAACAAGGTAGTTATTCTGAGTTTACACTAGATATAGAAAGTGGAAAAACCTACACAATTAAATTAAGTTCTAAACTTAAACTCACAGTAACAGAATCTGTTATCGACTACTCAAAACGCACTATTTACTTTGAAAACACGTTTGGTTGGAGCAATGTATATGCCTACATAAATGTCTATTGGGACAAAGATCATAACCCAAGTTGGGGCGCTGGAGCTAATGGGCAACCATGCGTAGAAATGGAGCCTACTGGTTGTGGTAATATATTTAAAGCTGTATTTGATCAAGATATACCTATTGGGGGTGACAGTAGAATCGCATTTACTGAATATAAACAAGACAATTACGATAATTTTTATGCAACAGAGGCTGTTGTTCGCCAAGATTATAGTACAACAAAACCTCTATTTACTCCCTACGCAAAAAATAGCCCTAATCAAGTTTTAGAAGTATATCATGATGCCAATTATTATAATGAAGGTGAATGGAAAGCGAAACCTGCCCCTACCGCAACTCAACTTATACTAGATATAAGTAAACATAATAGTTGGAAAGTAAGTGATGCCTACTTTAAGGCTATATTATATAATGGAAATGACAAACTACATGAATATACATTAACCCAATGTCCATATGATAATAACATATATTTTACTGAATCTGGACTAGTTTTATCAAATTGCACCCACGTAGAAATGCAACGTTGGGGTAAAGAAAATGGTTCTGAAAAGAAATGGAATTCATCAGGAAAATTAGAGTTATCTTGTGACAATAACTGTGTTGAGATTGAGGGTTGGGATAATAGTGCAGACCTAACAAAATACGAAGGGGAATGCGCAGATATGAAAGATGTGCTATTATTATCACGTCAAGTACAAATCGACCAAACCAACAAGACTGCTATCTTATGGGGCTATTTAAAATTTACTGACTGTGATGTAAATATTACTGAATATGGCTTCTACTACTGTCCTTCTGACGGCTGTATCCCTACCGAAAAAAGTAAAGTAGTATTACGAGCACAGCACCAAGGCGCTACAGGTATACAACGTGGTACTGAATTTTCTGCTGTATTGAACTATTCAGAGGGGGTTAGATATGGTTATCGTAGTTATGCTATAGTAAATGGTAAAGTACGTTTATCTAAAGAAGTAAGATACTTTGGTTCCTCTAAATGTAATCCACAACCAGCAGGTCAACCTATAAATGTTACAGTAGATGGAGCACAATATGGTATAGATTACGCTGATAATTGTAACTTGATTTACGGAAACCTACAATTAGCACTTGACAATTTAAAAAAACATGATAAAGAAGAATATATTGTAGGTGGAGCATTACAACAAGACATTACAATTACTGTATATCAATTAGATAACAAAGAAACTTATACAGGTAAAACTAAAACTGTTTCTGGTGGTACAGGTGGTGGAACACGTAGTTTGAATGTAAATGTTGTTGAAGATATTAATAAGAACGAAGAAGATAACTTTAAACTAACTATTAAAGCAGCTGAAGGACACAATCCACGTATCCAACACTTGCTTATTAGAAACTCACGCAATATTGAGATAGATGGATTATATATTATTTCTAACCCAACTAACAATGGCGAAACAGAAGATACAGCTCTAGAAATAGACGCAGGAAAATGTTCTGACTGGGTAAATGTTTCTAGAGAACTAGAAAATGCCAACATATTAATTAAAAACTGTATGATTGGCTCCAATGGTTTTACTGGGGTTCACGCCACAGGTTGTAGCGGTATCTCTTTTGAAAATAATACATTTAACTTGATTGTAAATGTACCAGACGACCCAAATGATGCAGAGTATAGTAACATTGTAGGTTGGGGTGCTTCGGCTAAGTTCTTTGCTTGTAAAAACATCAAGTTTGTGCGTAATAACTTCATGGGTGCACACCCTACATTAGTTTGGTTACAACAATCTTCTAATGCTTTATTCTATAACAACGTATTCTGGAATACTAACGAATTTGTAGGTGAATGCGTAGCTGTACGCTTAGTAAACCAATGGGGGCACAATCGTTTAGAAAATATAGCATTTTTCTATAACACATTTTACTTAGCAGATAATAAGAATAATAAAAACTATGACTTCTTAAGATTTAAAATCTCAGATTGGAATGCATTTGATGAAAGTAAAGTCTATTTCCAATACAATAACTGCTATAGTTACGACAAGGATATTAAAGGCAAGGCTTCTTCAGGAGATAGTTTTGTAAATGGAAAATATTGTCCAAACAACTTCTGGAGTGTTATTGATAAAGGTAATAACTCTGGCTTTGCAATTAAAGACTGTGGTGACCAAACACAATTTATCAACGTAAGCAAATATGTTTGTGAAACATCTGCTTCTGGTCCTGCTTCGTTGATTATTAAAGAGCCAGCAGAAGAGAGTGACCATGGTCTAAAAGTCGGTACACCATTACAACTTACAGATATTCAAACTGCAGTTGGTGAGGAGATTCCATTCACAGAGTATGACCTTACAGATGACCTTACAGATGACCGCTACAACGATGGTATTCGTACCGATGAGAAATGGACATTAGGTGCATACGAGCAAAGTGCTTCCAATAATGTAGAAACTATTTATTGGGTTGGTGGCGTTGACGATAAATGGGACAACCGTAACAACTGGGTGCGTATAGATGCAACTGGTCAAGCTAGACGTTTAACTTGTGTTGACAACTTAAGTCCTGATCTAAAAATAGTTATCCCACAAGAGAACTCAACTCAATATCCTATCTCTACTACAGGTAAATATTTTTACCCTAAAATTCCAGCTTCGTTCGATGCAGATGAACGTGAAAATGCTACTGTTGGTTTAGTTAGTGAAACTAAGGGTATTCCAGCAAGTGAACAAGTATCTGCTGGTGTAGGAACAGGAAATCCAATAGAAAAATATGCAACATCAATTGAACTAGAATATGGTGCTGCTCTTAAAGGTGTTCATCGCCTATGGGATCAAAGTGCAGACAAATTCCGTTACGACGAGGCAATAAGTCACATGACAGTAGGTAGAGATGAATGGACACTTGTAGGTACTATCGTGAAACCTTCTGATGGAAATGGTGATTACAGATTTATCACATCTAATGATTATTTCTGTAACTATACTCCTCAAGTATATATGCACAAAGCAAAAATAATACAAGAAGGAGATTTCGTAAATGCTACATGGGGAGATACATTTGCAGACCTTGACAAAGGAGTATATCCAACTACAGTATATGCAATTAATGTACCTGACCAATATGGAAAATACAAAGCACCTTCTAGAATCTATTACCAAGGACTTGCAGGAGGTACAGATGAACCAGATAAATTGCAAGATGGTGTAAAACCACATAGTTTCGGACCATTTAGAGGACGTTTTGTAAATGATGCCTCTATGCCTATATACGGTACTGGAGAGAATAATTCAGAAGATCTAACTGGCGGTACTGCATATTTATTCAACAACTCATATCCATGTAATATAGACCCTAAAAAGATACAACAATCTGATCTAGGTAATATTATGTGTTATGATTATGATGGTGGTGCATTTGTAAGTATTGATGCGAGAGCGGTAGAAAGTACCCTTAAACCTCAACATGGTTTCATCTTTATTCCTTCAAGTAATGGAAAATTAACTATAAAAGAAGAGTGGTTAGTTGATGGTAATACTAAATCACGTTCTGCTGAATATGAAGAACCTATGATTTCAATTCAGTTGGACAATGCAGAGTATGGTTTACATGGTTATAGCAATTTAGTAGTTAAGAGAGATGAGTTTCTTGCAGATAATGAAGATTCACCATTAAACGTAAGAAAAGTAATTGCTCCTAATGAAAATACACCAGAAATTTACGCCCTAGCATTTGACGAAGAACTAGCTCGCGTATGTGTAAATAATATGAATAAAACTATTCCATTAGGTATTTACTTACACAAACCAATGCGAGTGAAATTCTCTAAATGTCATAGTAAAAACGTTATTAGTGCTATGCTAGTAGATACATATACTAATGAAGAATATGACTTAATGGACCGCACTTATACTACTGAAACTTTAGGAAGTGGCAACATTGATGGTCGATTCTTCTTGAATATAACTACTCTAGATGAAGACTATTACGTAGAAGACGAGGAAGAAGATAACAATGTTCCTACCGATGTAGAAGAAAATACATTAGATGAAAATGCTATTAACATCTTCGTAAGAGAAAGTGATAATGCTATTCGTGTATTAACAAGTGGAGTAGAATTAAGAGAAATCTACGTTAGTGATATGTCAGGTCGCACAATGCGTTACAATGTTAACGGCTATTCTGCAAGCATTAAGTTGCCAGTGCCAAATGGCGTTTACTTAGTTCAAGTAATAGGTGATAAATTAACACGAACAGAGAAAGTGATACTTAAATAGAGTTAGGAATTTTGCGAGTAAGCGAGGGCAGTGATAAGCTTGCTTAAGCACTGCCTAGCGAAAGCAAAATCACGAGCGCAGCTCGTAATTTCTATCCTAAGAAATAAAAAATTATAGATTATGAAACATATAAGTTTAATTTTAAGTGTGTTGTTTTGGGCGATTGCATCTGTGAGTATGGCAGTTACATTACCTAGTTCATCATATTCATTAAGTGTAGTTCAAGAAGAACAACCATTTACATCTCCTTTTGGAACTACCTTTAAGAATATTTCATTGTTAACTACATATTCTTCTGGTAATTGTACTGGTGGAAAAGAACTAGGTTATACCCATTGTAATACGTGTTGTTTAAATGAGATTTGCCCTCCTGATATGACAGAAGAACAATGCTGGAAGCAAAATGCTACAGAATTAGGAGAATGTATTGACTATTGCTCTGAAACAGAGTTGGGTGCAACAGACAGCCCTCTAGACGCACCTGTTTATGTGCCATTGACGTTTATTCTTGCCTACGCTGGCTTTATGTATTACCGTCGTAGAAAGGAAAATGTTGAACAAGCCTAACCCTCTTTTGGATTCCATAATAAAAGTTTAACATAAGTACAATTAATTTTTCTAAACCTCACACTGCCCTGACGGATAATCCGTCGGGGCAGTGGTGTGTTTTTTGGGAAGCATTGCGGTTTGGGGTTACGGACACAGCACGCTGTGTCCCTACTCATCTGATACTTACATACGCACCTGTTTATGTGAAACTTACGGTAGACATTTGCTATTTCAGTAAAATATTACTACTTTTGCATTGAGTAATAACTTATTAATAAACCTATCAATTCTTTTAGTGTATGAAGAAGAGTAAAAATTTGTATTTGGAAGGCAGTCCCATTGAAATTCGTGGGAAAGCTGCAGAACGCTTCTGGCGTCTAATCAAAAATCCTAAAAAGGCGAGTCCTGAGGAAAAAGAGAGAGTGTTTAATGCCCATAAAGAGTTAAACTTAATTAGATGTGATTTATGGTGACAATAAATGCAAATCAAGAATTCCACACGCTTCGCAAGTTAGAAGAAGGAGAAACTCTCAATTCGTTCAACTGTGGTGATGCCGAGTTGGACGAATTTATTTTAAGTAAGGCTTCTGAATACAGAAAAACACTTCTTGCAGTGTCGTATGTATTGGAAGAAAATGGAAATCCCATCGCTTATTTTTCCCTGTCTAATGATAATCTTTCAGCAGAAATATTTGAATCAAAAACCAACTTCAATAGGCAAATGCGTAAGCGATTTGTAAACGAAAAACGTAGGAAGCACTTCCCTGCGGTGAAAATAGGTCGTTTTGCTGTGGATAAATCGTACGAATCTTCTGGTGTAGGTAGATATTTAATTTCATTGATAAAGTCTTCTACCATAACGAATCAGAAATCTGGTTGCAGATTTATTACTGTGGATGCATATAATGATGCTATCGGATTTTATGAGAAAAACGGCTTTGTGATGGTTAATGCCTTTAACCCAGAGAAACGAACTCAACCTATGTTTTTCGACTTAGCTCAATTGCTATAAATTGTTTTAATTCACGGTTATTACTCCCCAACTGCCCTGCCGGAAATGAGATTCTGTTCTCTCACCCGTCGGGGCAGTGCTATATTTCTGGGGGATGGGAATGTAAATTTTATATTAATTATTAGTAATTGTTACTAAATATTGGTATATTTGCAGAAAAATAATAATGATATGAAGACAACATCTGTGGCTTTAGGGGCTTACTTTGAGGATTTTATTAGAGAGAAAATCCAAGAAGGAAGGTATAATAACGCAAGTGAAGTAATTAGAGCTGGGTTGAGGCTATTGGAGGAAAATGAGAATAGACTATATAATTTGAAGAATGCTATTC
>JAXJWL010000046.1:0-28279 GCA_036308065.1 Paludibacteraceae bacterium
CCTGAAATCTACTTTACCAGCATTGTAGGCAGTTTCTATAGCACATTTCCAACCGTCTTTGTCGCGATAAGAAAACACGCATTCTCTGTTGCCAATGATAGAAGTAACAAGGTCGCCTTCCTCATCGATATATGAAGTGCCTTGTTTTTCAATTATTTCTTTAGCTTTGCGAGGTAGTAGAGGCAAGATTTCTGGCAAGATAGATTTTATCTTCTCGTCTTCTTCTGCTGTGAGAGGAGCACCTCCGTCGCCTTCTTCGCAACAAATACCTTTGCAAGCCTTGTAATCACAAATAAAATATTTTGTGAAAAGGTCTAGAGAAACTATTGTATTTCCTATTTCTAACATATCAATCTCTTCTGTTTCTATCATCTGTTACCACCAATCTTCGTAATAGTAGTCGTCTGTATATTCAGGCTCTGGTTCAGGTTCTGGCATGTGTTTCCATCTAAACTTCACAGGAGCAATATACGCAGATTTCACTCTAATGCCGTTTATAGAGGCAGACTTAAACACAGGAAGCATTTCCATAAGTCTAAGTGCTTCTGCATCTTGTTCTTCTGTTAGAGATTGCACAATTTGGAATCTACCCGGTTTGCCGCATCTATCAATTACAAATTGCACAAGCACCTCGCCAGTTACTAGTAGTGCTTTGCCATTTTCGTCGGTTTCACCGCTATACACCTCTTGTCTCTCGGTGTTTTGATATATGAAAAGAGACAATTCCACATCTCCACCAGGAAATTGTGCATCTATTAGTTCTGGTGGGTACGCGCTATACGAACCTCCATATATAGGAGATTCCTCGTCGTCTACGCATCCCTCATATAAGGGTGCATAAAGGTATCTGTCGGTTTGTGCCAATAGATTTGCACCCAAAATAAGAGATAATATTACGAATAATGTTTTTTTCATTTTAGCAAACTTTCACGCCGTTTGTTACAAGGTCTGATGGAGAAATTACCACCAATCTACCATTTGCGTCTTCTGCAGATAGAATCATACCTTGGCTTTCAATTCCTTTAAGTTTTCTAGGAGGGAAGTTGGCAATAAAGCAAACTTGTTTACCTACAAGGTCTTCAGGATTGTAGTGTTGAGCAATGCCAGACACGATTGTTCTGCCACCCATACCATCATCTATCTTGAATTGAAGAAGTTTGTCTGCTTTAGGCACTTTTTGGCATTCTAGCACAGTGCCCACACGAATGTCTAGTTTCATAAACTCGTCGAAACTAACATTTTCTTTCACTTCTTCTGGTTTGTAGCTGTTTATTTCGTTTTGCTTTTTAGTGTCTTCCAAACGTTGGATTTGAGCCTCGATAGCTGCATCTTCAATCTTTTCAAATAGAAGTTGAGCAGGTAAAATCTCTGCACCAGTTTCTAATAAATCGATGCTACCTAGGTTGCTCCAGCTCCAAGAAGAAAGTTTAAGCATATCTCTTAGTTTCGCAGAGCTAAATGGAAGGAATGGTTCAAATGCAATAGCAAGGTTTGCAGTGATTTGAAGAGCAATATTTAGAATAGTTCCCACTCTTTCCATATCGGTTTTAGCTAGTTTCCAAGGTTCTGTATCAGCAAGATATTTGTTACCAATACGAGCTAGGTTCATTGCTTCTTTTTGAGCATCGCGGAATTTGAAGTTGTCTAGAAGTTTTTCTACCTCAAGTTTAATATCAGAGAACTCTTTTAGAGTCTCTTTGTCGTAGTCGGTAAGTTCGCCTCTTGCAGGTACTTTTCCTTCAAAATATTTGTGAGTAAGAACTAATGTTCTATTTACAAAGTTTCCATAAATAGCTACAAGTTCGCTGTTGTTGCGAGCTTGGAAGTCCTTCCAAGTGAAGTCGTTGTCCTTGGTTTCAGGAGCATTTGCTGTTAGCACATATCTAAGCACGTCTTGTTTGTCTTTGAAGTCTACAAGATATTCGTGCAACCACACAGCCCAGTTTCTAGAAGTAGAAATTTTGTCGCCTTCTAGGTTTAGGAACTCGTTTGAAGGCACATTGTCTGGTAGAATATAAGAACCTTCTGCCTTAAGCATTGCAGGGAATACGATGCAGTGGAACACGATATTGTCTTTACCAATGAAGTGGATAAGTCTTGTGTCTTCTGCTTTCCACCATTGTTCCCAAGTGTCTGGAAGAAGCTCTTTTGTGTTTGAAATATAACCAATAGGAGCGTCGAACCACACATAAAGCACTTTGCCTTCAGCTCCTTCTACTGGTACAGGAATACCCCAATCAAGGTCGCGGCTCACTGCACGTGGTTGAAGACCCATGTCTAACCAACTTTTGCATTGACCATACACGTTTGGACGCCATTCTTTGTGGTCTTCAAGAATCCACTCACGTAACCAACCTTCGTGTTTGTCTAGTGGAAGATACCAGTGTTTAGTGGTTTTAAGCACAGGTTTGCTACCGCTAATAGCAGATTTTGGGTTGATAAGGTCTAGTGGAGAAAGCGATGTACCACATTTCTCGCATTGGTCACCGTATGCGCCATCTGCATGACAATGAGGACATTCGCCAGTGATATAACGGTCTGCAAGGAATTGTTTTGCTTCCTCGTCGTAGTATTGTTCGCTTTCTTTTTCTATAAACTCCCCTTTTTCGTAAAGTTTTTTGAAAAAGTCTGAAGCCACTTCGTGATGAACAGGTCCTGAGGTGCGTGAATAAATATCAAATGAAATACCAAATTCTTTAAAAGAATCTTTAATGATATTGTGATAACGGTCCACGATATCTTGTGGAGTAACACCCTCTTTTTTAGCTTTTATAGTGATAGGAACCCCGTGTTCGTCAGAACCGCCTATAAATAATACATCTTCGCCTTTTAAGCGTAGGTAACGAACATAAATGTCCGCTGGAACATAAACACCTGCTAAGTGACCGATATGAACAGGGCCATTAGCGTATGGAAGTGCTGAGGTTACTGTGGTACGATTAAACTTTTTTGTCATAAAACATAAAAAATTATAAATTTCGTACAAAATTAGTGTTTTTTTTCTGATTATGTATATATTTGTGATGTTCAATAACTTAAAAAATGGAAAATATGAGAAAAAGAATGTTATTTTTACTAGCAACCTTTATGTGTGCAATCACAAGTTGTATGGCAGATAAGCCTATCGCTTACAGTGAAGTGTCTGCTGAGGCAAAGAGTTTTGTGGAAAAATATTTCCCAGAAGCAAAAGTTGCGTTTGTAGAATCTTATTACGGAGTATTAGGTGATAGCTATGAAATAATATTTAACACTGGAGATAAACTTAAAATCTCAGAGTCTGGTGAATGGAGAGAGATTAAAAGTGCTTCTTTGAATATTCCTGATGAACTTATTCCAGAGACTATTAAAGCATATTTGGATGACAATTTCCCAGGAGTAAAAGTGAAAAAAATTGAGAAAAGTAAAAAGTTCTTTGAAGTGGATTTAGTAAACAAATTTGAGATTAAATTCAATCATAAAGGAGCTGTAATTGAACTAGACGATTAATGGATATAGTTATTGTAATTTTAGGTGCCTTGTTGGTCGTAGTTGGGCTATTAGGCACCTTTATTCCTATGTTGCCGGGTACCCCAATTAGTTATGCGGGGCTGCTTCTTTTGTTGCTTATTCCGGGTTGTACTCTTACTTGGAAATTTTTCCTTTTTTGGGGTGTGGTAGTGGCTGTATTACAAGTGCTAAACTATTTTATTCCAATTTGGGGAGTGAACAAGTTTGGTGGCACAAAATATGGTCAGTGGGGAAGTGTATTCGGTGTAATAGTAGGGCTGTTTGCTGGTCCTTTAGGCATTATTGTAGGTCCATTTGTGGGCGCTGTATTGGGCGAACTTCTAGGCGGAATGAACCTCGAAAAGAGCCTAAAAGCAGGTTTCGGGTCTTTTGTGGGCACATTTGTGGGAATGGTACTTGGTATAATAGTAGCAGCAGTTTTAATGTTCTACTACTTTAAAGAAGTCTTTTCTATATTCTTCTGATTTTTGTATTCTTGGTAGATTTTCCAAGCAGACATAAGCATGCTATTCGACTTGCTAATGCAATGATATGGCACTGCCGTTGCTCCGTATGATTGGTTGGTGAGAGCCACTCCTTTTATCATACTTCCCTCAAAATCAAAATTTTGAGTTTTGTCTTTCAAGAAATCTAGAGTCTCCCATATTAAAAGTGTAGTGCTTTCGCTACACTTTTTATTTTTATCGGAGGTCATAATGAGGTCGTATGCATATTTGCTATCCCAAATCACCCATATAGCTGCCAAAAGTTCGTCATTTTGGTCGTGAATGCTTATTATTTGACCTTGATTTTTTTCTTTTGCTGCATTGTGTAACCTCACAAAAAACTCTTTAGAATAGAAGATTTTCTTATTCAGCTTTATGAGGTTTTCGTTGTAAAAATCATAAAATTTCTCTGGAGAAAGTGTGTGAGAAAATGTGTAGTTTGGGTTTCCCTTTTTTATTCGTTGACGTCTTTGGGTATAAGACATTTGGGAAAGCAAATGTTCTCTCTCAGAAATATTTTCTAAAATGTATGTGTATTTTGTAGTTTGCTTGTATCCTTTCCAAAAAAACTGTTGGTGGTTTTTAAATGAGTGATGGCAATTTATCTCGATGAAATCGATGTTTTTTGCTTCAATTTGCTCTATTAAGTTGGTATAAACTTTGTTTTCAAAGGAATGAATATCGCTTTGGCTGAGGTTTTGAGGATAGAATATAAAAGGTCCAGAAAATTGTGTTAAAGGAAGGTTGGTGATAATGGTTTTACCCAATTTTTTCTGAAATGAAAAAACGAAAAAACCTGCGATTTCATCGTTGATTTTAGCAAATATCACGTCCCAATTTTCCTTAGAAGCAGCGTCTAGCCACCAAGCTTGCATAAAGATTGGAATTTCCTTATGTGTTTCGCATAAACTTCTATATATGACCTTGTTATTCATCAATTAGGTGTTGTGGATATTTTTTTATACAAAAAAAATAATTACTTTTGCACAAAAATAGTGATTTTCTAATTAATGTGCGCTAAAAAGAAAGAAATATTAGTTCCTGTGAGGGAAAAGTTGGTAAGAAAGCATAAAATTACTTTTATGCTCAACGATAAAGAGATGGAAGCCATCGAAAATTATCTTTCTAGGTACAGGATTAAGAATAAATCTAGATTTTATCGCGAAACCATTGTGCGTCATATATTAAAACAATTGGAGAAAGATACTCCAGAACTGTTCTAATGGAAGAAGATGTAAAATATATGAGGCAAGCCTTGGCAGAGGCGCGCAAGGCATACGCAGAAGATGAAGTACCTGTGGGTGCAGTGCTTGTGATGGGTGGCAGAATAATTGCTCGTGCACACAATCTCACAGAAACACTCAACGATGCCACATCTCATGCCGAAATGCAGGTGTTGACGTCGGCTATGGCAGAACTGAGGTCGAAATATTTGCCAGATTGCACACTTTATGTTACAGTAGAACCTTGTGTAATGTGTGCTGGCGCAATTTATTGGGCAAAAATACCACGTGTGGTGTATGGCGCAAGTGAAGAAAAGTACGGTTTCACCGTGAAATCTCCTACTGCACTACTAGAAAAAACAGAGGTAGTTTCAGGCGTTTTAGCAGAAGAATGTGCCTCACTTATGAAAGAATTTTTTAAAAGTAAACGAAAATAAAATGAATTTTGTAGAAGAACTTACTTGGCGTGGAATGATTCATTCTATGATGCCAGGAACAGAAGAACAATTGGAAAAAGAAATGACTACAGCATACTTGGGTATCGACCCTACTGCTGATTCACTTCATATCGGTCACTTAGTGGGTGTGATGATGCTTCGTCACTTCCAACGTTGCGGTCACAAACCTCTTGCCCTTGTAGGTGGTGCAACAGGTATGATTGGCGACCCATCTGGCAAAAGTGCAGAACGTAACTTGCTAGATGAAGCAACACTTCGTCACAACCAAGAATGCATTAAAAAGCAACTTTCTAAATTCTTAGATTTTGATAGCGATGCTCCAAATGCAGCAGAAATGGTAAACAACTACGACTGGATGAAAGATTTCAGTTTCTTGGCGTTTATCCGTGACATTGGCAAACACATTACTGTAAACTATATGATGGCAAAAGATAGCGTTAAAAAACGTCTTTCTGCAGAATCTTCTGTAGGTATGTCATTTACAGAGTTTACATACCAACTTGTTCAAGGTTTCGACTTCTATCACCTATTTGAAACCAAAAATTGTAAGCTTCAACTTGGTGGTTCAGATCAATGGGGTAATATTACCACAGGTACAGAACTTATTCGTCGTAAACTTGGCGGTGAAGCGTATGCATTAACTTGTCCT
This sequence comes from Paludibacteraceae bacterium, assembly GCA_036308065.1. Classification (GTDB taxonomy): domain Bacteria; phylum Bacteroidota; class Bacteroidia; order Bacteroidales; family Paludibacteraceae; genus Enterocola. Next base: position 6,323 of record JAXJWL010000046.1, read on the forward strand.
CTTATCACCAAAGCAGACGGTGGAAAATTTGGTAAAACAGAAAGCGGCAACGTATGGCTAGATAGAAGATATACATCACCTTATAAATTCTATCAATTCTGGTTGAATGTTTCTGATGCTGATGCAGAAAAATACATTAAGATTTTCACTTTCATTCCAAAAGAAGAAGTAGAAGCATTAGTTGCAGAGCACGCAGCTGCTCCACACCTACGTGTGTTACAAAAACGCCTTGCAAAAGAAATTACCATTATGGTACACTCTGAGCAAGACTACGAAATGGCTGTAGAAGCTAGTAATATTCTTTTCGGTAATGCTACTTCAGACTCTCTAAAGAAACTAGATGAAGAAACACTTCTAGCTGTTTTCGACGGTGTGCCTACATTTGAAGTTTCTAAAGATGTAGTTTTAGGTAAAAAACTAATGGATGTGCTTACAGACGATGCAGCAGTATTTGCTTCAAAAGGTGAAATGCGCAAGCTAATCCAAAATGGTGGTTTCGCTGTTAATAAGGAAAAAGTTTCTGATTTGGAACTTGCTTTAAGTGCTGAACTTTTATTGAACGAAAAGTATTTATTAGTTCAAAAAGGTAAGAAAAACTACTTTTTACTTATCTTGAAATAAAAAATTGCGGTTTAGATGCATTTTTTTTGCTAAAAAATTCTTTGGATAAAAAAAATGTATTATCTTTGCACCGCAATTGAACGGATTGCCTCATGGTGTAATGGTAGCACTACAGATTTTGGTTCTGCCTGTCGAGGTTCGAATCCTCGTGAGGCAACAATCCACTAAAGAAGCTGACTTACAAAGTCAGCTTCTTTTTTTTATATGCAGGCATCGCCGGGCTTTGCCCTCTGATACCTGCCTACCTAGAGTTGAATCCCTACGGGGTATAAAATGATATATAACAAACAGAGGTGAGTATCAAACGATACTCACCTCTGTTGTATGCAGGATATATTGATGCGACAAAATCACCATTTATAAATCAATATATTAAAACTTAGCGTTTCTCATATCCCCTGTCTCAATAAATGCCTTGTGCATATTGAAGCAAGAGCTTAAATCTGTTGGGGTGTGACCTTTAGATGCTTTTGCAAGATATTCTCTCATCATTGGGCGGAATTGTGGGTCAACGCAGTTGTTGATGATTAGTTCTGCTCTTTGACGTGGAGAAGTACCTCTTAGGTCTGCGATACCGTGTTCGGTGATAAGTACTTTCACAGAGTGTTCGCTGTGGTCGATGTGAGACACCATAGGCACGATAGCACTAATTGCACCACCTTTTGCAGTAGAAGGAGTTGTAAAGATAGAAATATATGCATTACGTGTAAAGTCGCCAGAACCACCAAGGCCGTTCATCATTTTTGTACCCATTACGTGTGTACTGTTGATGTTGCCATAAATATCTGCTTCTAATGCTGTGTTGATAGTGATAAGACCCATTCGGCGAACTAGTTCTGGGTTGTTTGAAAGTTCTTGTGGACGAAGAATTAGTTTGTCGTGGAAGAAGTCTAGGTTGTCGTAGATTTCTTGTAGAACAGGGTCTGTTACAGTAAGAGAGCAACCACTTGCAAAGCTTACTCTACCTTTTTTCATTAGGTCGATAACTGCGTCTTGGATTACCTCTGTATACATTTGGAATGCAGGGATTTCAGGGTTGTTACCAAGTTCAAACATCACTGCGTTAGCAATGTTACCTACACCAGATTGGATAGGAAGGAATGAAGCAGGAATACGACCAGCTTTGATTTCTTGAGTAAGGAACTCAGATACATATTTACCAATTCGAGAAGTTACTTCGTCTGGAGCTGTGAAACCACCAACTTCGTCTTTTCTGTTTGTTTCTACTACAGCAACGATTTTTTTAGGGTCAACTTTTAAAACTGGGCTACCAGCGCGGTCGCTTGGAGTAAAGACAGGAAGTTCTTTACGATAAGGAGGATCTAGTGGTTCGTAGATGTCGTGCATGCCACGTAGAGCCTTTGGGTGACGGCTGTTAAGCTCGATAATAATCTTATCTGCCAAATTAGCAATGGTAGGAGAGATACCTACACCTGAAGTAAGTACGATTTCACCATCTTCTGTAAGGTCGCATGCTTCAAGAATAGCAAAAGTTGGTTTTGGAAGGAAACCATAACGTAGTTCTTGAGCAAGTTGAGAAAGGTGCATATCGAAATATTCGGTAGCTCCTGGAGTGTTTAAAGAAGTACGCATGTCTTTGTTAGACTGATATGGAGTTCTAAAGCTAACAGCGTTAGCGCGAGCTAGAGCACCATCTGTAGAATTACCAGTAGAAGCACCAGTGTACATGCCAATTTTAAACTCTTTACCTTCTGCGTGGAACTTTTCTGCGCGTTTTGCTAGGGCAGAAGGAACTTCTTTTGGACAACCAGCTGGGGTGAAACCACTAAAGCCGATAATGTCACCATTGTTAATTAATTCAGCTGCTTGTTCAGCTGTAAGAAAATTGTAAGCCATTTTTTTATGTATATATGATTATAATTTATTCTAATTAATCGAACTGCAAAGTTAGTAAAAATCTAATTAATACTACCCTTAGCAAGGAAATTAGTTAGTTCTTCCTTGTTTACATTTAGTTTTAAGCCTCCTTGGTGCATGCAAGATACCCTGCCTGTCTCCTCAGATACTATTACCACAAGGGCATCGGTTTTCTCACTCATGCCAAGACCTGCGCGGTGACGCAGACCAAGGTGCTTAGGTATGTCTGTTCTGTTTGAAACTGGCAAAATACAGCCAGCAGCCATAATTCTGTCTTTAGAAATTATCATTGCACCATCGTGCAGAGGGGTGTTTTTAAAGAAAATATTTTCTATAAGTCTAGAGTTGATTTCTGCGTCAATCACCTCGCCACTAAGTCCGTAGTGAGTAAGTTCTGCTTCTTGTTCAATCACAATCAACACACCAGTTTTGGTTTTAGAGCAATTGAAAACCGCTTGAGTTATTTGTTCTATCCCTAGTGTATGACTAGAATCGTCAGACTTAAATATTAGTTTCTTTATTCTTTTAACTAATTTATTTGTAGCTGTTCTATTGAACAGTTTACTCATAAAGGTCCTGATTTCATCTTGAAATAAGATAACTAAAAGGATTAAACCCACATTAGCCACCTTATTAATAATAGAACCCAAGAGTTCCATTTGGAAAACGTAAGATACAAAAAACCATACAGTGACAAAGGTTAAAAGAACGGCGAAAATGTTCATTCCCGAAGTTCCTTTAAGTAGTCGGTAGGTTTGGAATAGAATGAATGCTACTATGAATATGTCTAGTAGGTCTTTAAAATGAAATTCTATCATACGTTATAAATATGTTCAAATATATTAACTGCTTCTTTGGCTTCTTTTGTGTCGTGCACTCTAAGTATATTTGCTCCTCTCTCCAAAAGTAAAGTATTTAGTGCTGTTGTGCCATTTAGAGCAGCGTTGGCGTTGGTGCCGGTGGCGTGTTGAACCATAGATTTTCTAGAAATACCTACTAAAATAGGTAGGTTGAAACATTTAAGACAGTCCATATTTTTGGCTATCTCAAAGTTTTGTTCCATAGTTTTGTTGAAACCAAAACCAGGGTCCAATATAATATCGTTTACGCCCAACGAGTAAAGTTTTTCTATTTTTTTAGAAAAGAAATACATCATATCTGCAGAAAAACCTCCTTCGGAAAATGTTAAAATATATGGGACTTTGCACTTGGCTGCAGTCTCAAACATATTCACCATGCCGCCAGATACATCATTAATAATGTCTACACCTTTTACTTCTACTGCCCATTGAGCAATGCTTGGTCTGAAGGTGTCAACAGACAAAATTGCATCAGGGTATTTATCTCTAAGTAGATCTATACCTTTATTTAATTGTTTCTTTTCTTGAGTTTTATCTACAGGAGAAGAACCTGGTCTGGTAGAACAACCTCCTATATCAATAATGTCTGCATATTTCAAGGAATCTAGATTCCATCTACTTTTCTCGTAAAAAGAGTCTGAGGTGAAATTAACTATCCCCATTATTTTAGGAGTGCTAAAATCTATTAATTTTCCTTTAACGCAAATAGTTAAGTCTTCTTTCTGTGGCATTTTGTTAGTTTTTTTGCAAAAATAAAAAAAATATAGACCACTTTTTGAAAAAAAACGATTTTTTTTTGGATTTCATACAATATCTATACAAAAAATCAGTTATCTTTGTAGGCGATAAAAAATAACCTGCGGAATATATCGATTACTATGAAAATAAAAAACATTTTAACTATCGTTTTAGCTGGTCTTTCTGCACTAGCTATTTCTTCGTGTAACAAAAGTGCTTCTAACACTACTGGTTGGAAATATAATGACGCTGAATACGGCGGTTTCCAAGTTGTAGACAACTACGAACAAGACACCCCTCCGGGAACTGTTTTGGTAGAAGGTGGTACTTTTACTATGGGTAGAGTAAACGAAGATACCTACAGTGAGTGGAACAATTACCCACGTCGTGTTACTGTAAATTCATTCTACATGGACCAATACGAAATCTCAAACCGTGATTGGAGAGAGTATGTATATTGGATGGCTTTCATGTATGGAACAGAAATAGCTGACAAATGTCGTCCAGACTCAACAGTATGGCGCGAAGAGTTGGCATACAACGAACCTTATCTAAATTATTACTTCACACACGTTGCATACGATATGTATCCAGTAGTAGGTGTTTCTTGGGAACAAGCTACTGACTATTGCGTATGGCGTTCAGACCGTGTAAACGAACTTAGACTTAAAGAAGCAGGCGTAATCGACTTCCCAGATTTCGAAGCTATCTATCGTGACTCAGCTCGTTTTGAAAACGACTCTGTAGCAAAAGCTAAAGTTTACAACACAGGTAAATACTTAAAAACTGATGATTACGACCCAGCTGCGGTAAAATCTACTCAAATAAACGCATTTGGTGACGCTCGTAAAACCAATATGTCTGATGGTATCCTTCTTCCAGACTATCGTCTTCCAACAGAAGCAGAATGGGAGTTTGCTGCATACGGTATCACATCTGACAAAGATATGGAAAACTATGACGAACGTCGTATTTTCCCATGGGATGGTTCACAAACACGTAACCCTTCTCGTAAGGCTCGTGGTAAAATCATGGCTAACTTCTCTCGTGGTAGAGGTGACATGATGGGTGTTTCTGGTGACTTAAACGATAAAGCAAACATCACAGCTCCAGTAAACTCATTCTGGCCAAATGATTTCGGTCTATACAACATGGCAGGTAACGTAAACGAATGGACAATGGACGTATATCGTCAAGCTTCTAGCGATGAATATTCTGAATACAACCCATTCCGTGGTAACATCTATGTTGCTCCTGTAAAAGACTCTTTAGATGTTTATCAACTTGATAGCCTAGGTCGTCTAGCATACGCAGTACCAGTTTCTAAAGATAGCTTAGCTGAATACAACAAACTAGACGTACGTAACTACAAAGACGGTGACGCTAAATCTCAAGTAGATCCAAACAAATGGTTAGAAGTTTTAGATTCTGACAAAGCAACAGAACGTCTATACAACCCAGATGCAGATCTACCAGGTGATAGAGAAAAATTCCTTGCTACTCAAATCTCAAATACCACACGTGTATATAAAGGTGGTAGCTGGAAAGACCGTTCATACTGGTTGAGCCCTGCAACTCGTCGCTACAAAGAACAAGCAGAAAGTAGCAATGACATAGGTTTCCGTTGCGCAATGGACCGCGTAGGCTCAGACAAGGGTAACAACAACAAAAGCAAATAAGATTAAAATTATCCAATAAGAAAAAGAAGCTGGCTAAAAAGTCAGCTTCTTTTTTGAGGTTAAAATAGTGTGTAATTTAAAGAGAAAAAGTCTTGAGAATACTTCATATTCCTTGCAAATCTGATGTGGTGTATTGTGGCATCATGGCCAATACAGGCACAAGAGACGAACTTCAAAATGAGCATGGTATGGCTCACCTTTTGGAGCATCTTTTCTTTAAGGGTACTAAGAAGAGGTCTCAATATCAAGTGATGAACTGCCTAGAAACAGTAGGTGGTGAACTCAATGCTTATACCACAAAAGAGGAAACAGTAGTTTATTCTATTGTGCTTAAAAGAGATTTTTCTCGTGCTGTAGATTTGATTATGGATGTGATTTTCAATTCTACAATAAACGAAGAAGAACTTCTAAAAGAAAAAGAAGTAGTAAAAGACGAGATAGATTCCTATCTTGATGCTCCTGCAGAGTCTATCGTTGACGATTTGGAAGATGTGCTTTTTGATGGATTTTCTTTGGGTAGAAACATATTGGGTACAAAAGATTCTTTAGACCTTATCACATCTAAAAGGCTGATAGACTTCTACAAACGCTGTTACACCACAGATGAATTGGTATTCTTCTCTATGGGTGATTTTTCACAAAGCTATGTAGAGAAATTGGTGGGTAAGTATCTTGTGTCAGTGGAGTCTACAACAAGAGATTTTCAACGTATCACACCTAATGTGTACACTCCAAGAAAACTTGAAATAAATCGAAACACCACACAAGTACACTACGTGATAGGTGGTAGAGCACCTTCTATTGCAGAAAAAGAAAAATATGCGTTCTTTTTATTAAACAATATCTTGGGTGGTCCAAATATGACAAGCAAGTTGAATCTATCTTTAAGAGAGAAAAATGCACTTGTTTATCAGGTGGATTCACAATATCAAACCTATTCAGATACGGGACTTTGGTATGTGTATTTAGGCACAGATCACGACGATTTGTCTAGGGCTAAGAGATTGACTTATAAAGAGATAGATAAACTTGTGCAAGATAAAATTTCTCAAACCTTGCTATCGAGAAGCAAAAGACAAATAGTAGGTCAAGTTTATTTGGCACAGGAAAACAGGGAGAGTACTATTCTTTCGTCAGTAAAACAATATTTGACATTCAATCAAGTGTCTGAAATAGACGAAACCATAGAAAAATATATGGCCATATCGGCAGATGAGATACTTGATGTGGCACAAAAATATTTTGTAAAAGAAAAATTAAGTGAGATAATTTATTTATAATGAGAGAATTAGAGAAATATATCCTTGAACATTCAGAACCAGAAACAGAACTTTTACAGAAACTTACTCATGAGGCAAATGTGAAACTTCTTCACCCTCACATGCTTTCTGGTCATATTCAAGGTAGGCTACTAAGTATGCTAGTGGCTATGATTAAGCCTAAAAGAATCCTTGAATTAGGCACATACGTGGGTTATTCTGCTATTTGCCTTGCAGAAAATCTACCAGAAGACGGCAAACTGATTACTATAGACATCGATGATGAAATAGAGGATATGGCACGTGAGTATATAAATGCTTCGCCAAATGCTTCTAAAATAGAGTTTATAGTGGCTGATGCCCTAAAATGGCTAGAAGAAAGCAACGAAACATTTGACCTTATCTTTATAGATGCAAATAAAAGACACTATATTGAGTATTACAATGCTGTGTTTGACAAACTTACACCCGGTGGTTTTATCTTGGCAGACAATACACTTTGGGGTGGAAAAGTGGTTGAGAAGGTAGCAAACAACGATTATCAAACCAAAGGCTTGCTTGCTTTTAACGATTATTTGAATACTCAACAAGAAAAAATTTCTTATTTTATATTACCTTTGCGCGACGGACTTACATTTATTCAAAAAAAATGAAAAAGACATTATCCTTAATTTTATTTTCTCTATTAGCATTTAATTTATCTGCTACAGATTCTCCATTTCACAACGAAGAATCTCGACTTTTAGAACACGCCGAAGAGTTTTTTCATAACAAAAACTACTCTGCTGCGTACAGATATACCGAAGAATTGCTAGCAGAAGAAATAGAAAATGCAGAAGAAAAAAGAGAGGCAGAATACACATCTGCACTATCTGCTTATTATCTAAGAAATGCAGATGCAATAAATAAACTACAAGCATACGTGCTGGCATATCCATACGCTTCAGAACTAGATAAATTTAACCTTTACATTGGTATTCTGGAGATTGAGGCAGGAAAGCATAAACATGCCTTAGAAATACTTGAAAAAGTAAGACGTGAAAACCTTACAGACGAAGATATAGATGCTCTTTTGTTTTATCGTGGTTATGCATATCTAGATAGAAAAAAATACGAAGAAGCATCGTATGAGTTTGGATTGTTGTTGAAACGTAAATCTGAAAAATACAATGTTTCAGCACATTACTACTATGGTTATTCTCAATATAGACTAGAAAATTATTCTGTGGCTCTAGAAAATATCCTTGTTGCAGAAAACGACCCTAGTTTCAAAGAAGAAACTCCACTTCTACTTTGTAGATTGTATTTCTTACTAGACAACTGCGAAAAGAGTACAGAATATGCCAATAAAATCATTTCTGCTGGTGAAATTAAGAAGGAAAAAGCAGAAGTTTACAAAATTTTGGCTGTGTGTAAGTTCAACAACAAAGAGTACTCAAATACTATAGAACTTCTAGAAAAATATCAGAAGTTGAGCAAAAAAATGACCAGAGAAGACTGGTATGTGTTGGGTATGTCTTATTACAACACCGAGCAATACGACAAGGCTGTGAAAACATTGGCAAAATCTACCAATGAAAAGGACAAACTAGGTCAAAATAGTTATTTCCACACAGCGATGTCTTATTTGAAACTTGCAGATAAGAAAAATGCTCGTATGTCTTTCGACAAGGCTTCTCGTCTAGATTTTGATAAACAAATAAAAGAAGATGCACTTTACAACTATGCACTTCTTACTTACGAACTTTCATATTCTGCTTTCAATGAGTCTGTAGGGGCATTTGAAAGATTTTTGAAAGAGTTTCCAGAGTCTAAACACAAAGAAAAGGTGCACGAATACCTTATTTCTTCATACTTAACAACCACAAACTATTCACAAGCATACGCATCTATCAAAAATCTGAATTCTACAGATCGCGTGGTGAAAGAAGCAGAGCAAAGAGTGCTATTTGGTATGGCTACAGATGCTATTGCAAACAGAAAATATCCAGATGCAATGGCACACTTGCAAACATTGCTTGCCGAAAAATCTTATAACACAGATGTTACTGCTCGTGCACATTTCTGGTATGGAGAATGTTTGTATCGTCAAAAGAAATATGATGAAGCAAAAGAACAATTTGATTTATATCTGAAAAAAACTATTTCTATGGAGCAAGACGAATATCGTTTTGCGCAATACAACATTGCATACATATTCTGGAATAAAAAAGAATACCAAAATGCAGCGTATTGGTTTAGAAAATATGAAAAAATAGAAAAAGTAAATCCTGTAATGCGACTAGATGCCTTGAATAGAATAGGCGACTGTTATTTCCTACAAAGAGATTTTACTCAAGCGTTAAAGTCTTATAATCAGTCTGTTGAAATAGGAGGTACTTATAAAGGTGTGGATTATGCTCTTTATCAAAAGGCGTTTGTTTTAGGTCTGCAAAAGAGTTACAACGAAAAAATTGCTGTTTTAAAAGATTTGCAAACACGTTTCCCAAAATCTGATTGGAACGACGATGCTCTATTTGAGATTGGTAAAGCATATATCGCTTTAAACAAAAACGATGAGGCTATTGCAAGTTTTGAGGATATTTCAACAAAATTCCCTGCATCAAACCCTGTTGTGAGAAAAGCACAACTGCAAATAGCAATGCTTCAATACAACTCTGGCAAGGTGGCAGAAGCCGCGGCTACATACAAAAAAGTTGCTGTAACATATCCAAATACTGAGGAAGCTGCTACTGCACTTTCTGCACTAGAAAGCATCATGGTAGATACCAACAAAGTAGATGAATTTAACCAACTTGCACAACAATTGGGCAAATCTTCTACCACCAAAGAAGACTCTCTACAATATAAAGCAGCAGAGAAAATCTACTTTAAAAACAACTATGCAGAGGCGAGTGCTGCTCTTGATAAATACATAACTATGTATCCACAAGGCAAATACAATGCTCTTGCTCAATATTATTTGGCAAATAGTTATTATCAACAAAAGAAATACAATGAGTCTTTGGCACTATATGCTAAACTTATTGATAATGCAGAAAATCCAAATATTGAGTTCTCGCTTCAACGTGCATCTTCTATTGCATACGACCTTGAAAAATATCAAGATGCATTGGGATATTTTACAAAACTTGACCAAGTAGGTAGCGCAGAAACAAGACAACCTGCCAAACTAGGTATCTTGCGTTGTGCTTATATGCTAAAAGACTATAATAGAACAATAGAAGTGGCTTCTGATATTATCAATGCGTATTCAGATGATGAAATGCTTACTGAAGCACGCTACAATAGATACAAATCTTATCTAGCGCTAGCGGTCACTGAGCTTGTCGAAGTGCCCGCATCTGCGATAGAAGATTTAGTCGCTCTTGCAGCAGATACACGTAATATTTATGGTGCTGAAGCTAAATATGAACTTGCCAACTATTATTTTGCAAAAAATCAGTTAGACAAGGCAGAGGCAGAAGTGTTCTCTTACATTTCAAAGGGCACTCCTCATCAACACTATTTGGCTAAGTCATTTGTCTTGTTGTCAGATATTTACATTGCAAAAGAAAATTATTTTGAAGCAAAACAATATTTGTTGAACTTAAAAGATAATTACGTGGCAGATGATAAAGAAATCTCAGATGCTATAGCTTCTAGATTGGAGTTAATAAACAAAAAAGAGTCAGAAACAGTATCTAACCAATAATAAAATGAAGAAATTATTAATAATAGCTTTAGCTTTTGCTTCTGTATTTACAGTTTATTCTCAAGAAAATGCAGAAGACATTTCTAGAGACTTAACCGTGGAGAGAGAATACGACCCAACTGTGGCAAATGCAAAAAAAATAAGTCCAACACCACAAAAAGAAGTCGTAGAGGTAGAACAACCAGAAATCACATATACTACTTGGTCTAAAGTAGAAAAAACAGAAAAGTCTGCCACAGTGCAAGACCCAACCGAATATGAGGCAGAAGAAGAGTCTATGCCTGATAGAAAAAAAGGTATGTTCAAGGCTGGTTTGGGCTTCTACTGGCAAACATTAGGTGAGTTTTATTACCCACTTATCGAAAAAGGAAATTATTTGCTAGACGTGTCTGTGAAACACAATGGTGCCTTTGGAAATATTAAGTTGGAAGATGGCACTAAACCTCGTGCTATGGACCAAATTACAGATTTAGGTCTAAACTATGAAACAACTTTCAAAAAATCTAAACTAGAAACAGGTGTTTCATACAAATTTAATAGCTACGACTATTATGGTTTGAGCACAGACTTGAGTGATTTGATGAAAGATACAGTAGGCACAAATTCCGATGTAGATTTCTATTTAAAACTCTATTCTACAGATCATAAAAGCAAAATTCATTACCATACACATTTGGGTTATAAATATTTTGCAAGAAACTTCAATATCGATGCTCACATGATTAAAGCAGGCGTAGAACTAGCAGGTCATGTAGGCAAGGGCGAACTTGGTGCAGAAGTAGATGCCGACATTGATATTTTAAATATGAATACAAAGGCAGAAGAAAGTCATCCTCACACAGCAGGTATACTTAAATTTACCCCATTCTACAAACTTCATGGCGAAGATTGGGAAGTAAATGTGGGTGGAAATCTTTTTGTAGATTTCAATAAACATGCAAAACGCCCAGTAACTGGTTCTGCAGAAATCAATGCTCACGTAGGTATCGTGCCAGATATTTTCTATCTATATGGTGGCATTGGTGGCGATTACAAACCAAATTATTACTATGAAATCTTAAGAGAAAACCCTTATATTACTCCTGATTTGGAAGTGTCTCCTACATACACTCCATTTGATGTAAATCTAGGACTTCGTATTCGCATTATGGAAGGTCTGCTATTCAATGTTGGCTTTGAATACGACTTGATTTTAGACCAATATTACTACGTAAACCACGTTTCCCTAGACGAAAATGGTATTGCAACAGACAAATACACAAATACTTTCGATGTGGTAACAGAAAGCACTACTCACCATGTAGATGTGAATGCAGGTCTATATTTCGACTATGTGAAAGGTCTAGACCTAGGTGTAACAGCAGGTTACAACTATTGGGGAGTGAAAGAAAATGCATACGCATGGCAAAAACCTTCTTGGAAAGTAGAGTTTACAGGCACATACAAATTCCTAGAAAAATGGGAAGTGGGTGCTTCATATAAAATGTTAGCCGATAGAAAAGCCCTAGTAGCAGGTGAAGTTGTGAAAATGAACGATATTCACGATGTGGATGTGTGGGCATCTTACAAGGCTCTAGACTGGTTAACTGTGTTTATTAAAGGCAAAAACCTAGCAAACCAAAAGTCTGATACCTATTATGGTTATCGTAATTTTGGTATAAATGGTCTTGCAGGTGTAACTATGTTGTTTTAATTAAAAAAAAATAATAACTTTGCGACTCAATTTAAAATTATGAGTGTTTTAGGCAGAATTAAGGTAGCAAAAGCATTACAAATGACTTGCTACGGAGAAGAAATCATTGTAAAAGGTTGGGTGAGAACCCGTCGTGGTAACAAAAATGTAAGTTTCATCGCTCTAAACGATGGTTCTACTATTAATAATATCCAGATAGTTGTTGATAATGCAAATTTCGACGAAAATGAGCTTAAAAAAATAACTACTGGTGCTTGTATTGGTGTAACTGGTACCCTAGTGCAATCTATGGGTAAAGGTCAATCTGTTGAAATTCAAGCTACTAGCATTGAAGTTTACGGAGAAGCAGACCCAGAAACATATCCACTACAAAAGAAAGGACACTCAATGGAGTTCCTTCGTGAAATAGCATATCTACGTCCTCGTACCAATACTTTTGGTGCTGTGTTCCGTATTCGTCACAATATGGCAATGGCTATTCACACTTTCTTCCACCAAAGAGGTTTCTATTATTTCCATACACCACTTATCACAGCATCAGACTGTGAAGGTGCAGGTCAAATGTTTACAGTGACCACTATGGATTTGGAAAATCTTCCTAAAACAGAAGAAGGAAAAGTAGATTACAGCCAAGATTTCTACGGAAAACATGCTTCTTTAACAGTGTCTGGTCAGCTTGAAGGTGAGCTTGGAGCTCTTTCTCTAGGCGAAATCTACACCTTTGGTCCTACATTCCGTGCAGAGAACTCAAATACTCCTCGTCACCTTTCAGAATTCTGGATGATTGAACCAGAAATGTCTTTCTACGACATTAAAGACAATATGCAACTAGCAGAAGACTTCGTGAAATTCTGCTTAACATGGGCTCTAGAAAACTGTAAAGATGATATTCAATTCTTAAACGATATGTTTGACAAAGAATTGATAGACAGAATCAACTTTGTGTTAGCAAATGACTTCGTTCGTTTGACCTATACAGAAGGTGTTCAAATCCTTGAAGAGGCTGTGAAAAATGGCAAAAAATTTGAATTCAAAGTGGGTTGGGGTATCGACCTTCAGTCTGAACACGAACGTTATTTAGTGGAAGAACACTTCAAACGTCCTGTTATCTTAACAGACTACCCTAAAGAAATCAAATCTTTCTATATGAAACAAAACGAAGATGGCAAAACTGTACGTGCTATGGACGTTTTATTCCCAAAAATTGGTGAAATCATTGGTGGTTCTGAACGTGAAGCAGACTACGAAAAACTAAAAACTCGTGCTGCAGAAATGGGAGTGCCAGAAAAAGATATTTGGTGGTATCTAAATACTCGTCGTTGGGGTTCTGCTCCTCACTCAGGCTTCGGTCTTGGTTTCGAGCGTCTACTCCTATTCGTAACAGGTATGAGCAACATACGCGACGTGATACCTTTCCCAAGAACTCCAAATAATCTTGAATTTTAGTGCAAATGAGAGCAATAACCCAAACCTAAGTTTGGGTTATTATATATTTAATGGTTTGTTCTATGCAAGTTTACTTGTAATAGAATAGACCATTAAATATATTTACCAATTTTAATTGGTTATTGCCGAATGCAGCTTAAAATCACGAGAAGCTTTAGCTTCGAGTAACTTACCTCTTTAAAACTCAAGATTGAAGAGGTCGTGTTAATATAAAAAAGAATCCCGAAATTTTCATTTCGGGATTTTTTATTAGAACTCTGCTTGAATCTTTTCTGCGATTTCTTTAAACTCTTCTGCTGTGAGTTTAAGTTTTGGATTTGAGAACAGCATATCGCTTTCCTTTTTGATAGGAATAAGGTGGATATGTGCGTGAGGTACTTCCAATCCAATCACTGCTTGTCCTACTTTGATGCAAGGGAATGCAGACTTAATAGCAATAGCTACTTTTTTTGCGAATACTTGCATTTCTGCTAAGTCTTCGTCGCTAAGGTCGAAGATATAATCAACTTCTTGTTTTGGAATTACAAGGGTGTGACCTTTTACAAGTGGATTAATATCCAAGAATGCGTAAAATTTATCGTTTTCTGCTACTTTGTAGCTTGGAATTTCGCCAGCTGCTATTTTACTAAAAATGGTTGCCATAATATTAGATACCTAAGTCAACGATTTCAAATTCAATAACACCAGAAGGAGTAGTAACAGGAACTACGTCGCCTTTCTTTTTACCGATTAATGCTTTAGCAATAGGAGTACCGATAGACATTTTGCCTTCTCTTAAGTTTGCTTCAGCTTCAGAAACAAGGGTATATGTCATTTGTTGGTTTGTTTTGGTATTGCGAATAGTCACTTTGCTTAAGATTTGAACACTATCGGTAGATATTAAGCTTTCGTCAATGATGCGTACATTTAGTAATGTAGCTTTTAGTTGAGAAATTTTTGCTTCTAGCAGACCTTGTGCTTCTTTAGCTGAATCATATTCTGCGTTTTCAGATAAGTCACCTTTATCTCTCGCTTCAGAGATAGCATTAATAATACGTGGTCTTTCCACGCTCTCTAAGTGTGCAATTTCTTTCAGGAGTTTGTCATACCCCTCTTTTGACATGTAAGTAATAGCCATAATTTTTATATTTTAATTGTTTGAATTAGCAAAAAAATAAACTGCGTAAACTAATACAAATAGAATTGTTTTAGCTGACGCCAGCAAATGATTTGTAAAATGAATTTACAAAATAAAAAGAATCTCGTACTTTGTGTTCTCGAGACTCTCTTTCATTGGGATTACTATGCAAAGGTAACCTTTCTTTTCTAAATAATCAAATTTTGTCTCTTAAATTAATCCCAACTAGATTTAGAACTATTGAAATGTTTAGAATTCACTCTTGTGGTATAAATAAAAGAAAAGGAAGGTTGCCCTCCCTTATCTTTTCTAAACCTTAAACTATGAAAAAACTTAATTTTTACGTGAATTCTTTGCAAATGTATAACAATTTTTTTGAAACTGCAATCGTTTGCGAGTAAAATATGCTAATTTTAACACAAATTAACTAAAATAACGTTCAATCGTTTGAAAATACCGTAGTTTTTATGTGCTTATCTTTGCTCACGCTGCTCAAAAAATTCCTAATTCCTAATTCCTCATTCCTAATTTAAATTTATTATCTTTGCAGATTGTATTATAAATGTGATTATGAGCAAGAAATTATTTATAGAAACATACGGTTGTCAAATGAACTTTGCAGATAGCGAAGTGGTGGCAGCAGTAATGAAAATGGCAGATTACGAACTATGCGAGTCGATAGATGAGGCAGATGCAGTTTTTATCAATACATGTTCAATTCGTGAGCATGCAGAAGTGAAAGCTATGTCTCGACTAGAGTTTTTCCGTCAGTTGAAACGTAAAAAGAAAAACCTAAAGGTAGGCGTAATTGGCTGTATGGCAGAACGTATGCAAAAAGAACTTCTTGAGCACCCAGCAGTAGATTTGGTTGCAGGTCCTGATGCATATTTAGATTTGCCAAACTTGATTGCACAAGCAGAGCAAGGCGAAAAATCTATGAATATAGATCTTTCTCTTACAGAAACCTACAAAGATGTGCTACCTCAACGTATCGGTGGAAATCGCATTTCTGGTTTTGTCTCTATCATGCGTGGTTGCAACAATTTCTGCTCATATTGTATTGTGCCATATACTCGCGGTCGCGAGCGTTCTCGTCCATACAATAGTATATTAAATGAGGTGCAAGATTTGTACAATCGTGGTTACAAGGAAGTTACGCTTCTTGGTCAAAATGTAAACTCATACAATTTTGAAGGATTGAATTTTGCTGGACTTCTAGAAAATCTTGCTCAAGCCATTCCGGGTATTAGAATAAGATTTACCACATCGCATCCAAAGGATATGAGCGAGGAAACAATCATTGTGATAAGCAAATATCCAAACCTTTGCAAGCATATTCACCTACCAGTGCAGTCTGGAAGCAGTAGGATACTAAAACTTATGAATAGAAAATATACTCGTGAGTGGTATCTAGAGCGTATTGCCTTGATTAGAAAACATATACCAGATTGTGGTATTTCTACAGATATGTTCACAGGTTTCCATTCTGAAACAGAAGAAGATCATCAAGAAACTCTAAGTTTGATGCGCGAAGTAGGGTATGATAGTGCGTTTATGTTTAAATATTCAGAGAGAAAAGGTACATACGCTTCAAAAAATCTGCCAGATGATGTGCCAGAGGAAGTGAAACTTCGTCGTTTGCAAGAAATGATAGATTTGCAGATGGAACTTTCTCTTCAAAGTAACAAAAACGACATAGGAAAAGAGTTTGAGGTATTGGTTGAAGGTTATTCTAAACGCTCGCGCGAACAACTTTCTGGAAGAACCTCTCAAAACAAAGTTGTGTTGTTTGACAACCAAGGCCAAAAAGTGGGTGATTTAGTGAGAGTTAAGATAAAAGACGCTAGTGCAATTACTCTTTTTGGTGATATTGTATAAAAAATGATAGAAAACTTCATTTTTTTTATAATAAATGTGTATTAATTATTTTTTTTTTATTAATTTTGTTGCTGAATTTCTAAAAAAATGTAAACATGAAGAAGATTTTCGCCCTTTTAAGCGTTTTATCTATATTATCTTTCCCTGCATTTTCTGCGGAGGAAGCTGTTGTAACTAGTTTGGAGGCTGAAACTGCAGAAGTAAAAAATGCAGAAGCAAATACTAGAGCACTAAACGATTTCACAGATTTCTCTCACTGGTCATTGAGTCTTAATGTTGGTATGTCACAATTTGACGGTGACGTAAAACAAAACTTTGACCAAATTCTTTCAGCATCTAAAGTTTCTTGGACTATTGGTTTGGAAGCAGAATATACATGGAACCCAATTTGGGGCTTGTTATTGAACTTCCAATATATGCCATACCAAGGTGTTACTGGTTCTACCGAATGGGGTCGTAACTCTTTCAAGGGTAATATGTATGCTCCTTCTTTGATGGCATCAGTAAACTTATTCAACCTTTTTGGTCAATATCGTAAAACTGCAGCATGGAACATGTACTTAAATGCTGGTGTTGGTCTTATTTGGTACGAATGTGTTTCTACACCAGTTGAAGGTTCTGCTCCTGGTTTGAATACTCCAAAAGGTATTGGTCAAGATGGTAGCGGTTATGGTACTGCAATCTCAATTCCATTGGGTCTCAACGTAGAATACAATATCAACAAACATTTAGCAGTTGGTTTGAGTGGTTACTATAGAGTAACAAACAAAGACAACTTTGAAGGCGAACACTATACAAAGGGTACTATGAACGATGGTCAGTTCTATGTAAGTGCAAACCTTCGTGTTAAATTCTTAGAAAACGAAGACGAAAAAGTTGGTGGTCACATGAGAAATATCTCAATGTACGAATATCGTCAACTTGTTTCTGGCGAAAAAGGTCTTGTTAACGATATCGACAGCTTGAAAAAACGTGTTAAAGCACTTGAAGATACAGTTGCAAACAACATTCTTCCACGTATCCAAACTCTAGAAGACTACAACGCTGTTACTCCAGACGACGACAATGACGGTGTTGCAAACTTCCGCGACCGCGAACCAAATACTCCAAAAGGTGCATTTGTAAACTATTGGGGTGAAAGCATTCCACAAGAAGCAATCTCTTGCTGCGACGAAGTTAAAAAAGTGTTCACAGCTCTAGGTGTTGACCCTTCTGTAGATTACAACGAGTCTGTTTACTATGCATTCGATAAATATACTTTAGATTCAAAAGCTAAAAAGAATATTGAAAAAGTAGTAGCAAAACTTAATGCAGACCCAGAACTTAAAGTTGAAATTCGTGGTTACTGCGACTTCCCAGGAAGCAACGATTACAACTTAAAACTAAGTCAAAAACGTGTTGATGCTGTTAAAACTGCCCTTGTTAAAGCAGGTATTGAAGAATCAAGAATCACAGCTCAACCACAAGGTAAATTACCAAATCCTCCTAAGGCCGAACAAAAAAATCGCCGTTGCGATTTCTTCTTCTCAAAATAATAAATTTATAAATGGATAATTTAAGCCCTCAAGGTAGATTACTAAGAGGGCTTTTTTATACCCAAAAGTATGGAAAATAACACAGAAAGAGATAAATTTGCAATTAGTATTGGAGTACAAGTAATAGAGGCTTCATCTGATAGGGCAGTTTGCAGACTAAAGATAAATGAAACTCATCACAATGGTTTAGGTCTTGTAAATGGTGGAGTTTTGTTTACATTGGGAGATTATGCTATGGCGGTGGCAGCAAATGCCAATGGTAGCAAAACAGTGACTCTAAACTCTACTATAGATTTTATTAAATCTGCCAAAGAAGGCACTTTTATAGCCGTAGCAACACCTATAAAAACAGGTAGAACTATTTCTAGATATAAAGTAGAAATCACTTTGGAAGAAACTTCACAACTAATAGCAGTGTTAAACGCAACATCATATACATTAGGATGAATAAGGGAAATATAAAGAAAATGTATTTTAAAGATACGTCGTTTGCCAATCTTATGATGGGACGTATCTACAATATTCTGCTCATAGCGAGTAAGTACGATGCTTTTATGCTAGAGGAAGATGGTAGAATAGATGAACTTATTTTTAATGAATACACTTCTTTAAACTTAAGGTATCCACCACGTTTTACCTTGGCGTCGAATAGAGAAGAGGCAGAAGAACTTCTAAAAATCACTTCATACGACCTTTTCATAATAATGCCGTCGAAGGAAAATAGTTCGGTATTTGAATACGCAAAAGAACTTAAAGACCTTTTCCCAACCACACCAGTGGTGTTGTTAACTCCGTTTTCAAGAGAAGTTTTCCAAAGGGTATTCGCGGGCGAAGACCTTACTGCTATAGACTACACTTTCAATTGGCTTGGCGAACCAGATATTTTGCTTGCTATTGTAAAACTTCTAGAAGATAAAATGAATGTAGACCAAGATGTGAAATCAGTGGGTGTGCAGGCAATTTTATTTGTAGAAGACTCTATACATTTCTATTCGGCGCTCTTGCCGTATCTTTACAAACACGTCTTTTTGCAGTCGCGTTCGTTTATGACCGAGGCTCTAAATGAGCACGAACAAATGCTTCGTATGCGTGGACGTCCAAAGATTTTGCTAGCTCGTAACTACGAAGAAGCAAAAGAACTTTACGATAAATACCAAAAGAATCTTTTGGGTCTTGTTACCGATGTGCGTTTTCCAAAAGATGGAGAACTTTATGCTCGTTCTGGTATAGAACTTTGCGAATATATTCGTGAAAAGGATAAGTTTTTGCCTATTATCATAGAGTCTTCAGAAGAGATAAACAAGGCAGAGGCAGACAGACTTCAAGCGCATTTTATCAACAAGAGCAATTCTCTAATGCACTTGGAACTTAAAGAGGCTGTAACACACAATTTTGGTTTTGGCGACTTTAATTTCATCGATCCAGAAACAAATTGGGTGGTGGCAGTGGTAAAGAATTTAAAAGATTTGCAACAAAAAATCTTTGAAATTCCTTCTGAATCGCTTTATCACCACTTGTCTAAAAACCACCTTTCTCGTTGGTTGTATTCTCGTGCAATGTTCCCACTTGCGGAGTTTTTGCGTGGCTTGGCAGTGCAGTCTATAGAAGAAGTGGCAGAAGCAAGAAAAATCATTTTCGATGCTATTGTTTACTATAGAAAGGTGAAAAACAAAGGTGTGGTGGCAGTGTTCCAAAGTGATAGATTTGATAGTTATTCAAATTTTGCTCGTATTGGCGAGGCCTCAATGGGTGGAAAAGGTCGTGGACTTGCATTTTTGGACCTTATTTCAAAACGCAACGAGGAGTTTTTCGACTATGATACCACTCAGATTGTGATACCAAAGACTGTGGTGATTTGTACAGATAAGTTCGACGAATTTATGGAGCAAAACAATCTTTACGATATTGCGTATTCAGAAAACCTATCAGACGAGGAAATTTTAAGTCATTTCCTTGAGGCTAAGATACCAGAAGATGTGTGGGCAGACCTGAGAGCATTTGTAAATGTAATAAATACTCCAATTGCTGTGCGTTCATCTTCATTGTTAGAAGATGCTCACTATCAACCATTTGCAGGAGTGTATTCTACCTACATGGTGCCAAACAACAAAGATGATGTTAAATCTACTTTAATGAAACTTGGCGAAGCTATCAAGGCGGTGTATGCTTCTGTGTATTATAGCGGTAGTAGAAGTTATATGACTGCTACAAAGAATGTGATTTCTCGTGAAAAGATGGCAGTGGTGCTTCAAGAAGTGTGCGGTAAGGCATACGGAGATAGATTTTATCCTTCATTCTCTGGGGTGGCGCGTTCGCTAAACTATTATCCTATAGGCGACGAAAAACCAGAAGATGGTGTTGTAAATGTGGCATTAGGACTTGGAAAATATATTGTTGACGGAGGTCAAACACTTCGTTTTTCTCCAAAACATCCACACAATATCTTGCAAACCAGTTCGTTAGAGTTTGCTCTAAACGAGACTCAAACATATTTTAATGCACTAGATATTTCGGCAGATACATTCAAGCCACTTGTAGATGATGGTTTCAACTTGCACAGAATACATGTGCGTGATGCCGAAAAAGATGGTACACTTAAGTATATAGCATCTACATTCGACCCATACGATCAAATTATTCGTGATGGTTTGTACGAGGGTGGTAGAAAGGTGATTACTTTTGCAAATATCTTGGAGCACGACGTGTTTCCACTTGCTGATATTATCGACAAGGTGCTGAAAGTGGGCGAGAGAGAAATGGGTCGTCCTGTTGAAGTAGAGTTTGCTGTAAACTTAGATTACGAAAAAAATGAGAAAAATAGATTTTATCTTCTTCAAATAAGACCTATTGTGGACCCAAACAAGGCAATTGACGAAGATTTAACTCTTATTCCACAGGAAAATACTTTAATAACATCTAAACAAGCACTTGGCAATGGCATTTTGGAGGATATTTACGACGTGCTTTATGTGAAAAAAGGCATGTTCAACCCTTCAAACAACCAACTTATTGCCTACGACATCGACAAGTACAATAAGCAAATGCTTAAAGAAAACAGACCTTATATCCTTATAGGTCCTGGTCGTTGGGGTAGTAGTGATACATGGCTTGGTATCCCTGTGAAGTGGCCTCACATTACAGGTGCAAAGGTGATTGTGGAAGCTGGCGAAACTAGTTATCACATAGACCCTAGCCAAGGAACTCACTTCTTCCAAAACCTTACTTCTTGTGGTAGTGCATATCTTACTGTGGATAGTTACGACGAGGAAGAATGTTTCAACGAAGACTTCCTAGAGACTCTTGAAGTGGTAGAAGAAAATAAATATCTAAAATGGGTGCGCTCTGCCACACCACTTGTTGCTAAGGTGGATGGGAAGAAAAAACGTGCTGTGATACTTAAATGATTTTTTTAAGATTTTTTTGCAATAAAATAAATTTTATATACTTTTGCACCGTGAACAGTTTGTAGTAGCTGCAGATTCTGCAAACTGTTTACTGTGTTAATTAACGGGGTGCCTTACTTTCAGGCTGAGATCAAACCCATTGTACTGGATACGGA